>NZ_CAXAQF010000033.1:0-44730 GCF_963970735.1 Pseudomonas sp. RA_35y_Pfl2_P32
GCGCGAATAGCCCATCATGGCCCTGCATCGAATCGATGCCAAAGTCAGAGGCCGAATATACGTGTGCAGTCGGCACGGGGGCCAAAGCGAAGGGGCTTGCAATGAGGAGGAGTCCATATACGGTCATCGAAGACAAGGTGTGAACAAATCCGTCGTTCTGGCCCTACCTCGTTACTCGCAACGCCTCGAGCACGAGAGCGAAAGCTGGCGAAGGTTGTCTACGACTGGGATAGAAGAGGTGATAGCCGGAAAACGGCTCGCACCAGTCCTCCAGCACACGAATCAGCCGGCCCTCCTCAAGGTGGGGGGTGAACTCGTCTTCGGGTAGATAGGCGATTCCCACGCCGCCGACGGCTGCGTCCGCAATATGGGTCGTGGTGTTGAACACCAGTTGCCCTTCGACCCTCACTCTAAGCTTTTTGCCTTTGCGCTCGAACTCCCAAGCATCCACTCCACCATAAGTTGGGAAGCGGATATCGATGCAGCGATGCGCAGCCAGATCTTTGGGGTGCGTGGGGATGGGGTGCTCGGCGAAATAGCTGGGGGCAGCCACTGCTGCCATGCGCAGATCGCCGCCGATGGGCACCGCTATCATGTCCTGAGCCACCGTCCCGCTGAAGCGCACGCCAGCATCGAAACGCTCGGCCACGATGTCACGGAAGCCGTAGTTGATATCGAATTCGAGCTTGATATCTGGATAGGCCTCCAAGACGGGTATTAGCTTGGGCAGCAAGGTCGTCTTGATGATGTTGTCACCACAGGTGATACGCACCTTGCCCGCCGGTTTGTCGCGCAGCTCGGTCAAGGCATCCAGTTCGGCTTCGATTTCATCGAAGCGGTGGCCGATAGCCTCCATTAACCGTTCACCAGCAGCCGTCATCGAAACACTGCGGGTGGTGCGGGTGAGCAGGCGAATCTTTAGCCGTGCCTCCAGCCCAGACACCACCTGACTGACTGCCGATTGGGTAACGCCCAGGTGCGCTGCTGCGCGCGTGAAGCTGCCTTCGCGAGCCACTGTCACGAAGGCCTGAAGGTCGTTGAAGTTATGCCGAGGCATGTGCCCATCCTCTGATTGAGTAGCAGAGGTTATAGCGGCTTTAAGCATTCATTAGCTAATCAAAGTCTGATTCTTTTACGACAATGCCTCCTGTCCCCCTTGCGTCTTCTCCCGCGAGCGGGCCCATGCAATCGCCAGAGACAGCTCGGCGATTGATGTTCAACCCGTGAAGAGGACGATCTCATGAATAGATTTCTTGCAGCCCTGGGCCTTCTGCTCAGCTCATTCACCGTTTTAGGGGCCGACATGTCCAACGGCACAGACAACTTTTTCAAGAGCGAAAAGGTGACTATGGAAAAGGTTAGCTTCAACAACCAGTACCAGATGAAGGTGGTGGGCAATCTGTTCATCCCCAAGAGCTTAGGTAAGTCTGCACGAAGCCCGGCTATCATCGTTGGCCATCCCATGGGCGCGGTGAAGGAGCAGAGTTCCAACATGTATGCCCAGAAACTGGCGGAGCAAGGCTTCGTTACCCTGGCGCTGGACTTGTCGTTCTGGGGCGAGAGCGAGGGCAGCCCGCGCAACGCGGTTCTCCCCGACATGTATGCGGAAGTCTTCAGTGCGGCTGTCGATTATCTCGGTACCCAAGCTTTCGTGGATCGGCAGCGCATCGGTGTGCTGGGCATCTGTGGCAGCGGCAGCTTCGTCATCAGTGCGGCCAAGATCGACCCGCGTATGAAGGCGATTGCAACAGTCAGCATGTATGACATGGGTGCTGCCAATCGCAACGGCCTCAAGCATTCGCAAACGCTGGAACAGCGCAAGCAGGCAATCGCCGCCGCAGCCGAGCAGCGTTACGTGGAGTTCACCGGCGGCAAGATTCAGTACACCGGCGGCACCGTACATGAGCTGACGGACGATACCCACCCGATCCAGCGTGAGTTCTTCGATTTCTATCGCACTCCGCGAGGCGAGTTCACCCCGGCGGGCTCCAGCCCCGAGTTGACCACTCACCCAACGCTGACCAGCAATATTAAGTTCATGAACTTCTATCCGTTCGCGGATATCGAGACGATCTCCCCGCGCCCGATGCTCTTTATCGCCGGCGAGAACGCTCACTCGCGCGAGTTCAGTGAAGAAGCCTTGCGCTTGGCGGGCGAACCCAAGGAGCTTTACATCGTCCCCAACGCCGGGCACGTCGACCTGTATGACGGGGTGAATCTGATTCCTTTCGACAAGCTCACCCAGTTCTTCCAGAACGGTCTCAAGTGATCGGCTAGGCAGGTACCATGACTACCCAACTTTCCTCCCCCCCACGCGCCACCGACCAGCCGCTTTCCCGCCCCAGTCACTGGGGTGGGGTCTTGGCGATGACGCTCTGCGTCTTTGCTCTGATCGCCTCGGAGTTCATGCCCGTCAGTCTGCTAACGCCACTGGCAACGGATCTCAAGGTCAGCGAAGGCGTTGCAGGGCAAGGTATCGCCATTTCCGGTGCGTTCGCTGTGCTGACCAGCCTTTCGATCAGTTGGCTGGCCGGGAGCATGGATCGCAAAGCGCTCCTGCTCATCCTGACGGGCCTGATGGCGGTCTCTTGCGCCGTGGTAGCGATCGCGCCGAGCTTTACCTTCTACATGCTGGGGCGAGCGTTGCTAGGCGTGGTCATCGGTGGCTTCTGGTCAATGTCGGCGGCCACGGCCATGCGCCTGGTGCCCGATGATCAGGTGCCCAAGGCGCTGGCCATCTTCAACGGTGGCAACGCCCTGGCCACGGTGATAGCGGCGCCGCTGGGCAGCTACCTTGGCTCGGTTATCGGTTGGCGTGGGGCGTTTCTCTGCCTCGTGCCGGTGGCGGTCGTCGCACTGGTCTGGCAGTGGCTCAGCCTGCCGAGCATGAAGGCCCAGGTGCAAAAGAGTGCTGCACCCAGTGTTTTCAGGCTGCTCGGGACTCGCTCTGTGGCTTTAGGCATGGTGGCTTGCGGTGCCTTCTTCATGGGGCAGTTTGCTCTGTTCACCTACCTCCGGCCCTTTCTCGAAACGGTGACCTTGGTCCATGCCACCACCTTGTCATTGATCCTGCTGGTCATTGGCGTAGCCGGTTTGGGTGGAACGCTGTTGATCGGCTCATTGCTAAAAAAGGGCTTGTATCGCACGTTGATCACTATTCCAGTGCTGATGGCGGTCATTGCCCTCACGCTGATCCCTGCCGGTAGCTGGGTCGTTCCGGTGGTGATATTACTGGGCCTGTGGGGGCTGATGGCCACGGCAGCGCCTGTTGGCTGGTGGAGCTGGATTGCACAAGCGATGCCCAATGATGCCGAGGTAGGTGGTGGGCTGATGGTGGCAGTGGTGCAGTTTGCCATTGCATCGGGCTCAACATTTGGTGGCTGGCTGTTAGACCACAGCGGCTACCAGAGCACCTTTACTGCAAGTGCAGTCATTCTGCTGCTTGGCGCAGCCCTGACCGTTCTGGCCATGCATGCGCAGCCGGGGCAGCCAGGTTGAGGTGGGAGTCTTCAAGATGAATAAGCTCAGCCACTATTTCTGCCTCTCGGGCGTCCGGCTATGCCTGCTGTCAATGCTGAGTGGCTGCGCATTCGCGCAGACGACTCTGAAGGAGGATCGTATGTGGATGACCGTTGGCGAACAGCGCTTCGCAATCACCCTGGACGATAGCGAGACCTCACTGGCACTTGCACAGCTGTTACCCCTTACCCTGGACTTGAGCGAGCTCAACGCCAACGAGAAACATGCAAGCCTGCCGCAGCGGCTACCAACCCGCGCAGTAAGGCCCGGCACGATCCGCAATGGTGATCTGATGCTGTACGGCAGGGATACGCTGGTGATTTTCTACCGGACGTTCGAGTCAACCTACTCCTACACCCGAATTGGTCGTGTCGATAGCCCCAATGAGCTAGCCGAAGCTCTAGGCCGGGGCGATGTGACTATTCACTTCTCTGTGTACTAGGAGCGGCGCGAAGCCAACTGGGTGAATGTCCGCTTTTGGCCGATTCTGTTGAAAAAGTCGACTTCTGTTTCTACGGCAGAAAAGTACGCGTTCGAGATTGAAATTCGTGCGTTGCGCAGAGGGGTCAAGGCTCAGATTTGACGTAGCGGTGTGCAAAAATGGCATTTTCACCGTTCGATAAATGGGTAGCTCGGCCGGGTCGACATTTTCAACACAATCGGCCCCTGGGTACGCCCTGGTCGGCGATGGCTTCTTCGACCTCGGCCAGGATGCGTCGGGCGCCGCGCAGGAAAGCCTCACCCTCTGCGGTGAAGGTGATCGCTCAGGTGGTTCGCAACAGCAGGCGGGTACCCAGACGGTGTTCGGTACGCGCGATGATCCGACTGACCGCCGAGGGTGTCAGCCCCAATGCACGCGAGGCGGCCGACAGGCTGCCTTCCTGCGCCACGGTGGCGAACACGGCCATTTCACCTGACTTACCGCTGAAGTCCATTTGTGCCCCTTGCGCAAAGGTGATTACCAGAAATGCTATCTACCGCTTGAAAAGGCTGGATCGTAGCATTAGCGGCACAGATAAGGAGCCTTCCATGCGCATCAATCCACCACTTGTCGCACTCGCCATTGGTGCCTTTGGCATCGGCGTTACCGAGTTCGCCCCCATGGGCATGTTGCCGGGTAAGGGTGGTATTTGGTTTCCTGCTCCTAGTCACTACGATGCCAGTCAGCCGTCGCAGCTGCAGCCAGGGAGTAGTTGATGGCGAATAGTTCGGTACGCCCGTATGAACTGAAGCAGACTAGGGCTAGGTTACTGATCTAAAAGCCATGGATAAGCGAGCCCAGACACGTGGCAATAGAGTGCTGATACACAAGTCAGACTGACTTAATTTCTTACAACGGAGATACACCATGACCTCGTCCCAAACTCTGCAAGGAAAAGTGGCTTTCGTCCAAGGCGGCTCCCGTGGCATAGGCGCAGCCATCGTCAAACGTCTGGCTCGTGAAGGCGCAAAAGTGGCTTTCACCTATGTATCGTCTGCCGAGCGGGCCAATGCTTTGACTCGTGAAGTGATTGCAGCGAGTGGTGAGGCCCTTGCCCTCCAGGCTGACAGTGCTGATGCCACAGCTGTTCAGAAGGCCATTCGCACGGCAGTCGAGCACTTCGGTGGCCTGGATATTTTGGTCAACAACGCCGGTGTGTTGGCCTGGGGCAGTACTGAGGAACTCACCCTGGAGCAACTTGACCACACCCTGGCGGTCAACGTGCGCAGTGTATTTGTCGCCAGTCAGGAAGCTGCCAAACATATGGTCGACAGCGGGCGCATCATCAATATAGGCAGCACCAACGCCGAGCGCATCCCGGTTGCCGGCGGTGCCGTGTACGCCATGAGCAAGTCTGCACTGATCGGCTTGGCCAAAGGCATGGCCCGGGACCTAGGCCCGCGCTGCATCACCGTGAACAACGTGCAACCTGGCCCGGTTGATACCGAGATGAACCCGGCCGATGGCGAGGGCGCTGAGTATCTGAAAGGTCTGATGGCACTTGATCGCTACGGCAAGGCAGAGGAAATTGCCGGCTTCGTCGCCTATCTGGCAGGCCCAGAAGCAAGCTACATCACCGGTGCCAGCCTGACGATTGATGGTGGTTTCTCGGCCTAGTTCTTTGCGATCCGAGGTCAGCTATTGGCTTGCCTCGGGTCGCCTCTATCTTTCTGCGCACCTGATGAATTTGGCCGATTGTTGCATGTCAGCAAGGCATTTTCCGACCCAAAGCGGATGTCATGATGAGGGCGCGAAATGACCGTTAGAACTGATGCTGCTTGTCGTGATCTCAGTCATCACCGAGCAGGTTGTCGGCGATCAAGCCAGTGTGAACTATTCCCCTACCGCTGCAGTCGACCGTGCGAGGAACATCAGTTCCTCAATGGCGGTGAGGTCTGCCAAAGGCAAAGGCTATGGCATCTATCGACGACTTCAGAATCGAGTCACATAAACTCTTAATAGAACTGGACGCTGCAACGATGGGAATGATGATGCTGGTCTCAGCCAGATGTGTTTCAGGTCCCGAATGGGACGCTGCAATCAAGAGGCAGCACGATGCCTACGAAAGCTGGGACACGTATATAAATTTCCCATCAGGGGCAGCCTCTGGCAATGCTCCGTTTGTCAGCTGAATTGTTGCAACCTCCTCATAAAAACCTTCTTTTTCTGGAGATTTTTATTGCGCCGGCGAGAAGCGTTTTTAAAGGAAGCCATTGAGGTCCATCGTGCTTACGAGCAAGCCACGGAAGCTTTGCGTCGGCTATTGAGGGAGAACAAAGGATGTAACCCTGAGTGGGATGAGGTCGTTGAGCATCAGCGGCAGCTCTTAGCGGCGTGGGCGGCACTTACTGTCAAATACGGCGACTTCGATCCTGAGGACGATCCAGGTTGAGCGCTGTGTCGGCTCGCACCATTAAACTGGTCGTAGCCGCGGATGGGAAATACATCGTGTTGTCCATAAAGATGTCAGCGGACGATAGACCGCTTTTGGCCAACTCTGTTGAAAAAGTCGACCCGGCCGAGCTACCCATTTATTGAACGGTGAAAATGCCATTTTTGCACACCGCTACGTCAAATCTGAGCCTTTTACCCCTCTGCGCAACGCATGAATTTCAATCTCGACCGCGTACTTTTCTGCCGTAGAAACACAAGTCGACTTTTTCAACACAATCGGCCGACAGCGGCCTCCCCATCAACACCCCCCCTGCTAAAAAATCAGCACACCCACCAGTCCTTCCCAGCCCTGTCCCTCACCGCAAACTCCAAGAAACCCCCGCATAAACCCCAAACCCCTCCCCAGGTGTCGACCGTGCCGCATCCAGCCCCCTATCGTCATACCCCGGCGTAACCGTCGCCGCATACCGCTTATCCGTCAAATTGCGCAAGTCCAGCCAGGTTTGCCAGTCGCCCTTGGGGGCGTTGTAGCCCAGGGTGGCGCCGAAGAGGGCGTAGGGGTCGGCGTATTCGCTGTTGGCGTAGTCGACGGCGACTTTGGAGACCAACTGGGTGTTGAGGGCGGCGAAGAAGCCCAGGGGCCAGTCGTAGCGCAGTTCGCCCTGGTAGTAGTGCATCGGCAGGCCGGGCAGGCGGTTGTCGTCGAAGTGATCGTCGTCGCGGTAGTGGAAGTCGCTGAAGGTGTAGCTCTGGCGCAGGCTCAGTTGCTCGCCGGTTGGCGATGCCCAGAGGGTGCTTTGCAGGCTGGCTTCTACGCCTTGGTGCACGGTGGGGCTGGCGTTGAGTTCGTAGGGGGTGACGGCGTTGGCGTCCGGCAGGACGGAGAGCAGTTCATGGCGGACCTGGGCGTAGTACCAGGACAGGCTCCATTGTCCGAGGGCGGCATCGCCGCGCCCGCCGAGTTCGAGGGTGGTGGCGGTCTGGTTGTGCAGTTCGATCGGGTCGCGCTGGGTGCCGGTGGCGGGACCGCTGCCTTGGGGAAAACGAATGTTGGAGCTGTAGATCAGCGACCAGGGGTGGGGCGCTTCCACCGAGCGGCTGAGGTTGCCGAACACTTGCACACCGGGCGTCAACTGGTAGCGCAGGCCCAGGCGGGCGGCGTAGTCCCAGTCGTGTTGGCTGGTCTTGCCGCCTTCCTCGGGGTAGGTGACGGCGCTTTCCCGGCGGGTGTAGAGGGCGGCGAGGCCGGTGGTCAGCCACAGGTCGTCGGCGATTTCCAGGTCGTTGCCGGCGTGCAGCACGGAGTCCGAACCCTGGTAGGTGAAGTCGCGCATCGGCGTGCCCGGGGCGTAGCCTGAGGTATTGCCGGTGGGGATGCGCACTTCTTCGCTGGCGCCGGCGTTGGGCAGGTGTTGGGTGGTGCGCAGGCCCAGGGTGCTCTGGCTTTCCAGGCCCCAGAGGGTGTCGCGGCGCTTGTAGTCGAAGGTGCCGCTGACATCGCTGTAGGCGACTTTCAGGCGGTTCGGTCCTTCGCGCAGGTCCATCGGGTAGTCGTGGTAGACCAGGCCGGTCTGGATGCTCGAGTCGTCGTTGATGTAGTAGGTGGTCTTGTTGCCGATGAAGGTGCTGCCCGGTTGCTCGCGGCGATCGTCACGCGCCACGTACGCGGGGTTGGCGGCCCGTGGGTCGTGCTCGATCGAGTACTTGCTGACGCGCCCGGCCAGGTCGTTGTCGGTCTGGCGGTAGCGCAGGTAGAAGCGGGTTTCCAGGTTCGGGTTGAAGCGGTAGCCGACGTTGGCGATGAACCCCTGGCTGTCGCTGGCGGTGTGATCCTGGTAGCCATCGGAGCGGGCGTCGGTCACGGCCAGGTAGTAGTCGACGTCGCCCAGCACCCGGCCGGAGCTGACCTGGCGCTGCTGGTAGCCGTGGCTGCCCATCCCGTAGCGCACCTGCAACAGCGGTGAGTCATAGCCGGTGTGGCTGACGTAGTCGATGGCGCCACCCAGGGCCAGGGCGCCCCGGTCGAAACCGTTGGCGCCGCGCAGCACTTCCACGTGGTTGAGCCACAGCGGTTCGAGCAGTTCATAGGGGGTACCGCCGGGACCGGTCAGGGGCAGGCCGTCGAGCATGGCGTACAGTCCCGAGGCGTGGGCACCCGGAGCACGGTTGATCCCCGAGCCACGGATCGAGATCTTGACCCCTTCGTTGCCCGCGGACTGGGCATAGATCCCGGGCTGATAGGCCAGCACATCCTGGTTGCTGGCTACCCGGCCCTGGAGCGGGCGGCGCATGTCAACCACGTTGCTGCCACCGGGCACCTCGGCCAGCCGGGCCTTGGCTTCTTCCACCGACGCCTCTTCGCCGCTGCGCTCCTCGGCACCGATCAGCACCTGGCCCAACTCCAGGCCTTGCGCCTCGGCCACGGCCGGACAGACCAGGGCCAGGCCCAGGCCCAGTAATGCAGTGGGCAAGGATTTGGACGCGGGCATCGGGCGAACTCCAGACGAAAAGGGGGCGGGCAGTAAAGAACTGCGACGCCATGCAGCCTCCGGGAAACACATGCCAAAGCGGTTTTTTACCGTGAATTTCAGTGGCTTGCCTGCCAGATCATGGTCTGGACCAGAATCTGCGGATGACTGGCCAAGGGTTCCCACTCATCGATGAAGACGAAACCCTGCTTGAGGTAGAAATTCGCCGCGCGGCGGTTGTCCGGTGCGACATCGAGGAACACCCGCCCATGGCTTTGTTCCAGTGCGCGGGTTTTCACCGCGTCCACCAGTTGGCTGGCGATGCCACTGCCCCGGGCGCTGGCATCCACCCACATGCCGATCAGGTTGTAGCGCCCCTGGTCGCTGAGCGCGGCACCGATCATGCCCAGCGCACGGTCGTCCTCGAGGGCCAGCCAGAACGTGGTGCCGCTGGTGGAGTCGGCGCGTTCCTGCCACTGCTCGTCGCTGGACTGGGCGGCACTCTGGTAGCTCACGCCGAAGGCGCTGGGCGCGTCTAGCAATGCAGCGAGACGGGTGTGCTTCAACAGCTTCCAGTCGTGGGTGTGCGTCAGTCGAATAAGCATGATCTTCCTGATCCTGGGTAAATCGCCATGCTGCCATGGGGCGATGAGCGGTGCAGCTAGAATGAACCGGTCTGTGTCAATTCTGGAGACGCAAAATGGTCAGCAAAAATACGATCTGTCTGTGGTTCAACGGCGATGCCCTGGACGCGGCGACCTTCTACGCCAAGACCTTCCCGGACAGCACGGTGGGCGCTGTGCATCGCGCGCCCGGCGACTACCCGGCGGGCAAGCAGGGTGATGTGTTGACGGTGGAGTTCAATGTGATGGGCATCCCTTGCCTGGGATTGAACGGCGGGCCGGCGTTCAAGCATAACGAGGCGTTTTCGTTCCAGGTCGCGACTGACGATCAGGCCGAAACCGACCGCCTGTGGGACGCGATTGTCGGCAACGGCGGCGAGGCCAGCGCCTGCGGCTGGTGCAAGGACCGCTGGGGGCTGTCGTGGCAGATCACCCCGCGGGTGCTCACGGCGGCCTTCACTCACCCCGATCGAACGGTAGCCAAACGCGCCTTCGCGGCAATGATGGAGATGGGCAAAATCGATGTCGCCGCCATTGAGGCCGCGATCAAGGGTTAACCCGCGTCAACTGGGGGCAGGGCAGGCCGACTGTCCTGGCCCCAACATCTGCAGCACCCGGTCTGCAACAGCCGACCCCCCAGACTCATCCCCCTGATTCCCCAACCTTGCGCCAAGCAGCCGCGAGCGCGATCTTTCCGCTTGCGGGTAAATCAATATGGTTATATCGTAATTAGACATCAACTATTGCATAGAGATAACCATGTCAAACATTGTGCTAGAAACTCAAGGTTCCGTGGCAGTTATCACCCTCAATCGCCCGGCAGTCTTGAATGCATGGACCACCGCCATGCGTGACGAAATCATCGACGCCTTGCTGGCTTATGACGCCGACGCGTCGATCAAGGCAGTGATCATGACCGGCGCGGGGGACCGTGCTTTTTCGGCGGGGCAGGACCTCTCCGAAGCCCATGATTTTGATGGTGAACGCGCTGTGCAATGGGTGGGTGAGTGGGAACGCTACTACGCCACCTTGCGGGGGCTGTCCAAGCCACTGGTCATGGCCCTGAACGGCACGGCGGCGGGTTCGGCCTTCCAGGTTGCGCTGCTGGGCGATATCCGGGTCGGTCATCCGGGCGTGCGCATGGGCCAGCCGGAGATCAACTCGGGCATTCCAAGCACCACCGGGCCCTGGATCATGAACAGCATGCTGGGCATGTCGCGCACCATCGAGTTGACCCTGACCGGGCGCCTGATGGACGCCGAGGAGTGCCACCGCATTGGCCTGATCCACTACATGGTCCCGGCCGAGCAAGTGTTCGCCAAAGCCCTGCAGGTGGCCAACGAGTTGGCCACCAAACCGCCGGTGGCCATGCGCCTGGACAAGCAGCGTTTCCGCGAAATGAGCGACCCCGATTTCAAGAGCGCCATCGAAGCCGGCCAGCGCCTGCAAAAAGAGGCGTACGACTCCGGTGAGCCGGCGCGCATGATGGAAGCGTTCTTCCAGCAACGGGCCAAACAGGCCTGATTCACCCCTGGTAACTCGCCGCCGGCCTAGTGGGTCGGTGGCTACAACAATGCGCACGGCGGCGGCAACGTACCCTCACCGGCACCCCCCACGACCTTGTGAACTGCCGATGTCTTCGCCTTTTATCGATGCTTTCGTTTTTCGCAGGAGTCCTTCATGAACAATCCAGAAAGCCCTGACCGTCGAAATCTGCTCAAGGCCGGCATGACCCTCGCACTGGCCTGCAGCCTGCCGAGCGTGGTCCGCGCCAGTGCGCGGCAAATTATTGTTTCCGACCCCGGAGGCCCCTACACCAAGGCCTACCGCATCGCGTTCTACGACCCTTTCGAACAAGCCACCGGGATCAAGGTGATCAGCGTCGCCCGCGAAGCACAGCCGGTCGCGCAGCTCGCGGCCATGGTCAAGACCCGCAACTTCGTCTGGGATGTCACCACCCTGACGATCTCGGCGGACATCCCCTACCTGGAGAGCCAGGGTTTCCTCGAGCCGATTGGCTTGAGCAGCGAAGAGTTTCCGGACCTGCTGCCGGAGGCCATTACCCCGAACTTCCTCGGCGTCGATGTGTACTCCACGGTATTGGCCTATCGCACCGACACCTTTGCCAACAACGCCCCGCGGTCCTGGGCGGATTTCTGGAACGTCGAGAAATTTCCCGGTCGCCGCTGCCTGCGCCGCAGTCCGCTGGACACCCTGGAACAGGCCCTGCTGGCAGACGGCGTCGAGCTGGACGCGCTGTATCCGCTGGACGTCGACCGGGCCTTCAAGAGCCTGGACCGGATCAAGCCGCACATCGACCTGTGGTGGACCTCCGGAGCCCAGGCCATGCAAGCGATCCAGAGCGGCGAAGTGGACCTGATCTCGATCTGGAACGGGCGCGCCCAGGCCGCGCTGGAGAACGGCGCACCGGTGCAGATCGAGTGGAACCAGGGCCTGTACTCCATCGAAGGCTGGGCCATTCCCAAAGGCACCCCGCGCGCTGAGATGGCCAAGCAATTCGTGCGGTTTTGCGCCGACGCCAAACGCCAGGCCGCCTTCACCAATGACCTGGCCTACGGCCCGACCAACCGCAAATCCTTCGAGCAGATCCCCGCCGAACGGGCCGCGCTGCTGCCCACCGCGCCGCAGAACCTGAAGAACATGCGCCTGCCCAGCCCGCAATGGTGGGAAGCCAACCGCACTCAGGTGACTGAACGGTTTAACGCCTGGATCTTGTCGTAAGGGAGTCGTTGCATGAGCGTAAAACTCGAAACACGTGGCCTGGGCAAAACCTATGGCCAGTTCGTCGCGCTACAGCCCACCGATATCCAGGTGCGCGAAGGGGAGTTCCTGACGCTCCTGGGGCCTTCGGGCTCAGGCAAGTCGACCCTGCTGCAAATGATCTCCGGGCTGGTGCCACCCAGCAGTGGGCAGTTGCTGATCGACGGCCAGGAGGCCACCCACATTGCTCCCGGCAAACGCGGAATCGGCCTGGTGTTCCAGAGCTATGCGCTGTTTCCCCACATGAGCGTGCGCGACAACGTCGCCTACGGTTTGCGCATGCGTAAGTACCCCAAGCGCGAACTGGAAACCGCGGTCGATGCGGCGCTGGAAATGGTGCGCATGCACGAGTTCGCCCATCGTTATCCCAGTGAGCTTTCCGGTGGCCAACAGCAGCGTATTGCCCTGGCGCGCTGCTTCGCCTATCGGCCCTCGGTGATCCTGCTGGACGAACCCCTGGGGGCGCTGGACAAGAACCTGCGCGAGCACATGCAGTTGGAAATCCGCCGCATGCACAAGGAGCTGGGCGCGACCTTCATCTATGTGACCCACGACCAGGAAGAAGCGCTGACGCTGTCGGATCGCATCTGCCTGATGAACAAGGCACGGATTGAGCAACTGGCGACGCCCGAGGAGCTCTACGACCGCCCGGCCAGCCTGTTCGCCGCCGAGTTCATCGGCCACTCCAACGTACTGCAGGGCAAGCGCACCAGTGCCAGCCAACTGCACGTCGAAGGGCGCCTGCTGGAACTTAGCGGCTGCATAGGCCATGAGGTGTCGGCCAAGGTCGACAGCACGGACCACTTCGTCCTGGTGCGCCCGGAAGCGGCGCGCCTGACTGAGCCGAGTGCCGGTCTGCTGGTGGGCAATGTCGACGAATGCGTGTTTCTCGGCAGCGATACGCGAGCGCTGATTCGCCTGCCTTCGGGCGCCCGGTTCAGCGTGCGCTGCGCGCGCCACATTACCCCGCGGGTCGGCGACGCCGTCGGCATCACCTGGGACGCCCACCGTGCCACCTTGTTGCCCGCGCAGGTGCAGCCATGAGCCTGCCTAGACGGCTGTTGCCGGCGATCCCGGCCCTATTGTTCCTCGCGGTGTTCTTTCTGTTGCCGGTCGCCGAAATGCTCATGGGTAGCTTCCAGGACAGCGCTGGCGACCTGAGCCTGAGCAACTTCGAACGCATCGCCTCGACGCCGGTCTATGGCCGGGTGCTGGGTATCACCTTCTGGATTTCGGCGTTGACTGCGATCCTCTCGGTACTGCTGGCCTACCCGGTGACCTACCTGCTGACGCGCTTGTCGCCCAAGGGCCGCGAGCGCTGGATGCTGTGGATCATGCTGCCGTTCTGGACCAGTTACCTGGTCAAGACGTACGCCTGGATGCTGTTGTTGTCGCGCAAGGGCCTGGTCACCAGCCTGGTGGCGCAGTTCATCGACAATCCGTCCGGGATGGTCCCGGCCTTGTCCGGCGTGCTGATCGGCATGGTCCACTCGATGCTGCCGCTGGCGGTCATCACCTTGCTGCCGATCATGCGCAGCATCGACCAGCGCCTGGCACCCGCCGCGCAAACCCTCGGCGCCAGTGGCCCGATGAGTTTCTTCAGTATCTTCCTGCCCCTGTCGGCGCCGGGTATCGCCGCCGCTGCGCTGCTGGTGTTCATTACCAGCCTGGGCTTCTTCATCGTGCCGGCGCTGCTGGGTTCGCCACGGGAAATGATGGTCGCCCAATTGGTCATCTCCTCGGTACTCGACCTGTTCGACATGCACTTTGCCGGCGCGCTGTCGGTGGTGCTGCTGACCTGCTCGTTGTTGGTGTTCGTGATCTACGACCGGGTCGCGGGGTTGTCTTCCCTCGGCGGCGAAGCACCCAAGGGCCGGCAGTCCGGCCTGGGCCTGCGGCTGTTGTTCGCCATCGGGCATTTCTGTTCACGCTTCAGTTCCGGGCGCCCGCGCGGTGGTGATGGGGTGATGCTGCCGGGCTACAGCGTGCTGTTGGTGTTGCTGCTGATCCTGCCGGTGCTGGTGGTGATCCCGCTGGCCTTTACCAGCAGTCCATTCATTGCGTTCCCGCCCAAGCTCTACAGCTTCAAGTGGTTCATCGAGTTCTTTACCTCGCCGGTATGGCAGGCGGCATTGCTGCGCTCCTTTGGCGTGGGGGTGGCGACGGCGTTGCTGGCGCTGGTGCTGGGGTTTGGCGCGACCATGGCCATGACCCGCATGTCGGCGCGCTGGCGCAAGGGCCTGTTTGCCTTGTTCATCGCGCCGCTGATTGTGCCGCGCATCGTCATCGCCCTCGGGTTGCTGTACCTGTTCTCCCGCCTGGGCCTGGCCGGCAAGGACCTGGGCCTGGTGCTCGGGCATACGGTGCTGGCGTTGCCCTACGTGGTGGTGACCCTGGCGGCGGCCTTTCGCCAATACGACATGCGCCTGGACGATGCGGCCCGGATCCTCGGTGCCGGGACCTTCACAAGGTTGCGCACGGTGACCCTGCCGTTGATGGCGGGCAGCCTGATGTCGGCATTCCTGCTGGCGTTCATTACCTCGTTCGACGACCTGACTGTCGCGATCTTCGTCAGCGGCGGGATCAACACCACCTTGCCCAAGCAAATGTGGGACAGCATCCAGTTGGCGCTCACGCCGACGCTGGCGGCGGTATCCACCACGCTGCTGGGCTTCATCGTGCTGTTCGTGGTGGTCGCCCAATGGGTCGCGCGCCGCTCTCTTTCCAAACGCCAAGGCTCTTGAACGATGCAAAACTTTCCTAGCGAATTTTTCCCCCAGCGCATCACCGACGACCCATTGACGGCCGCGCCGCTGATTCATGCCGGCCTGATGAACGATGACAGCCGGGTGCGTATCACCTTCGAAGGGCGCTCGTTGCAAACCGCCGAACTGCGGGCCAGGGTCGCGGCCTTGCAGGCGGTGTTGGCCGCGCAAGGGCTGCGCCCCGGGCAACGGGTGGCGGTGATGCTGGGCAACAGCGACGAGCAGATCGTGTTGATCTACGCGTTGATCCTGTCCGGGCTGGTGTGGATTCCAATCAATACCCGGCTGCGCGGCCCGGGGCTGGATTATCCGTTCGAACACGCTCGGCCCGAGCTGGTGGTGGCGGATGCCGAGTTCGAGCCGCTGCTGCGCCAGGGTGCGGCCGCTGCTTTACCGTATCGGTCGATCACGGCCTTGCAGCGTGCCGCCGAGGAGTATCCGGATGCGCCGTTGCAATGGCTGGACAGCGCCAGCGATGCGCCGCTGTGCCTGATCTACACCTCGGGTACCACCGGTGCCCCCAAGGGCGTGATCTTTACCCATCGGATGATGCGCATCGCCGGCGAGGCAGTGTTGCTGGTGGCCGATGTGCAGGCGGGCGATCGCCTGCTGTTGTGGGAGCCTCTGTGCCATATCGGTGGCGCGCAAATGTTGTTGCTGCCATTCCTGGCCGACGTCCAGTTGAACGTGGTGCAGCGTTTTTCCGCGAGTCGTTTCTGGGACCAGTGCGCGGCGGTCGGGGCCACGCAGTTGCATTACCTGGGCGGGGTGCTGGACATCCTCATGCAGCAGGATGCCGCCACCTGGCCGGCCGCGCATAGCCTGCGCACATTGTGGGGGGCGGGGGTGTCCGTGAACAACTGGGCGGCCATCGAACAGCGTTTCGGCTGCCAGTTGCGCGAGTGCTACGGCATGACCGAATGCGCC
This sequence comes from Pseudomonas sp. RA_35y_Pfl2_P32, assembly GCF_963970735.1. NCBI lineage: Bacteria > Pseudomonadati > Pseudomonadota > Gammaproteobacteria > Pseudomonadales > Pseudomonadaceae > Pseudomonas > Pseudomonas sp. RA_35y_Pfl2_P32. Next base: position 15,959 of record NZ_CAXAQF010000033.1, read on the forward strand.
AGCTTCGCCACCCTCAATTACAACAACAAGCCGGGCTCCGTGGGCCAGCCGCTGCCCTGGTTGACCCTGGAATTGCTGGACGCCGATAACCAGCCGGTCGACGTGGGGCAGTTGGGTGAGATCGTGTTGTCCAGCAGCGTGGAAGGCGTGTTTCTGCCTGGCTACCTGGATAACCCCGAGGCCACTGCCCAGGCGCTGCGCAATGGGCGTTTGTACACCGGCGACATGGCGCGCCTGGATGCCGATGGCGACCTGTTCTTCGTCGGGCGCCGGACTGACAGCATGCGGGTACGCGGAGAGAATGTGTCGGCCTGGGAAGTGGAGCGGGTGTTCAGCAGTCACCCGGCGGTGCGGGCCTGTGCGGCGGTGGGGGTGCAATCGAACATCGGCGAGCAGGAAATCCTCCTGTACGTGCAGTTCGAGGACCCTGCGCCAGCGGACTGGCCCGCCATCGTGCAGTGGGCGAGTCAGCGCCTGGCGTCGTACCAGCAGCCGCGTTACTTCCGGGCAATCGTCAGCTTCGAGATGACCCCCAGCGAGCGGATCAAGAAACACCTGCTGACGCGTACCCTCGACGGTGCGTGGGACGGGCAGGGGCAGCGAGCGTAGAGGCAGGTTCAGGCGGGGGAATTTCACTAAGAATTCGTGCCAGGTGACAGGCTGTCAGTGAATAGCGATAGACTGTGTCCAGCAAACCGCATTCTTTCATTTCACGACGCGATGTAAAGCACCCATGGCCAACCCCCGCCCGCCGAAAAAACCGGCAACTGATCCCACCGCTTCCTCGCTGTACGTGCAGTCCGTGGAGAAGGCCATGAAAGTGCTCATGGCCTTCGATGGCAGCCAGCGGCAACTGTCGCTGTCGGAAATTGCCGGGCTGACAGGCATGGACCTCAGCGCGGCGCAGCGCTTCACCCATACCCTGGCTACCCTGGGCTACCTGAACAAGGACCAGGGCAAGAAGTATGAGTTGTCCCCCAAGCTGCTGGATTTCACCTTTCATTACCTCAGCTCCAGTGAGCTGGTGAACCGTGCCGCGCCGTACCTGCAGCAGTTGAGCGCGGAAACCGAGGAGGCGACCAACCTCACGGTGATGGACGACACCGACATTGTGTTTGTCCAGCGGATCGTCAGCCGCCATGTGTTCAACGCCAACGTGATCGTCGGCACTCGCTTGCCTGCCTGGTGCACCGCGCCGGGCCTGGCGCTGCTGGCGACCTACCCGGATGACGAGGTCAACGACATCTTCGACCGCAGCCAGTTTGTCCAGCACACCCCGGCCACCATCACCGACCGTGGGCAGATCTGGGCCAACGTGGAGCAGGTACGCCAGCAACGGTTTGCCCACGTCGAGGACCAGTTTTTCTACGGCGACGTATCCACTGCCGCGGCCATCCTCGACGGCTCCGGTCGCGGGATCGGTGCAGTCAACGTGGCCGTGTCACGCTCGCGCTGGGTCGCCGAGCGGGACATGCGCCGCTACGCCGACCTACTGATCTCCACCGCCTCCTCGATCTCCGCGAAACGCAAAAGCTGAGCCCCAGCCACCGGTTTTGCATACCCCCGCTAGCCCTGTAGGAGCGAGCTTGCTCGCGAAGGACGCATGAGCGCCGCGGTGAATCAGGCTTGGAACGTCATCGTTGACGACCATCGCGAGCAAGCTCGCTCCTACAGTGATATTAGGTGCCCACAGATTCTGTATACACCACATCAAACCTGTGGGAGCGGGCTTGCCCGCGATGGCGGTGTGTCAGGCACCATCGATATTGACTGTGCTGGCCCCATCGCGAGCAAGCCGCAAGCGGGCGCTCGCTCCTACACCGCCGATAACGCCTGGGACCTTGCATGGGCTGCCTGGGTTGCGGCTTGAATCAGTTGGCGCAGGGCCTGGTTCTGTTCGAACACGCTGATGGCCGCTGCCGTGGTGCCGTTGGGGGAGGTGACGGCGGTGCGCAGTTGGACCAGGTCTGCGTCTTCCTGGGTTTGCTGGCGTGCGGCGCCCAGGGCGGTTTGGCGGGCCAGGTTGAGTGCCAGTTGCGGTGGCAGGCCGAGCAGGACGCCGGCCTGGGCCAGGGCTTCGCTGAACAGGTGGTAGTAGGCCGGGCCGCTGCCGGAGATCGCGGTGACGGCATCCAGCAGGCTTTCCTGTTCAAGCCAGTAGCTACGTCCGACGCTGTCGAACAGTTGGCCGACCTGGGCGCGCCGTGTCGCATCCAGCCGGGCGTCGGCGTACAGCCCGGTGCAGCCGGCATTCACCAGCACCGGGGTGTTGGGCATCGCCCGGATCACCGGGCAGCGCCGGGCCAGCGCCTGGTCCAGGGCGTCGCTGGTGATGCCGGCGGCGACGCAGATGACCACCGCGTCCTGGCAGATCAGGTCCGGCAGGGACGCCGCGACGCTGCACACTTTGTCGGGCTTGACCGCGAGCACAATCAGGTCGAAGGCTTGCGGCGCAATGGCCTGTAGATCCGGGTACAAGGTTGCCCGCAGGCCCGCCTGTGGATGCGGGTCGACGGCGCTGACCGCGTCAACCAGACCGTTGGCCAGCCAGGCTTCGCCCATGGCGCTGCCCATGCGTCCGTAACCGATAAAAAGTACGTTCATGCGGTGATCTCCGGATAAGCCCCAGGGCTTGGTTTGACAAACAGGACGCGTTGACGCCCGAGCACATTGGCCTTCCTGCATTCGCGCACCGAGTGCGCACCCAGCAGGGTCATGGCCAGTTCCATTTCGTTGCGCAGCATCCGCAGGCTGTCGTTGGCGCCTTGCTGGCCGGCGGCTGCCAGGCCCCACAGCGGCAAACGCCCGACCATCACCGCATCCGCTCCCAGCGCCAGGTACTTGAGCACGTCGCTGCCGCGGGTCACGCCGCTGTCGGCAATGATCTGCAGGTCGCCGCCGACGGCCTCGGCGATGGCCGGAAGGACTTGGATGGGCGCGGGCGCGATGTCGAGATTACGTCCGCCATGGGCCGAGACGACGATGGCATCCGCGCCTTCGTCCCGGGCAAGCAACGCATCCTGGGGGCTCAACACGCCCTTGATGACCAAACGCCCGTGCCAGCCACTGCGGATCTGCCGGATGTCGTTCCAGGTCAGGCGATTTTCCAGGCGCACCGCCTCATGGACTGTCTGTTGGGTGACCGCACCGCGAAACTGCTCCGGGTAATGCCCATAAGAAGGCATCCCGCTCGCCAGCCATTGGCGCAACCAGACCGACACCAGCCAAGAGGGGTGGCCCAGCACATCCAGCAGCAGCGCGAGGCTGGGTTTCAAGGGAATAGAGAAGCCGTTCCTGACGTTGTATTCGCGTTTCGGACTGACCGGCGTGTCGGCGGTGATCACCAGGGTATCGACCCCGGCCGCCTGGACGCGTTTGAGCAACTGGCGGGTGAGGTTGCGGTCTTTCCACACGTACAACTGGAACCACAGATTGGCATCCGGCACCTGCTGGCGGATCTCTTCCACCGTGGTCACCGACTGGGTGGAAACGCAGAAGGGAATGCCCAGGTCACGCGCGGTGCGCGCCAGTTGTATTTCCCCCTGGAACGACACCAGTCCCGCCAATGCCGTGGGCGCGATGACCAGCGGCATGACCAGCGCTTGCCCCAACAACGGGGTGCGCAGCTCCGGTTGATCGACGCCATTGAGCAGGGAAGGCGTCAGCGTGATCTGGTCCAGGCTGGAACGGATGCGTAGCAGTGCCTGTTCATCCTCACTGCCGCGATCGATATATTCAAACAGTGCCTTTGGCAACCGTTGCCTGGCCCGGGCGCGGTAATCAATAAAGTTCAATAAGGATGACATAAGCCCTCGTCCAGACATGCAGGCAAACGCAACCGAGACTTATAAAGCCCGGTTGTTATTGATTGCCGATGTACGCGCTAAGTTATGAAATTGATGCGGACTTCAGGAGAAAAACTTCTTCGCGGAAATGGAAGTCGCCACCACCTGAACATGTTGGGCGAGTTCTTCTTCGACGCGTTCTTTAGTCCAGCGAGTGGTCGGTACCGCGATAGTAATGGCCGCGATTGCATGGCCATGTTCATCCAATATGGCCGAGGCCACGGCAATATCTCCCAGTACGGTTTCATTGGCGATGATCGCGTAGCCGGTTTCAGCCGCGCGCTGCATGCGTTCGAGTAACAAACCCTTGTCGGTGACGGTATGCGGGGTCAGTGCCCGCAGTTGGGTGGCCTCGATCGCCGCTTCCCGCTCTTCAGCGCTGCAGTGGGACAGGATGGCGGTGCCCGAGGCCGTGAATATCGCGGGCAGGCGGCTGCCGACCATGATGTCGACGTTGATCAAGTGCCGGCCCGGATAGCGCCCCACGTAGACCACTTCGTGGCCATCGAGCTCTTGCAGGTTAGTGGTTTCGCCCAGGGTACTGCTCAGGTCCACCAGGTACGGTGCGGCCTTGTGCAGCAACTCATGGGCGCACAGAAAGTTGTAGGAAAACTGCAGCACTTTGGAAGTCAGTGCGTAATCCCGGGTGTTGTGTACGCGGCGCAGATATCCCAGGGCCTCCAGGGTAAATACCAGGCGTTGTGCGGCACTGCGATCAAGCCCCGACAAGGTGGCTATTTCCGAGAGTGGCATTTGCCGTTTCGGGTGGTCGAAGGCATGCAGTATCTGAAAGGTCTTTTCAGTAGAGCCGACATACAATGACGAATTACGAGGATCGCCAACTGCTTCTTTAGCAGTTTTTCTTGTGGTTTTGGTTGGGCGAGAATTCGGCATTTGTTGAACGGTCCATAAATGTCATGAAATTGGATTGTGGCATTCACCTGTGCCCTTGCATAGCGCAGGGGCACTGGCATGACAGCGGTTGTTTTGAACTAGCGGGCCGCGCTCGGGGCCTTCTCGAACATGTCCAGAAGTTTGCTGTATTCGACTCTCAGTGCATTCCGCAAGTCTTCCTTCGGCTCACGCAGGGGCGCGAGCAGGGCAGGGGCGTTGACCCCGATCAGGTCCATCACCGACTTCATCGGCCCGGGGTTGGTTTCCGAAAACGCCAGGTTCATCAGCGGAATCAATTGCCGGTGCAGCGCCAGTGCTTCGGCGGTTTTGCCGGCGCTGGCGAGGTCGAACACCCGGCGCCAGGTTTTCGGCAGCAGGTTGGCCGTGACCACGATCCCGCCTGTTGCACCCGCCGCCACTTGCAGCGGGAACAACGTGTCTTCGCCGCTGAGTACGGCGAACTCAGGATCGACGCCGGCGATCACCCGCAGGAAGTGGTACATGTCGGTGTTGCAGGCCTTCATGCCGATGATGCGTTCATGCCGGGACAGTTCGTGCAGCACCTCGGGATCGATCGAGATCCGCGTGCGATAAGGAATCTCGTAGATCAGGATCGGCAGCGGCGATTCATCGGCGTAGCGCAGGAAGTAGTCGCGGATGCCCAGTTGGGTCGGGTTGGTGTAGTAGGGCGTGATCACCAGCAGACCATCGGCGCCGGCCTTGGCAAAGTCCTGCGCTGCGTTCATCGCATCGTGATAGCCGGTGTCCAGCACCCCGCAAATCACCGGCATGCGCTGGTCGGCGAGCTTGGCGCAGAGTTCGACGAAGCGCACCCGCTCATGCCTGGACAGGGCACCGTATTCGCCGGTGCCGCCCAACGGCACCACGCCGTCCACGCCTTGCCCGGTCAGCCAGCTGAACAGCGCTTCGGTGGCGGTTACATCAATCGTGTCATCACTCTGCACCGGCGTGGTAATGGCCGGGAAAATACCTTTGAGGTGTGCAGAACTGAGCATGGATGTTTCTCCTTTGATCATGGGTTACGGGCTCAGCGCGCCAGGCTGCGCTGACGCAGGCGATCGGCGCCGAAAATCAGCAGGGTGATGAAAATCAGCAAGCAGGTGGAGACGGCGGCAATCACCGGTGAAACCTGCAAGGTCACCTCGTCCCAGAACTGCTTGGGCAAGGTGGCGTTGAGGCCGCCCGACGAAAACAGCGCAATCGTCAGTTCGTCGAACGAGGTGGCGAAGGCAAACAGGAACGCGGAAAACATCCCGGCGCCCAGCAGGGGGAAGGTCACGTGGCGCAGGGTTCTCAGGGGGCTGGCCCCCAGGCTCTGTGCGGCCAGGTCCAGGCGCTGGTCATAGTTGCGCAGCACCGCGATCATGGTCATCACCACGTAGGGCACGCACACCACAGTGTGGCCAATGATCAGGCCGATGGACGTACCGACCAGCTTCAGCTCGGCGAACATGTAGAACAGGCCGAGGGCAATGATCACTCGTGGCGCGATGATCGGCGACAGCAGGAACGCCAGCAGGATCGCCTTGCCACGGATCCTGCCGCGGGCCAGGAGAAACGCTGCGGGAACGCCGATCAGCATCGACAGAATGCCCGCGCCGGTCGCCACCGTCAGGGAGCGCACCAGGGCCTGGGTCCAGACCGGGGTATTGAGCATTTGCTCGTACCACTGCAGCGTCATGCCCGAAGGTGGCCACTGCAGGCCGGCACTGCTGAAGGAGATCGGGATCATCAGCAGGGCCGGCAGGCTGATCAGCACCAGCACGGTCCAGACGAAGACACTGAGCACCAGCGGCGTGCCTTCAGCGCTCTTGCGCCGGCGCTTGAACGACAGGCGCGCGATCAGCCAGTCGCTGACCGCCCCAATGCCCGCCAGCACCGCACTGCCTGCACGTCGCGCCAGGGTGTCGCGGCGGGCTTGGGCGGACGGGTCTTCGCCGGTGAGGGTGGCGAAGCCGAAGATCCGGTCATAGATCACGAAGACCACCAGCACCACCACCAGCAACAGCACGGAAATCGACCCGGCCAGTTCCCAGTTCAGGGTCTGTTGCACCTGATCGATGATCAGTTGGGTGATCATGGTTTCCTTGCGCCCACCCAACAGCGCCGGAACGATGAAGAAGCCGATGGCCGTGACGAACACCATGATGGTGGCGGCGGCCACTCCGGGCATCGACAGCGGGAAGTAGATCGTCCAGAAGGCCGTGCCCGGACGCGCGCCCAGGGTCGAAGCGGCGCGGGGCAGGCTGCGGTCGATGTTCTCCATCACCGCGAGCATGGTCATGACGGCGAGCGGCAGCATCGCGTGCACCATGCCGGTGAGCGTGGCGCCGGTGCCGTAGAGCAGGTTGATCGGTCGGTCGATCAGGCCCAGGGACATCAGGAAGTTGTTGGCCACCCCGTTGCGTCCCAGGATCACCACCCAGGCGAATGCCCGGACCAGGAAGCTGGTCCAGAACGACAGGAGCACCAGGAACACCAGGCGGCTCTTGAGCTTGGCCGGCGCCGTGGAGATCAGGTAGGCCACCGGATAGCCCAGCACCACCGACAGCACGGTGGTGGCCAGGGAGATCTTGAAGGTGATCCACAGCACGTTGAGGTACAGGCTCGAGGCGAACAGGTGCCGGTAGGCGTCGAGGGAAAAGCCCTCCGGCCCGAGGATGCTCAACGACAGCAGGCGGCCCACCGGATAGGCGAGGAACACCGCCAGCAGCACCAGCAACGGCGCGATCATCAGGCTGTTCTTGGCCCAGGCTGGCATCGGCGCAGAGGCTGCGCGAGAGGTAAACAGGCTCATGGGAACGCCGCCTTGGGTTGTTCGGTGATGGCAACGGCGTCCGAGGCATGCCAGGACAGGGAGACCTTGTCGCCGCGCTGGAAGCTCTCGCCATTGACCCGCGTCGGGAAGGCCGAGACCAGCGCGGGAATGCCTTCTTCCTCGGTGCTCATGTAGACCTTGGTCAGGCTGCCGGTGACCATCACATCGCTGACGCTCGCCTGCAGATGGCGCACGTCGCCGGCCGTGGCCTTGGCAATCAGCATGTTCTGTGGGCGGACCATGATGTGGATGTGCGCGCCCGGCAGGTTCTCACCGTTTGGCGTGGCGCTGGCCTTGATCCCACGGCTGCCGACCAGCACATCGAGCACCCCGTCCTGGGAGGCGACGATCTGCGCCGGCAACAGGTTCGACTCACCGAGGAAGTCGGCAACGAACAGCGTGCGTGGGCGGAAGTACAGGTCGTCGGGGGTGCCCAGTTGCTCGATCTTCCCGGCATTCATCAGGCAGATGCGATCCGACATGGTCATCGCCTCTTCCTGGTCGTGGGTCACGTAAATGATGGTGGTCCCCAGCTCCCGGTGAATGCGCTTGATCTCCAGTTGCATGTGTTCGCGCAGCTTCTTGTCGAGCGCGCCCAGGGGTTCGTCCATCAGGATGATCGAGGGGCGATAGACCATGCAGCGCGCCAGCGCGACCCGTTGTTGCTGGCCGCCGGACAGCTCCTTGGGATAACGCTGGGCGATGTGCGGCAGCTTGATCATGTCCAGGGCGGCCATGGCCCGTTCACGTGCTTCAGTCGCCGGGACCTTGCGCATCTTCAGCGGGAAGGCAATGTTCTCCAGGATCGTCATGTGGGGAAATAGCGCGTAGTTCTGGAACACCACACCAATGTCGCGATGATGGGGCGCCAGGTACGTCACATCGTTTTCGCCGATGGACACCTCGCCGCCATCGGGATGGGTGAGGCCGGCCACCAGGCTGAGCAAGGTGGTTTTGCCGGAGCCGGAAGGACCGAGCAGGGTCAGGAACTCCCCATCGGCGACGGTCAGGTCAGTTTGTGCGAGGGCCACGAACTGGCCATAATTTTTAGCGAGCTTCTTTACGGTTAGGCTGGAAGAGGACATGGCGAAGACCTGAAAACAAGGGGCAGGAAATATCGGGCCCGCCGCGTGGCGGACCCGTCAGCGGGGTCAGCTCAGGAGCCATGCGTTATAGCGTTCCAGCGCCGTGCCCTGTTTTTCTGTCCAATACTGGGCATCGATCGGTAGCCCCTTGGCGATGTGGTCGGGGTAGGAGGGGCAGTCGGCAGCCACGGCCGGGTCGATGAAGTCAAAGGCCCGCGGATGGGTCACGCCCGCAGGGAAGTACTTGGTCAGTGCAGCCTGGCGCTCGGGGTCGCAGGTGAACTTGATGAACTCGCGGCAGGCTGCGGCGTTGGGCGTGCCCGCCAGGATGGCCCAGCTGTCCAGGCCCCAGATGTTCTGGTCCCAGACGATGCCGACCGGGGCATTGGAGCTGCGGGCCGATTGCGCACGCGAGACCCAGACCGGCACCATGTCGACTTCGCCGGACACCAGCAATTGTTCGACTTGCGCGCCACTGGTCCAGAACACCGAGACGTCATTCTTGATTCTGTCGAGTGCCGAGAACGCCCGCTCCAGGTCGCACGGATAGACGTTGGCCACGGCAACCCCGTCGGCCAGCAGTGCCTGCTCGATGGTGTCGAAGGGGTGACGGCGCAGGGCGCGGCGACCGGGGAAACCCTGCACATCGTAGAAGTCTTTCCAGGAAGTGGGCGCCTGGCGCCCTTCGAAGGCATCCTTGCGATAGGCCAACACGGTGGTGTAGACGTTGGTGCCGACCCCATATTCGGACATGAAGTGTTCGGGCATCTGCGCCACGATGGGGTCGTTGCCCAGGCCGTGGGCCTCGAGGTATTTCTTCTGGCCCTGGGTGAGCATCTTGATTGCCGGCTGGCTGATCTTGGCCATGTCCCAGGTGTAGGAACCGGCATCGACCATCGACAGGATCTGCGCGGTCGGCTCGGCGTTGGCTTGCACGCCGATTACCTCGATTCCCGTCGCCTCCTGGAACGGCCGATAGAACACCTCGGTGTAGGCCTTGGTGTAGACGCCGCCATCATCGCGCACCACGATGCGTTTGGTTTGCGCCCGCAAGGACGACCACATGCTGCTCGTCGACAGTGCGACGGCCCCGACCACACTGGCCTTGAGCACACTGCGGCGTGACCAGTTATTAATGTTGTTGCCCATACTCCTGACCTCTCTTCGCGATATTGTCGATAGTCGCTATCGTCACTAGGGATGTTTGTTGTGGGTTTTATTTTTCAGGCGGTATAAGTCGGCCTGGGTTGAACAGGCCAAGGGGGTCGACGGCGTGTTTGATCGCCCGCATCAGGGCGAGCGAAGCCGTGGATTTATAGTTATGCATTTCATCGAGCGAGGTTTGCCCGACGCCGTGTTCGGCGCTGAAGGTCCCGGCCAGTTCGGCGGCCACGTCATTGACCGCGCGACGCAGTTCACGGGCAAGGGCTTCGGTTTGCTCGAGTCCGTCCCAGACCGCGAACGGGAAGAATGGAATGTAATGAATGTTGCCGTCACCCATGTGCCCGACGATCACGATCTGCGCTTGCGGGGCGAGCTTGGCCACCGCGGCGTTGGCCCGCTCGATGAAGGTCGCAATAGTGGACACCGGCACAGCGCAATCGGTGGTCAGGCCGATGCCGCCTTTCTTGTTGGCTTGCGACACACTGTGGCGCAGCTCCCACATGGCGGCTTGCTGGCCTTGACTGGAAGCGATGCTGGCGTTATCGACGATGGCCTGGTCGAACGCCTGCTCGAGGATGGCCGTAAGGGCCGCCTCGGGGTCGGCGCTGCCCGCGGTATCCGCCAGCTCGATCAGCACGTGCCAGGGATGCCGGGTATCCAGTGGCGAGCGGCGTTGCAGCACGTGTTCCACCACCAGGTCCAGTTGCAACTGGTTCATCAGCTCGAAGGCCGACAGCGATGAGCCCGACAGCTGGCGGGTGAGCACCAGCAGTTCGATCGCTTGGGCCGGGCTGCTGACGCCGACCCAGGCCACTGCGGAGCGCGTGGGCAGGGGATGCAGCTTGAGCACGGCGGCGGTGATGATCCCCAGGGTGCCTTCGGAGCCGATGAACAGATGCTTGAGGTCGTAGCCGGTATTGTCTTTGCGCAGGGCCCGCAGTTCCGAGCAGATGGTGCCATCGGCCAGTACCACTTCAATGCCCAGGACGTTGTCGCGGGTGTTGCCATAACGCAGCACGGAGATGCCCCCGGCGTTGGTGGCGATGGTGCCGCCGATCTGGCAGGAACCTTCGGCCCCCAGGCTGACGGGGTACAGGCGTCCGGCGTCCCGGGCCGCTTGCTGCACGTTGGCCAGGACGCAGCCGGCCTGCACTTCGATGGAGTTGTTGACGGGGTCGACAAGGCCGATGCGGCGCATGCGCTGCAGATTGATGATCACCGGAGCCGGCCCGCTGGAAGGCGGCACCGAACCACCGACCAGGCCGGTGTTGCCACCTTGAGGCAGCACGGGCACTCGGTGCCGGTGACAGCAGGCCACCACCGCCGATACTTCTGCGGTGCTGGCCGGACGGGCGACACACAGCGCCGCGCCACGGTAGCGCCCGCGCCAGTCCTCAAGGGAAGCGGCCATTTCGCCGGCGTCGGTAATCAGGTTGTTTGCACCAAGCAGAGCGATGAGCTCGTCGACCAATGACATTCGCTGACTCCAGTAATCTCAATGCAATTAAAGTAATTGCAAAAATAGTAGAGTGCTTCTCCCCTCATTGGCAATAGGGATTCTGGGGTGTGTCGTTTTTAGGTATGTCGTTTTTAGATATGGCTTACGGCTGTGCAACAGAGCGCCGATTGCGCTGCTAGAACCAGGCTGGAAGGGAGGAGGGTGATCGCTGATGGGCAACTTTATCCACTCAGGCGGTGCTACGGGCACGAGCTTGAATATCGCAAGCTGCTACCATCGCGCCATTGTCACCCTGAGTAGAGCACCATGAATCGCCGTAAGAAAATCAAGCAGCTGTTAAAGGCCCACGCGAAAAAGGCCAGCGCCAAGCTGGCCCCCGTCAACAAGGACAAGTACATCAGCAAAGCCGACCGCTTGAAGCTGGCGGCTGAAGCCAGCCAGGATCCCACCAGCTCGGTCGAGAGCTGAGCGCGCCTCGACTATTTTGCTGTGCCGCCCTGGGGAATATCGCCACAGAACAGATCGAGGTTGCCGTCCTCGGGTGCCGATCGCAGGACGATCGAGTACTGGCCGGCCAGCAACTCCGGCAGGGCGATGGGGGCGGTTCTGGAAAAGGTCCAGCCGGCGACGGCGGCGCGTTCGGTGGTGACCTGGCTGTTCATTGCGTAGGCCACCGGGCCGGGCTGCTGGCAACTGCCCTTATGGATGAAGGTGTAGAGGCGCAGGGGCAGGGAGGTGCTGGTGGGCACGCCGCTGATGAAAAAGTCGAACCCGGTCTTCTGGTCCCAATTGGCCAGGGTGGTATTGGCGATTTGCCCGACGTTGTGCCGAGTAGCCGCCAGGGGAATGCTGATTCCGTGTTCGGTTGAAGTGGTGCAGCCAGACAGGCTCGCGCTGACCAGCAGAGCGACCAGTGGATGTTTGGGGTTCATCACCAACCTCCAGTGTGGAAGAACTGCCCTGGAAGATTAGCGGGTACGGCGCAATAGTCGCCTAACGTTCGTCAGCCAGGCCCGCAGCACGCTGCGGGCCGCGCCTGTGTCAGTGCACGATCTGCGCCAGGAAGGCCTTGGCCCGTGGGCTTTTCGGGGCGTTGAAGAAGTCCTCGGGCGGGGCGTCCTCGATGATCTGGCCACCGTCGAGAAACAGCACGCGCTCGGCCACTTGCCGGGCAAACCCCATCTCGTGGGTCACGCAGAGCATGGTCATGCCGCTGCCGGCCAGTTTCACCATCACGTCCAGCACTTCGCTGACCATCTCCGGGTCGAGTGCCGAGGTGGGCTCGTCGAACAGCATGATTTTTGGTTCCATGCATAACGCCCGGGCGATGGCCACGCGCTGTTGCTGGCCGCCGGACAGCTGGCTGGGGTATTTGCTGGCCTGGCTGGCGATGCCGACTTTGTGCAGGAAATGCTCGGCCAGTTCCTCGGCCTTCTTGCGGCTCAGGCCGCGCACCGAGATCGGCGCCAGGGTGCAGTTGTCGAGCACGCTCATGTGCGGGAACAGATTGAAATGCTGGAACACCATGCCCACTTCGCTGCGCACCTTGGCCGCCTCGCGGGTGGTCTGGGACAGGTCGGTGTCATTGACCAGGATCCGGCCTTTCTCGGCGATTTCCAGGCGGTTGATGCAGCGGATCAGGGTCGATTTGCCGGAGCCGGAAGGCCCGCACAGGACAATGCGTTCGCCTTCGCGCACCTGCAGGTTGATGTCGTGCAAGACATGGAAGGCGCCATAGAACTTGTTCAGGGCGGCGATATCCACCACCACCTTACGGTTGTCGGGTTGCACGGCGAGCGGCGTATCGATACGGGCAGAGAGGGCAGGCATGGTCGGGTCTCCGGCAATCAATGGAAGCGCTCGGCGCTGTAAGGGGCAGGGTCGGTGAACGGGGGGGTGCCGGTCATCATTTCGGCCAGCAAGCGGCCGCAGACCGGGCCGAGAGTCAGGCCATGGTGGGCGTGGCCGAAGTTGAACCACAGGCCGGGGTGCCGCGCTGCCGGGCCGATCACCGGGCACATGTCCGGCAGGCACGGGCGGCGGCCCAGCCAGGGTTCGGCGTCCAGGCGTTCGCCCAGGGGGTAGAATGTGCGCGCTATTTCTTCGCAGCGGCGCAACTGGATTTCGTTGATCGGGTCGTCACTGTCGGCGAACTCGATGCCGGTGGTCAGGCGCACGCCACCCACCATCGGTGCCAGCACATACCCGCCGATAGGGTCGAGCAAGGGTTGTTGCAGGCAACTGCCTGGCAGGGCGGCATAGTGCATGTGATAGCCGCGCTTGATTGCCAGCGGGATCTTGTAGCCCAGGGGTTCGAAGACGCCCCGGGCTTGCGGACCGAGGGCCACCACGGCTTCGTCGCCGACCACCAGGCCCTGCTCGGTCTGCACCTGCCATTTGCCCTCGTTCTGGCGCAGGGTGAGGGCATCACCCAGGACAAACACGCCCCCGCGCTTGACGAACAGTTCGGCATAACCGCGGGTCAGGCCGCCGGGATCGCTGACGGTCTTGGGGTCGAGCCAGTGGATGCCACCGATCACGCTGCTGTGCAGGCCGGGTTGCCGCTCCCGCAATTGGTCACGGTCGAGCACCTGGTAATTGAGGCCGTAGCGCTGCAGTGCCTCGGCGTCTTGTTGCGCCTTGCAGAACGCCGGGATCGAGCTGTAGGCCTCGACCCAACCGCCGGCCTGGATCAAATGGTCCATGCCGGCGGGCGTCGAGAGCAGGTCATGCTCGCTGACACAGCGCTCCACCAGCGGCAGCATGGCCTTGGTCGCGATGGCCAGGCCCTTGGGGCCGGAGTGCCGCCAGTATTGCAGCAACCAGGGACCGGCCTTGGGCAGGTGCTTGAGGCTGTAGCGCACGTCCGATTGCTGGTTGCGGGCGTAGCGCAGCAGGCTCGACAGCTCGCGGGGGAACGAATAGGGAATCACGCTGGCGCGCTCGATCAGCCCGGCGTTGCCGTGGCTGGTGCCCTTGCCCGGCTGCTGGCGGTCGATGAGCACCACCTGGCGGCCACGGGCCTGTAACTGGAGGGCGGTACTGACGCCGACAATCCCGGCGCCCAGAACGATGGTTTGGCAATGCATGGGTAGATCCTTGATGCTGGGGCGGCCACGGCAGCCCGAGAAAAAACCGGTTTACTGCAGGTGGCGGCCGAGGCGGCCTTCCAGGGCTTTGAGGCTGCGGCGCACCACTTCCACGATCAGCAGGTACAGCACTGCGGCCCAGAGGTAGATCTGGAAGTCGAAACTGCGCGAGAAGGCCAGCTTGGCTACCCCCATCAAGTCGTAGATGGTCACCAGCGAGGCGATGGCGCTGGCCTTGATCATCAGGATCAGTTCGTTGCCCAGGGGACCGATGGCCACCAGCAGCGATTGCGGCAGGATGACTTTGCGAAAGGTAGTCCAGCGCGACAGGCTCAGGGCGTTGCAGGCTTCGCGCTGCCCCTGGGCCACGGCCAGGATGCTGCCCCGCAGGATCTCTGCCTGATAGGCCGCGGTGTTCAGGGTGAAGGCCAGCAAGGTGCAGAACCAGGCATCCCGGAAGAACCACCACAGGCCGACGTCCTGCCAGAAGCCTTTGAACGAGCCCAGGCCGTAATACAGCATGAACAGTTGGGCCAGCAGCGGCGAGCCACGGAAAAAGTACACATAGACACCGGCAAAACGGCTGAGGAAGCGGTTGTTCGACAACCGCGCCAGGGCAATCAGCAGACCGAGCAGGGCGCCCAGGGTGAAGGAAATGGCCACCAGTTTGGCGGTCACCAACAGCCCGTCGATGAAGCGTGGGCCGTAACGTTCCAGCAGATCAGGGCTGAGGAACAGGCTCTGCAATTCAGCCAGGCTCATGGGCGCACGCTCCGTTGATGGCGGCTGAAATGCTGCTCCAGGTACTGGAACAGGCGGCCGGAAATCGCCGAGAAAAACAGGTAGCCAAAGCAGGCCACGGTGTAGAACAACATCGGTTCCTTGGTCACGCTGACCGCCAGGTTGGTCTGGCGCATCAGGTCGACCAGGGAGATGGTCGACACCAGCGAGGTGTCCTTGAGCAGCGACAGCCAGTTGTTCGACAGGCCCGGCAAGGCAATGCGCACCAGTTGCGGCAGCACCACTTTGATAAAGGTCGTACGCCGGGACAGGCCCAGGGCGGCAGCGGCTTCGAACTGGCCCTTGGGCACGGTCTTGAAGGCGCCCAGCCAGATCTGGCTGGAGAACGCGGCGAACACCAGGCTGAAGGCGATCATGGCGGCGACGAAGGGGTTGATCGCCACTTCAGCCTCGTAGCCCATCGCCGACAACAGCTTCTGCGCGCCGATCTGGCAGCCGTAGTAGATGATCAGCAGGGTCAGCAATTCGGGCAGGCCACGGAACACGGTGGCAAACACCGTGCTCATGGCGCGCGGCCAGCGGCGCCGGGAGCGGGCGGCCAAGGCCAGGCCCAGGCCCAGCGGCAAGCCGATCGGCAGGCAGCTCAAGGCCAGGACGATGGTCACCAGGGCGCCAGCCAGCAAGGCTGAACCCCAGCCGCCGCTGGCGAAAGAAAGCAGTGACAGATGTTCGAACATGCTCGAACCCTCTCGGTAAATTAAGCCCGCACGCGCTCACCGCCGCCGGTGGGCGCGCGGTGCAGCAGGTTGGCAAGGAACGCCCCGCAGGCTGGCCTGAGGGGCAGGGGATCAGTAGATGTCGAAGGCGAAGTAACGGCTGGAGATCTTCTTGTAGGTGCCGTCGGCCACGATTTCATCCAGCGCTTTGTTGAAACGCTCGCGCAGCGCATCGTCACCCTTGCGCACCGCAATGGAGGCATCGGCAGTGGTGCCGTTGACATCGCCGATGATCTTGCAGCAGTCCTTGCCGGCGGTGTCGATCCAGGCCAGCAGCGGGAACTTGTCGGCAATCACCCCGTCGACGCGACCGGCGGCCAGGTCGCTGTTGGCTTCATCCAGGGTCGGGTAGAACTTGACGTCGGCGCCGGCCGGGCCGTAATGGTCTTCGGCGTAGATGGCCTGGGTCGAGGAGGCCTGGGCACCCACGGTGCGACCTTTGAAATCGGTCTGGGCGTCGGAGATGTCCGAGTCCTTGGGCACGGCCACGGACAGCGGAGTGCGGTAGTAGTGGTTAGTGAAATCGATCTTCTGCTTGCGCTCGTCGGTGGCGATCATCGAGGCGACCACGGCGTCGTATTTCTTCGCCATCAGCGCCGGGATAATCCCTTCCCAGTCCTGGGCGACGATCTTGCATTGGACTTTCATGCGTTCACACAGCGCGTTGGCGATGTCCACATCGAAGCCGTGCAGCTTGTTGTCCGAGTCGACATAGTTGAACGGCGGGTAAGCGCCTTCGGTGGCGATCTTCAGGACTTCAGCCTGCGCGCCGGAGGCCCCGGCCAGGACCATTGCACATGCACTGGCAAAGCGAATGACGTGTTTCATCTAGCACCTCGATTTATTGTTTTGAGCTTGGTGATGATGTGTATCCAACGAACTCGTTGTGCAGGCGCGCAACGGCGGCAAGACGTTTTTCCACTTCCGGGCCCAGCTGTTTGCAGACGTCGTTGACCAGCAGGTGCACCAACGACAGCATTGCGGCGGTCGATTCCCAGAAGAGGTTGAACTCGGTGGGCACGCGGAACACTTCGTCGGCGTTCTGCCCGGCCCAGTCGCAAAAGGTGTCGGTGACCAGCGTCACCGGGATGCCCGCCTCGCGGGCCTTGCGGCACAGGGTCAGGGCGTGGCGCGAATAGCGGCGGGCTTCGAACACCACCAGGGTGCTGTCGGCGGGCACGCTGAGCAGCACATCGGCGTAGTGCCCGGCAGCGCCATCGACCCAGTGCACGTCATCGCGCAGGTACTGCAGCAAGTGCACCATCGACGCGGCGATGCCCCGTTCGGTCTGGAACCCGGCGACGAACACCTTGCGCCGGCTGGCCAGGCGCTGGCTGACGGCGTGCCAGGTAGGGGTCAGGCTGTATTCGTAGACCTTGACCAGCGCCGCCACTTCCAGCTCGAAGCTGCGGGGCAGGCCTTGCGGACCCTGGCTCGCCTGCTGGCGGAACTCCTGCAAACGATCGCCCACCAGCCACGGGCCATCGCCCAGGTCGGCCTTGAGGTCGTTTTTCAGGTCCTTGAAGTGGCTGTAGCCGATGGAGCGACAGAAGCGCCCGACACTGGACTCACTGACGTTCAACTTCGCGGCGATGTCGGCTGCGGTCTGGAACGGCAGTTCATAAAGATTGGCCAGCATGTAGTTGGCAATCGCCCGGCCGGAGGCGGCGGCGGTTGACAGACTGCTTTCAAGGCGTTGTTTGATGGGCTGGCTCAAGGCTGTTTCCTGTTGTTATTCAGCGCTTGGGAAGGAAAATGGATGTTTTCTGTCATAAAGTCAATATTTGACAGATAACTGTCACCGCTGGATAGTTCGCCCATAACAACAAGTCGCCCGGAGCTACACAATGTCCCACGCCAACACCGCCTTGCCCGAAGTGGATACCCTTGCCCTCGCCGACCTGACGGAGTTGCTGCAGCGCATCTTTGAACAGCACGGCACCTCGCCAGACGTCGCCCAGGTGCTGGCGCACAACTGTGCCAGCGCCCAGCGCGACGGTTCCCACAGCCACGGGGTGTTCCGCATTCCCGGTTACCTGTCGTCGCTGGCCAGCGGCTGGGTGGATGGCCGGGCCGTGCCGGTGGTGGAGGATGTGGCTTCGGGGTTTGTCCGCGTCGATGCCGCCAATGGATTTGCCCAGCCGGCCTTGGCCGCCGCCCGTGGCGTGCTGGTCGAGAAGGCCCGCAGTGCCGGTATCGCGGTGTTGGCGATCCGCAACTCGCACCATTTCGCCGCGCTCTGGCCGGACGTCGAACCCTTCGCCGAAGAGGGCCTGGTGGCCTTGAGCGTGGTCAACAGCATGACCTGCGTGGTGCCCCATGGCGCACAACGGCCACTGTTCGGCACCAACCCGATTGCCTTTGCCGCCCCCCGTGCCGGTGGCGCGCCGATCGTCTTCGATCTGGCAACCAGCGCCATCGCCCATGGCGATGTGCAGATCGCCGCGCGCCAGGGCCAGTTGCTGCCCGAGGGCATGGGCGTCGACAGCCTGGGCCAGCCGACCCGGGACCCCAAGGCAATCCTCAACGGTGGCGCGCTGTTGCCGTTTGGCGGGCACAAGGGCTCGGCCCTGTCGATGATGGTGGAGCTGTTGGCGGCGGCCCTGACGGGCGGCAACTTCTCGTTCGAGTTCGACTGGTCGAACCATCCCGGCGCACAAACCCCCTGGACCGGTCAGTTGCTGATCGTGATCGACCCCAGCAAAACCGCTGGCAACCACTTCGCCAGCCGCAGCGAAGCACTGGTGCAGCAGATGCGTGGTGTTGGCTTGCAGCGCATGCCAGGCGACCGACGGTATCAGGAACGGGCCAAATCCCTGGCCGAAGGCATCACCCTGCCTGCGGCCGAGCTGGCACGGTTGCGTGAACTGGCGGGCGCGCGTTAGGTAAAGCGGTATATGACCTGTGGGAGCGAGCCGGCACAGTCAACATAGATGCTGCCTGACACACCGCCATCGCGGGCAAGCCCGCTCCCACAGGTTTGGTGTGGGTGTATACAGAATTTGTGAGCATCCAACACCACTGTGGGAGCGCGCTTGCTCGCGATGGGGCCGGTGCATTCAACATCCATGGCACCTGACACCCCGACAGGTTTGCTGGGTTAAAAACGCCACCTTGCCTGCCCCCGCCCCGTTACAACTGACCCTTCTCCAAGCCCTGGCCAGGGCGTAAACGCTTTCTGCTCTTTCGATCTGCAGTCAGTGAAGGCACAATGCGCATCCTTTTTTGGCTAGCCTTGCCGGAGGCCTCGAAATGATTAAGACGCCGTACTACCTGATCGATAAACAAAAGCTGCTGGCGAACATGCAGAAAATCGCCTATGTGCGCGAGCAGTCCGGGGCCAAGGCCCTGTTGGCGCTCAAGTGCTTCGCCACCTGGTCGGTGTTCGACCTGATGGAGCAGTACATGGACGGCACCACCTCGTCCTCGCTCTACGAGCTCAAGCTCGGCCGCCAGAAGTTTGCCGGCGAGACCCACGCCTACAGCGTGGCCTGGGCCGACGACGAGATCGAGGAGATGCTCGCCAACTGCGACAAGATCATCTTCAACTCCATCGGCCAACTGCAGCGCTTTGCCGAGGCGTCCGAAGGCAAGGTTCGCGGTCTGCGGGTCAACCCGCAGGTGAGCAGCTCCGACTACCTGCTGGCAGACCCGGCGCGTCCCTACAGCCGCCTGGGCGAGTGGGACCCGGTCAAGGTCGAGGCGGTCATCGAGCAGATCTCCGGCTTCATGTTCCACAACAACTGCGAGAACGGCGACTTCGGCCTGTTCGACCAGATGCTGTGCACCATCGAAGAGCGCTTCGGTCACCTGCTGCACAAGGTCGAGTGGGTCAGCCTGGGCGGCGGTATTCACTTCACCGGCGAAGACTATGCCCTCGACCAGTTCTGCGCGCGCCTCAAGGCCTTTTCGCAGAAGTACGGCGTGCAGGTCTACCTGGAGCCGGGCGAAGCCGCCATCACCCAGAGCGCCTCGCTGGAAGTTACCGTGCTCGACACCCTCTACAACGGCAAGCACCTGGCCGTCGTGGACAGCTCCATCGAAGCGCACATGCTCGATCTGCTGATCTACCGCCTGAACGCCAAGCTGGCGCCGAGCGAGGGTGAACACACCTACATGGTGTGCGGTAAGTCCTGCCTGGCCGGGGATATCTTTGGTGAGTATCAGTTTGCTGCACCGTTGGCCATTGGTGACCGCCTGTCGTTTGTCGATGCCGCGGGTTACACCATGGTCAAGAAAAACTGGTTCAACGGCTTGAAAATGCCGTCCATCGTAGTGAAACAACTCGATGGTAGTGTCGAGCTGGTTCGTGAGTTTGGTTTCGACGATTACTTGTCCAGCCTTTCGTAAGCTGGCGCAGAAGGAGAGAGAGAAAAATTGAAGAAGAACGTACTTATCATTGGTGCAGGAGGTGTCGCCAAGGTGGTGGCCCACAAGTGCGCGCAGCACAACGATGAACTCGGTCGTATTGCTATCGCGTCGCGCAACATCTCCAAATGCCAGGCCATCATCGACAGCGTCAAGGCCAAGGGCAGCCTCAAAGTGCCCGCCGATATCCAGGCGTTTGCCCTGGACGCCATGGATGTCGAAGCGACCAAGACGCTGATCCGCGAAACCGAATCGCAGATCGTCATCAACGTCGGTTCCGCGTTCCTCAACATGTCGGTGCTGCGTGCCTGCATCGATACCGGTGTCGCCTACCTGGACACCGCCATTCACGAAGAGCCGGGCAAGATCTGTGAAACGCCGCCCTGGTATGGCAACTACGAGTGGAAGCACCTCGAGGAATGCCAGCAGAAGAACGTCACCGCCATTCTCGGCGTGGGCTTCGACCCGGGTGTGGTCAATGCCTATGCAGCCCTGGCGCAACAACAGTATTTCGACCGCATTGATTCGATCGACATTCTCGACGTCAATGCCGGTTCCCACGGCAAATATTTCGCCACCAATTTCGACCCGGAAATCAACTTCCGTGAATTCACCGGACAGGTGTGGAGCTGGCAGGACAGCCAGTGGACCAGCAACACCATGTTCGAAGTCAAACGCACCGACGACCTGCCCGTAGTCGGCGCGCAGAACCTCTACCTCACCGGCCACGATGAAGTGCACTCCCTGTCGAAGAACCTCGGCGTGGCCAACGTGCGTTTCTGGATGAGCTTCGGCGAGCACTACATCAATGTGTTCACCGTGCTCAAGAACCTTGGCCTGCTCTCCGAGCAACCGGTCAAGACCGCCGAAGGCCTGGAAGTGGTGCCGTTGAAACTGGTCAAGGCCGTGCTGCCAGACCCAAGTTCGCTGGCGCCGGGCTACACCGGCAAGACTTGCATCGGTGACCTGGTCAAGGGCACCAAGGATGGCCAGCCGCGCGAAGTGTTCATCTACAACGTGGCTGATCACGAGGAAGCCTATGCCGAAACCGACAGCCAGGGCATTTCCTACACCGCTGGCGTGCCACCGGTAGCCGCCGCCTTGCTGGTCGCCCGTGGCGAGTGGGACGTGCAGCGCATGGTCAACGTCGAGGAGCTGCCAGCCGAGCCGTTCCTCAAGGCGCTGGACGTGATGGGCCTGCCAACCCGCATCAAGGATGAGCGTGGCGATCGTCCATGGGACAGCGAGGCCTGAGACCTTCCAGGTCCTGGTAGTCGCCCCGCGCACAAGAACGCCGCTCATTGAGCGGCGTTTTGTTTTGTGTACCCGGCCGATTCCCAGCATCGCCTGAAAAGCGTTACCCGGGGCACGGCTGTTGCGCCTTGTGCCACCGCCCATAGGCCTCGGGCAAACACACTGCACACGGCCTGAAACCGGCCGCCAGGGCGGCGGCTTCATCGGCAAAAAACACCCGATGAGCCACGTAGCCGCCCCGAGCGATGGCACGCAAGGCGCCTGGGCAATCCAGGCGACCGTAGATCTTCGAGCGCCGGTGGCCGCCCAACAGGCCGGGCACCGGGCTGGCGATCTTTTGCCGTTGCTCGTTGAGCAGCCAGTAGGTTGTCATCCCCTGGGTACTCGCCACAAATACCACGCGGCAACCGTCCGGTAGGGGCTCCAGGCCTGGCTCAGGTCGAGCATTTGCTTGCGCGTGGGCGTTTGCTCCAGGCCCTTGAGGCGGCGGTAACCGTCACGCACGCCAAAGTCGTCGGCGGGCAGGATGTCCGGGCGTTCGAGGGTGTAGATCAGCAACATCTCCACGGTCCAGCGACCGACCCCACGCAACGGCGTCAGGCGCGCGATCAGCGTCTCGTCGTCCATGGCGTGTGCCGTGGGGTAATCCGGGACGACGCCACTCAAGGTGGCGCCAGCGATGCCCTGGATCGTCGCAATCTTGCTCGCGGAAAAACCGCAGCGGCGCAGGTCGTCAAATTCACTGGCCAGCAACTGCGCAGCACTGGGGAAGGGCTGTCCGGGGAACAGCGCGAGCAAGCGCCCGACAATCGCGTCGCCGGCTCGCACGTGCAGTTGCTGATAAGCGATGGCGCGCACCAGGGCTTCATAGGGGTCGCGGGTTGGCTGGGGTTGATGCAGGCAGGGGCCGATGGCCGCGACATGCCGCGCCCAGTCGTCGTCCAGGGCGGCGAGGAACTGGCGGGCGAGGTCATAGGGCATGGGGCATCCGGGGCAGGAGTGAGGGTCTGGCGGACAGACTAGTCGTCCGTCCGCCACTCTGCACCCGGTGTCTTGCGTTCACATTCGGCGTGGCGCTCAGGCCTTGCTCGCCGCCAGGTACGCAGCAAGGCGTCGGCCCATCTCGTCACCCAGGGCCTGCAAGGCACTCATCGGCCGCACCATCACTTCAAACTCGACGATTTCCCCCTCCTCGTTGAAGCGAATCATGTCGATGCCTTTGAGTTGCTTGTCGCCGACCCGGGCACTGAACTCCAGCACCACATTCAGCCCGTCGGCACTTGCCAGTTCGCGGTGGTAGGTAAAGTCCTCGAACACCTGGAACACCGTGTTGAGGATCATCGCCACCACCGGTGCGCCGGGGTAGGGCGTGTGGGCCATGGGCGAGCGGAACACCGCCTCGGCAGCGAGCAACTGGGGCAGTGCGCGCAAGTCGCGCGTATCGAGCATGGCGTGCCATTGTG
Organism: Pseudomonas sp. RA_35y_Pfl2_P32; assembly: GCF_963970735.1. Lineage (NCBI taxonomy): Bacteria > Pseudomonadati > Pseudomonadota > Gammaproteobacteria > Pseudomonadales > Pseudomonadaceae > Pseudomonas > Pseudomonas sp. RA_35y_Pfl2_P32. The sequence continues at coordinate 38,936 of NZ_CAXAQF010000033.1, forward strand.
CCAGGGCGGTGGCGACGTTGGGGAGTAGGTTGAGTTCAGACATGTTCGACTCCTGGGTTGTTATTGTTGTGCTGTCGCCCAGTGATGGCCTGGGCGGCGTGCTCTGCCCAGAGACTGTAGATCACAGGGCCAGGATGGAAACCGTCGGCGGCCATCAGGCCAGCCTCAGGGGTCAGGCTCAGGGTCAAGAGGGTACAAGAGGGTTGGGCTGCGGTCAGCGTAGCCAGTTGTTGGTTGAAACGCCTGGCCCGGTTCCCCAGGTACCAGCGCAAGGGCTGGGGCAGCGCGGGGAACAGGTGCATCGGCGGCAGCGGGGAAATCACCAGCTGTTGCACCGCGAACTTGCCCCTCAACAACCCCAACAGGCGCTGTTGTCGTGCCAGCCATTGATCGACGCCAAGGCGGCTGGTGACATCGTTGACTCCAATGCCCAGCACCGCCACATCAAAGGGCTGCGCGTCCTTGCCTTCGAGCAGCTCCAGCAGGTCCTGGGAATCGAGCCCCGTCTGCGCCCAGAGCTGCCAGCTCACCTGGAAATCCTCGGCCAGCCGGGCGACCAATTGCCCGCTCAAGGCCTGATCCTGGGTCGCGGCGCCCACCCCGGCGACGGCTGAATCCCCGACAATCAGCAAGCGCAGGCGTGCGCCGTTGCCGGCCTGGCCCTGGCGTGCACCGCTGGCTTCCGGCAACCGCGGGGTGACCCGCCGGGTGTAAATGCCCTGCAGCAAGAGCAGGGGCCCCAGCAGCAGTGTGCTCAAACGTTCAGGCATACCCCGGCCTCAGGCCCGACGCGCCATCAACAGCACGCTCGCCGCCGCCGACAGCAGCCCGGCGCAGCAGCGGTTGAACATCCGCTTGCCACGGGGCTGGCTGAACCAGCGGCGCATGTGCAGCCCCATGTAGGCGTATGAGGCGATGGCAACCCACTCCAGGACCAGGAACAGCGCGCCGAGCAAGGCAAACTGCGGGGTCACCGGCTGGCTGGGCTCGACGAACTGCGGCAGGAAGGCGGTGAATATCAGGATCGCTTTGGGGTTGCCGGCTGCCACCAGAAACTCCTGCCGGGCCAACGCCAGCAACCCCGCTTCAGGGCGTTTGACCGTGGTCTGAACCTGCGTATCGGCAGTCCACAGCTGCCAGGCCAGGTACAGCAGGTACGCCGCGCCGACGATTTTGATCCCGTAGAACAGCCACTCCGACGTCTGCAGCACCACCGCCAGGCCGGCGGAGGCGAGGGCGATCATGCCGGCGAACGCCAGCAACCGCCCGACCCCGGCCAGGCACGCGGTACGGTAGCCATAGCGGGTGGCGTTGCTGACCGACAACAGATTATTCGGCCCCGGCGCCATGTTCAGGGCGAAGCAGGCGGGGAGGAACAGGGTGAGGGTGGCGAGGTCCATGGGCGATTCCGTCCGTAATGGGGTTAAGCATTGTAGGAGCAGCGGGGCGCACTCCGTTTGCTCCTACAGTTTGTCTATGTACGTGTAGGGCGTAGAGGGGGATTCCGATTCCAGCACATCCCCAGAGTACCTTTCGCACATTGATCGACGATGCTGGACCCAGAATATGCAGCATTCCATGCCCTTGTCGTTCGGGCTGTTGAGCTGAATGAATCCTGTGGTTTTTGTCATTACAGTGGGTGAAGTTAAACGCTGGCCCTAAAGCGGTATAGCACCAAGAGTCCATGGTAACTAATGCTTTTTGCTGTTGTATTCATTGTTTTATCCATAGGAGGCCTTCAAAAACATGAGTGTCCAATGAGTAAAGTGTTGTAGGGAAAATCTGATTTTCATTGCGTAGCAACTCCACACACCTATCTCTCATTGAGCTAGGAAAACGAATCCCGCACCATCCTTTATTCCTGAAATGTTTCAAAGGATGGAATTCAAGGCATGCTGGACGCAAACGCAACTCATATTTCCCTCTCGCTGGAGGGTATATCCGTTGACCTTCAAGTACTTGGTTTTGTTGGTCGTGAAGCCCTCAATCAGCCATTCTGCTTCGACATTGAACTGGTCAGTCCCCATCCTGACCTGACACTCGAAGAGATCCTGTACAAACCTGGCTGTCTAACTTTCGGCGCCACTGGTAAAGGCATCATCCACGGCCTGGTCTATCGCATTGAGCAAGGCGATTCCGGTAAAAGCCTGACCCGCTACAGCATCAGCCTCTGCCCGCAACTAGCCTACCTGCGGCATAACTACGATCAGCAAATCTTCCAGCGCCTGAGCGTGCCGAAGATCATCGCAAAGGTGTTGGAAGCGCGTGGCATCCTGGCCGACGCCTACAGCTTCCAACTTGGTGCGATCTACCCGGAACGCGATTACTGCGTGCAGTACGACGAATCCGACCTGCATTTCATCCAGCGCCTGTGCGAAGAAGAAGGCATCCACTTCCACTTCCAGCACAGTGCCAGCGGTCATAAGCTGGTGTTCGGCGATGATCAGACGGTGTTCCGCAAACTGGCGCCAGTGAGCTACCAACAAGACTCCGGCATGGCCGCCGAAACGCCGGTGATCAAGCGTTTCAACCTGCGCCTGGAAACCCGCGCCACCCGTGTCAGCCGCCGCGACTACGATTTCGAAAAGCCGAGTACCCTGCCCGAAGGCGCCGCTAAAAGCACCTTTGCTCCGGACCTGGAGGACTACGACTACCCAGGCCGTTTCACCAGCCGTGCGCGCGGCAAACAACGGGCCACCCGCGCCCTGGAACGCCATCGTAGCGACTACCAACTCGCTGAAGGCAAAGGCGATGAGCCGACGCTGGTCAGCGGCCACTTCCTGGCGCTGAGTGAGCACCCACGTGCTGAGTGGAACGACCTCTGGTTGCTGCTGGAAGTGATTCACGAAGGCAAGCAACCGCAAGTGCTCGGAGAGAACATCTCCAGTGATGTCACCCAGAACAAAGACGGTTTTCATCAGGGCTACCGCAACTGCTTCCTCGCCACGCCGTGGGAGGCGCATTACCGGCCGGCCCTGGAACATCCCAAACCCAAGGCGCTGGGTAGCCAGACCGCCATCGTCACCGGGCCTCCGGGCGAAGAGATCCATTGCGACCCATACGGTCGTGTGAAAGTCCAATTTCGCTGGGACCGGGACGGGCAGACTAACGATAACTCCAGCTGCTGGGTGCGCGTCGCCACCGGCTGGGCCGGTAATGCCTACGGTGGCATCGCCATTCCACGCGTCGGCATGGAAGTGCTCGTCACCTTCCTCGAAGGTGATCCCGACCAGCCGCTGATCACCGGTTGCCTGTTTCACCAAGAAAATGTCGTCCCCTACGACCTGCCGGCGAACAAGACCCGCAGCACGTTCAAGACGCTCAGCTCGCCAGGAGGCGAGGGTTACAACGAGTTTCGTATCGAAGACAAAAAAGGCGCGGAACAGATCTACCTGCACGCTCAGCGCGACTGGGAACAAAGCATCGAGCATGACCAGAAAATCCACATCGGCAACGAACGGCATGACACGGTTGAGGCCAATGTGTTCAGCGAGTTCAAGGCTGAAGAGCATCGGATCACCCACTTGGATCGCAAGACTCAAGTGCGGGCGGATGATCACCTGACGGTGGGTGTGACCCAACATGTGAAGCTGGGGACGGCACAGTTTGTCGAGTCGGGCCAGGAGATTCACTACTACGCAGGCGACAAGGTGGTGATTGAGGGCGGGATGGAACTGACCGCCAAGGCTGGCGGGAGCTTCGTCAAGCTGGACGCCGGTGGCGTGACGATCAGTGGCGCTGAGGTGAAGGTCAATTCTGGGGGCGCTCCTGGCGTCGGCACCGGAATCAAGATTCTCACTCCATTAGCCTCTGGTGCCGCCGTCGCTGCCACTGCGGGGCAGCAGTTGAGTGCGCCACCGGTTGGGAAACTCAGTACCGTCCCTGACTCGGCACCACCTGCGGTGGAAGAAGAGCTTGAGGAAGAGGAAGAAGAAGTCGAGCTGGATGACATCACCTTACGTGTTGGGGTGTTCTTCGATGGGACTGGCAATAACCGCAACAACAGTGAGCGGGTGTTTGGCTGCTTTGCGGCGGACGTGAACCTGGAGGAAGCAGCTGAAGACATTCGCCAGTTCTGTGCGGCTCATGGTTATGACGGCAAGGGAAGTAGCCCGGATAACAGTTATGGCAATGACCTCAGCAACGTCGCCCGGCTGTATGACCTTTACTTAGACCAAAGGGACATAACGCTGCCGATTGATGCTAGGACAGCCAGCCTGCGAGTTTACGTGGATGGCATCGGTACCAGCAGTACCGGAGCTGACTCCATCTTTTCGCAAGGTACAGGCATAGGTGCCCGGGGCGTACGGGCGCGAGTTGAAGAAACTCCGATGCTTGTTCTTAGGGCTATCCAAAACTTTCAAGACAACAATCCCGATAAGCGGGTGGCGAAAATCGAGTTCGATATCTTCGGGTTCAGCCGTGGCTCCGCAGCGGCAAGGGATTTTGCCAATGAGGCATTAAAGGGGAACCAAAGTATCCTCGCCAAAGCGTTGCCGATGGGGGCCCCGATATTGTCGGATAGTTTTTCATGGACGCCGCATACTGATGTCTCTATCAATTTCATTGGCGTTTACGACACCGTCGCAGCCATTGCCAATCCACTGGTAGGGGACTGGACGGGTAATAACGCTTATAACCCAGGAATCAATATCCATCTGGCGCCAGACGCGGCTAAGAAAGTCGTCCAATTGGTCGCTCGAAATGAACGCCGTTATAACTTTGCCCTCAACAGTCTTGGGTCGGCCGATATTGTCCTTCCGGGTGCGCATTCGGATCTGGGCGGCGGCTATTTACCCAAGGCGATGGAGCGCATCCTGCTCAGCAAACCGCGTAAAAGCCTGGTCGAAGAAAGGACCTCTTTCGTTGAGGCCAACAGTTACAAGGCGGCCCAGCAGGACTTGAGACGGCTTCAAGATCAACTGGCCCACTATCATCTTTCGTTGGAGATCCGGACGTGGGAGGTGCCGTTTCGTCGCGCCGACAAAGACAACCGCAGAAACATGAAATACGTGTATGCAGCAGTCAGCAGCCAGCGCGAAGTCCGCAGTGATTTGTCCTTGATCTACTTTCGGATCATGCGCGAACTGGCCGTGGAAAATGGAGTGCCGTTTGGCGAGATTGACGAAGGCGAGCCGAGACTCGCGCTACCTGCGGACCTCGTTCCCATCTGCAAAAAACTGATGGCCTACGCTCAGGGGAAAAGCAAAACAACAGGGCTGACTCCGCAGGAGGAGGCACTGCTGTTCCAGCGTTATGTTCATATCTCCGATAACTGGAACGCCGCAAAAAACCGCAACAATAGCGACCTGAACATCGTCTTCATTAATCGACCAGACGAAAACTCTGTGCGCACGGTGCATCCTAATGAGTAATTTTATCCGTATCGCTCTTACCGCCTTTCTGCTCAGTGGCTGCACATTCGCCAGCAGCCAGTCAATGCCTTACAAATCCTGGTACCTGGGGTTCTCGGCTCCTGACTACATGGAAGTCTGGATCGAAACAGCCGATGTGGTCGACATTCAGGACCATGTGTTTCAACGTGCGGCAAGTGGCATCGCGTCAATGCAAGCGCCTCCCACCAACGCCGGCAATCCCCGTGGGTGGCCGAAAAGAGGGCCTGCCGGAGGCGGAAAACGAGTGACAGGGGCAGACTTGCCCCAACAGATCTATGTCCGCTGGCAATCGCTGGTCGAACCGCAAACCTACCTGATGGTGATAAAAATCCCCGAAGCCACTCGAGAGGTCATGCGCAAGGGGGAGAACGTGTTCTGCGCGGCCGATGGGAAATGGAT
>NZ_CAXAQF010000034.1:0-41403 GCF_963970735.1 Pseudomonas sp. RA_35y_Pfl2_P32
AAAGGAGTTTTTACCCAGGTCGATGGCGGCGATAGCTACGTTGTTCATGAGAATGGTCTCCGATGGGCCCCTTGCGAAAGCTTAGTGAGCTATCGCAAGGGGCGGTGGGGGTAACCATTTCATTAGGGAGCAGCCTGCATCCTGCTCCCACAAGCGCCCATCAGGCGTAATAGTCGACCACGCTGGAGCCCACTACGCGGGTGGCGCTGGCGGCCACTTCGACACTGGCGGCCGGCGACTCATCGATCATCGGCTCCAGTCGGCCGCCAGTGGCCACGGTGCGGGCCCCCTGCCCCTGCTGCTGCGCCTGTTCCTGGGAGCCACGGGACTGGTCGGAGACATTGACGTCGACCTGACCCATGCCCTGTTGCGCGAACATCTCGCGCAGGCGGTGCATCTGCCCGTCCAGCGCTTCACGCACGCCGACATGGGCACTCATGAAGGTGACCTGGGTCTGCTGGTCGGGAATCATGTTGACGCGGATGTCCAGGCGCCCCAGCTCAGCGGGCTGCAACTGAATGTCCGCCGCCTTGAGGTTGACGCTCGACAGGTACATGACCCGGTTGACCACCTCTTCGGTCCAGCCACTCTGGTGCATGGCGATCGGCTGGTTGACCGGCAGCGCATTGGCGGTTTTCGCCGTGGCGGCCTGGGTCAGCGCGGCCAGGCGATCGGCAAACCCTTCCACGCGGGTGTCACTGCTGGCGGCCTTGAGGTCCTTGAGGCCTTCGTCGATCAAGCCACTGAAGGCTCTTTCGCCACCCTCGCCGGCACCGTCCTGGTCCGTTTGCAGGCCGAGCATGCTGGCCATGCCTGCGGCGAAGGTCTGCGCCGCAGTCGGTTCGCCGTCAGCCGGGGCGACAGCAGGTGGTGCCTTGGCTTGAGCCTGGCTGGAAGCGGACAGATGGCCGCTTTGCTCCATCGCCAGGCGCACCGCCGGCAAGCTATCCAGCGGATCGGCCTCGGGGTCGAACGCCGGATCGCTGACTGCCTGGGTGGTGGCCCGCATCGCCGCCTCGATAGCCGGGTCCACAGCCGCTGGGGTCTCGACCACCGGTACCGGCGCCGGCTGGGTGGCGGCCTGAGCCTGCACCGGATCGACCGCGCTGCCTTCAGGCACTGCGCCAGGCTCGCTGTCGGCGGCCTCCTCGGACGCCACTTTTTCGGCAGGCAAGGTTTTGCCGCTAGCGGCAACCGCTGGGGCCGGGACGGCAGGTTTGTCCGCACGGACGGGGTGGTCCGGGGTCTTGTCACGCAGCGGTTTTACCCCCGTATCGGCCGCCGCCAAGGACTTGCCCGCGCCATGGCCGGCAAATACCCGGGCAAAGCCGGACGCCTTGTCCACAGGGGCCGCCGGGGCATTGGCCGGTCCGGACGGCGTCTTGGCCTGCGTGCCAGCCTGCAGCAGGGTGTTGGGGGAAAGGGGCATAGCGGTCTCCGCTGCACTGGAATCGTCGATACAGTTGAGCAAGAAGACTGCAAGGGTCGAGCCAGATCGCCCGGGGGAATGCTAACAGCAGCGATTGGACGAATCAGACGCCAGCGAGCGCTGCCGTTCGGCTTCATACAGGGGCCGCACCAAGGCAAACTCGCCGTCGATTTCACCCACCAGCTTGGCCAGGCCCTTCGGGGCTTTTTCCTTGGCGCGCTGTTCCAGCTCATGGCACAGCCTGGCCAGGCGCAACGCGCCCATGTTGCTGCTGCTGCCCTTGAAACTATGGGCCGCACTGATCAACTGCGCCGCATCGTGCGCCTCGCGCAGGACTTGCAGACGCTCTTCGGAATCCGCCAGGAAGGTGTCCAGCAACACTGGGTAGTCCCCTTCCATGACTTCCTGCAACGCACTGAGTACGTTGCGATCCAGATGTGTATCACTCACTTGCTCGCTCCTTGATCAAGAATGCGCGCGATTATGCCAGAGCCTCCCAGGAAAACTCCACGCGCGCCCGCCGGCCGTCGTCGGACCAACTGGCATTACGGCTCAATTGACGGATCAGGCTGACGCCTCGACCCGATAAACGACCGATGTCCAGCGGCCTGTCCATCACATGCTGCACATCAAACCCCTCACCACTGTCTTCCACCTCTATCACCAGGCAACCGCCCGAGCCTTGCGGGGCAACCTGCACATGCACCCGCAGATAGCCCGCCTCCAGTTGCTCCAGGCGGGCATTGCGCAACTGATAGTAGCGCGCAAAGCCCTGGACATCGCGCTTGAGGCTCGAATCCAGGCCCAGCACGCCATGCTCCAGGGCATTGGAGTACAGCTCGGCCAGCACACTATGCAGCGCCGCACTTTGCGCCCGCAGGCCATGCACCTCCAGCAGCAACTGCAGCAGGTAGGGCAGCGGATCGAAGCGCTTGAGGGACTCGGCGCGAAACTCGAAACTCAACGACCAGTCCAGCGGGCTGGACTGGCCACTGTCGGAATAGACCAGGGCTGGCGGAGTGAGCTGGGCCGGCTCCACCAGGCTGATTTCCAGCAGGCTCACGTCATCCCGGGCCTGGCCGCCAAAATCGCGCAGCGCTTGCTCGATCTCCTCGAACAACTGCCCGGGCTCCAGGTTGTCGGCGAACACCTGCAATAGTCGCTCGACACCAAACAGCTGCTCGGCGCTGTCACAGGTATCGATCACCCCATCTGTCAACAGCAACACCCGATCGCCCAGGGCCATCGGGAACACTTCCGTGCGGTCGTCGAACGCCTGGGCGCTCAACACGCCCAGCGGCAAGTGCCGTGACTTCAGTGGCCGGCGCTCGCCACTGGCGACGTCATGCAGGTAACCGTCAGGCATCCCACCGTTCCAGACCTCGGCTGAACGGCGCTGGAAACTCAGGGACAGCAGGGTGGCGCAGCAGAACATGTCCACCGGCAGGATGCGCTTGAGCTTGGCATTCATCTCACGCAGGATGTGCGCCAAGCCAAACCCCTTGGCCGTCATCCCGTAAAACACTTCGGCCAGGGGCATGGCCCCCACGGCCGCCGGCAACCCGTGGCCGGTGAAGTCACCGAGCAGCACATGCATGTCCCCAGCCGGGGTGAACGCCGCCAGCAGCAGATCCCCATTGAACAGCGCATAGGGCGATTGTCGGTAGCGGATGTTTGGTGCGCTCAGGCAGCCCGAGTGGGCGACCTTGTCGAACACCGCCTTGGCCACGCGCTGCTCGTTGAGCAAGTGGTGATGGTGGCGGACGATCTGGTCACGCTGCTCCAGCACCGTCGCCTGCAAACGCCGCAAGCGATCCATGGCCTTGATCTTGGCCGCCAGCACCACCTGGTTATAGGGTTTGGCCAGGAAGTCGTCACCGCCCGCCTCCAGGCAGCGAGCCAGTCCTTCGTTCTCGCTCAGGGAGGTGAGGAAGATGATCGGCACCAGGGTTTCCCCGGCCAGTTGCTTGATCTGGCGCGCCGCATCGAAGCCGTCCATCACCGGCATCAGGGCGTCCATCAACACCAGGTGCGGACGCGCCTGGCGGTACAGTTCAACTGCCTCGGCGCCGTTCGCCGCCATCAGCACCGCGTGGCCCTGACGACGGACGATGCCCGACAGTAGCAGGCGATCGGCCGCGCTGTCTTCGGCGATCAGGACCGTCAGGGGCTCGAGCGGCGGCGTCAGGTCGCTCAACTGATGTCGAACAACTTGTCGAAATTGGAGATGGCGAGGATTTTTCGCACGTCGGAACTGCTGTTGACCAGCCGCACATCGGAATCGTCGCCGCCCGCATGATCGCGTAGCAACAGCAGCATGCCCAACGCCGAACTGTCGAGGTAGGTGGCCTCCTTGAGGTCGACCACCACCGAGTTGGGCCGCTGATTGTCGAGCTGCTCGTAGGACTCACGGAATGCCTGATGCTTGGCAAAATCGAACCGGCCCTTGATCGAGATCGTCAGCTTTTGCCCATCCGCTGAGACTTGCGTATTGACTGACATGCGAGAGCTTCCTTGTCTTTGGCAATCGTGTACAAGGTTTAGCACCTGTACAGGTCGTGAGCAAGGCAGCCCATCGACCCGCGTCACTCAAGGATACGGACTCTGCCGCGGCAAGCGCTGGGACAGCTCGTCGAGCAGCTTCTGCTCGCGCTTGTCTTCCAGTTGCCGGGCCTCGTCGATGTAGCGCTGCACCAGCTTGCGCAAGCCTTCGACCCGGGCGTAGGCCTGTTGCCAGCCGTCGCGGGCCTTGTCCAGGTTGTTCTGGTGCCAGGCCAGGCTTTGCCGCTGCTGGTCGATGGCGGTGCCCAGTTGTGCGAGGAAGCCCTGGTAACCCAGCAGCCATTGCCCGGACACCCCTTCGCGGCCGCGCTCAACCCAGCGTTCCAGGTATTCGAGGCGAAATCCGTCGAGGTCGGCCAACTTGTTTTCGGCGAGCCGCACCTGGCCCTGGAAGTAGCCCAGGCGCTGGGCGGCGGTCTTCTCGGCCTTTTCCGCCATGTCGACCACTGGCGCCAGGCGCGCTGCTCGGCTCTGGGCCATGGCCGCTTAGCCTCCGGCTGCCGGAGCGAAAAGGGTTTCCAGGTGGGCGTGGCTTTCGCCCAGGCTGATGTTGTCGTTGAGGCCCTGGCGCAGGTAGCTGACCATGGTCGGCTGCAGGGCAATGGCGGTGTCGGTTTCGCGATCGCCGCCGGCCACGTAGGCGCCGACGCTGATCAGGTCGCGGCTCTGTTGATAACGGGACCAGAGCTGCTTGAAATATTGGGCGCGGCGCATGTGCTCGGGCGAAACCACCGAGGGCATGACCCGGCTGATGGACGCTTCGATGTCGATGGCCGGGTAGTGCCCCTCCTCAGCCAGGCGCCGGGACAACACGATGTGGCCGTCGAGCACGCCCCGCGCCGAGTCGGCGATCGGATCCTGCTGGTCATCGCCCTCCGACAGCACGGTGTAGAAGGCCGTGATCGACCCGCCGCCCGCCTCGGCATTGCCCGCGCGCTCCACCAGTTTCGGCAACTTGGCGAACACCGAAGGCGGATAGCCCTTGGTCGCGGGCGGCTCGCCGATGGCCAGGGCAATTTCCCGCTGGGCCTGGGCAAAACGGGTCAGCGAGTCCATCAGCAACAGGACATTCTTGCCCTTGTCGCGAAAATACTCGGCGATGCGCGTGCAGTACATCGCCGCGCGCATGCGCATCAGCGGCGCATCGTCGGCCGGCGAAGCCACCACCACCGAGCGCTTGAGGCCCTCTTCACCGAGGATGTGTTCGATGAACTCCTTCACTTCCCGGCCCCGCTCACCGATCAGCCCCACCACGATGATGTCGGCTTCGGTGAAGCGGGTCATCATGCCCAGCAGCACACTCTTGCCCACCCCGGTACCGGCGAACAGGCCCAGGCGCTGGCCGCGGCCGACCGTGAGCAAGCCATTGATCGAGCGAATGCCGACGTCCAGCGGCACGCTGATGGGATCACGGTTGAGCGGGTTGATGGTCGGGCCGTCCATCGGCACCCAGTCTTCGGCCTTCATACCGCCCTTGCCGTCCAGCGCCCGACCGGCACCGTCGAGCACCCGTCCGAGCATGCTCATGCCCATTGGCAGGCGGCCGTTGTCCGCCAGCGGTACGACCCGCGCGCCCGGGGCGATCCCGGCCACGCTACCCACCGGCATCAGGAATACTTTGTTGCCGGAAAAGCCCATGACCTCGGCCTCGACTTCGACCGGGTGATAGCTGTCGTCGTTGATCACCCGGCAGCGGCTGCCCATGGCTGCGCGCAAGCCTTCGGCCTCCAGCGTCAGGCCGACCATGCGCAACAGGCGCCCTTCGAGGACCGGCTGGCCCGGCAACTGCACCGCGGCGGCGTAGCTGCCCAGGCGCTTGGCAAAACTGGTGCGATCAAGGCGCATCGGGGCTGACCGGCGGGGCAACGGCATTCAGGTCGAGCTGCAAATCCGCGGGCGCCGGGTGCAGCGCCTGCTCGTGCAACTGGTCGAGCAACTGCGCCGTGGCCTGGGCAATGCGGGTTTCCACCGTCGCGTCGATCCGGCTGTGCTCGGTCTCGACCCGGCAACCACCGGGCAACAGCGTCTCGTCCTCGACGATGCGCCAGCTTTCCTCGTGGCGTTCGCGCAGGGCTTTGACCTGGGCAAAATCCTGGGGATTGATGTACAGGCGCACGTTCTCCACCCCCAGCGGCAGCAGCTTGAGGGCTTCGCGCATGACGTGTTCCAGCTGGCTCGAGTCGATGGCCAACTCGCGCTGGATCACCTGCCGGGTCACGTGCTGAACCAGCGCCACCAGGCCCTTTTCAATCTGTGTGTCCTGCTCGGCGATGGGCTCGAACAGATTGACCATCAGCCGTTCCAGGCTGGCCAACTTCGCGTTCAGGGCCACGTCGGCTTCCTGGCGAACCTTGAGGGTGGTGCTGTGAAAGCCTTCTTTCTCGCCGGTGGCAAACCCTTCGTTCCAGGCTTCCTGGCGAATGCTCTCGAGTTCTTCCAGGGTCAGTGGCTGGACTTCCTCCAGCGGCACTTCTTCCATCTGCGGCGGTTCCGGCTCGGGCTCAGGTTCGGGTTCCGGGACGTACGGATCAAAACTGGGCAGCGCCCAGATGTCGAGCCCGCTGACATCACGCGCACGAATCAGGTCGCTGGGCGACTCATCACTCTTGGCAGCCATAGGGTCAGATCATTTCTTCGCCGCCCTTCCCGCCGAGAACGATTTCTCCGGCTTCGGCCATACGGCGGGCAATGGTGAGGATTTCCTTTTGTGCCGTCTCGACGTCGCTGACGCGCACCGGGCCCTTGGCCTCGAGGTCGTCGCGCAGCAGTTCGGCGGCGCGCTTGGACATGTTCTTGAAGATCTTCTCCTTGACCCCTTCGTCCGAGCCCTTGAGGGCCAGCACCAGCACATCGGAGGACACTTCGCGCAGCAACGCCTGGATCCCGCGGTCGTCGACATCGGCCAGGTTGTTGAACACGAACATCAGGTCTTCGATCTGACCGGACAGGTCTTCGTCGACTTCGCGGATCGAATCCATGAGCTGGCCTTCGATCGAACTGTCGAGGAAGTTCATGATGTCGGCGGCACGCTTGATCCCGCCCAGGGTGGTGCGCGAGGCGTTGGAATTGCCGGAGAACTGCTTCTCGAGAATCTGGTTGAGTTCCTTGAGCGCCGCCGGCTGCACGGTGTTGAGCGACGACACGCGCAGGATGATGTCCAGGCGCACCTTGTGGTCGAAGTTGCCCAGCACTTCACCGGCCTGGTCGGGGTCCAGGTAAGCCACGACAATGGCCTGGATCTGCGGGTGCTCGTAGCGGATCACGTCCGCCACCGCGCGCGGCTCCATCCACTTGAGGCTGTCCAGGCCGCTGGTGTTGCCGCCCAGCAGGATGCGGTCGATCAGGCCATTGGCCTTGTCTTCGCCCAGGGCCTGGGTGAGCATTTTGCGGATGTAGCCGTCGGAGCCCACGCCCAGGCTGGTCTGGTCGCCGACGATGTCGACGAACTCGCTCATCACCTGCTCGACCTGCTCGCGGTGTACGTTGCCCATCTGCGCCATGGCCACGCCGACGCGCTGGACCTCTTTCGGGCCCATGTGGCGCAGCACTTGCGCGGCGTCGGTTTCGCCCAGGGACAGCAGCAGGATCGCGGCTTTGTCGACCCGGCTGAGTTTGGCGATCGAGGCTCGGTTATCACTCATCTGCGTTAATCCACTCTTTCACGACCTGAGCCACACGGCCCGGGTCTTCGGCCACCAGGCTCTTGATTGCGTTCAACTGGGCGTCATAGCCTTCGCTCGGGCTTGGCAGCAGGATGCTTTGCGGGCCGCCGAGGCTGACCCGGTCATTGCCCAGCTCACCCTCCAGCCCGCCCATGCCGCCGAGCTCGGCATCGCTGCCGATCCCTGCCAGTTGCCGGCCCTTGCCGCCACCGGTGATGTTGTTGAGCACCGGACGCAGCACGCCGAATACCAGCACCAGGATGAACAGCACGCCGACCACTTGCTTGACCACATCCCAGAACCAGGGCTGGGAGTAGAACGGGATCTCGGCAATCACTTCGCCGCGTTCGGTCGAGAATGGCACGTTGATCACGCTGACGCTGTCGCCACGGCTGGCGTCGAAGCCGACCGCGTCCTGCACCAGGCGGGTGAAGCGCGCCAATTCATCGGCGGTCCACGGTGCGCGGGAGGTTTCGCCGTTGGCGGGATTGACCTTGACCTGGTCATCGACCACCACCGCCACCGACAACCGGTTCAAGCGGCCTTGCTGCTGCTTGGTGTGGCTGATGGAGCGGTCGAGTTCGAAGTTCTTGGTCGATTGCTGACGCTTGTCCGCCGGGTATGGGGCGAGCATCGGCTGGCCGGTGGCCGGGTCCATGATCTGCTGGCCGTTGGCATCGAGCAGCGGCTGGCCGGGCTGCACCATGCCGCCTGCGGCGGCAGCGCCACCGGTGGCTTGCGGTGCCGAAGCCGGTGCCGGCGGCTGGTTGCTCAGGGCACCCGGTACGCCTTGCGGGCCATTGCTGGCGGTACGCTGTTCGGAGGTCGACTGCTCGCTGCGCAGGGCCGGTTGATCGGGGTTGAACTGCTCGGAGGTCGACTCGACCGCACTGAAGTCGACGTCGGCGGACACTTCGGCCTTGTAGCGGTCATTGCCCAGCACCGGCTGCAGGATGTTGTGCACGCGCTGGGTGAGCATGCTTTCCATGCGGCGGCTGTAGTCGAACTGCTTGCCGGCCATGGTCAGCGCGGAGTTCTCCGCCTGATCGGAGAGCAGGGTGCCCTTCTGGTCGACCACGGTAATTTGCGACTTGCTCAGTTCCGGGACGCTGGTTGCCACCAGATTGACGATGGCCACCACCTGGCTCGGCTCCAGCGAGCGGCCGGCGTACAGCTCCACCAGCACCGAGGCGCTGGGCTTGCGCTCGTCGCGCACGAACACCGAGCTTTTCGGAATGGCCAGGTGCACGCGGGCACCCTTGACGTTGTTCAGGCTGGCAATGGTCCGTGCCAGTTCACCTTCGAGGCCGCGACGGTAACGGGTCGCTTCCATGAACTGACTGGTGCCCAGGCCCTGGTCCTTGTCGAGGATTTCAAAACCGATGTTGCCGTCGGTGGGGGTCACCCCAGCGGCGGCCAGCTTGAGCCGCGCACGCGGCAAGTCATCGGCCTTGACCAGCAAGGCACCGGAGTTGGGTTCGACGGTGTAGGGAATGTCGGCGGTGGCCAGGGTCTCCATCACCTGTTTGGCGTCCATCCCGGCCAGGCTGCCGTACAACGGCCGGTAGTCCGGTTGCTGCGACCAGAGGACCACGGCAAAACCAATCGCCACACTCGCAGCCAGGCCCACCAGTAGGCCCACCTGCCGCAGCATGGTCATCTCGGAGAGGTTTTCCAGGAAGGACAGGCCGAACAGCGGCGATTTGCCCTCTGCCGCGGCGGCCTTGGCCGGAACGTTATTGGCGACTGCTTCTGCCATGACTCAATGTGTCCTTAAACCGGCATCTGCATGATGTCTTGGTACGCCTGAACCAGCTTGTTGCGGACCTGGGTCAGCGCCTGGAAGGAGACGCCGGCTTTTTCCTTGGCGATCATCACGTCGGTCAAGTCGACACCGCTTTTGCCGATTTCGAACGCGGTGGACAACTGGGTCGACGCCTGCTGGGTGTCGTTGACCTTGTTCACGGCCTGGCCCAGCATGTCGGCAAAGCTGCTGCCGGCTTCTTGGGGCGCGGCAACGGCCTTGGGTGCGGCCATGGCGTCCATTTGCATGGCGCGCATGTCCAGCATCAACCGGTTAAATTCAATTCCTTGGCTCATGACTGCTCTCTCTGACGACCCGCAATTTTTTGACGCTCACTCGGCGGATAGACTGGTGTTAGCAACAAGGGTGCCAGCTCCGCCGGGGCCCACGGATAAAAGCCCTTGTAGCCGCTGCCGAGCCCGCAAGGCTGCGTTCGGCCGCGAAGCGGTCGTAATTCGGTGTCAGCCTACAGATCTGGCGAGGACTGCGTCCTCGAACGCAGCCTCGCGGGCTCGACAGCGGTTACGGGGTTACGGGAATCGTCGGCTTGGCTCAGGTGGCGAACAGGTGCCCTTCCACGTCCATTCCGGCGTCGCGCATTTGCGCCAGTTTGTAACGCAGGGTGCGAGGGCTGATGCCCAGGCGTTCGGCGGCTTCCTTGCGGCGACCGCGTTCGGCGCGCAGGGTGTCGATGATCATCTGGAATTCCCGGCGACGCAGGTCGTCACCCAGGGCTCCGGCCGACTCGCCGGGCGCCGCCTCGACCTCCAGCGCGCGTGCAGACACCGCCCTTGGCGCCAGGCTCGGCAGCGGCGCGCAGGCCACCGGCCCTGACAGGCAGAAGTCCTGCGGCTCGATCACCCCGCCCTGCTGCAGGATCAGCGCACGCTGGATCGCATTGTCCAGCTCGCGCACATTGCCCGGCCACGGATACCCGACCAGACAGGCCTGGGCCTGTGGCGACAATCGCGCCGCCGCGTGGTGCATTTTATTGACGTGCTTGGCCAGCAGGCGCTCGGCCAGCGGCAGAATATCGGCAGTGCGTTCGCGCAGCGGACGCCACGCCAGGGGAAACACCGACAGGCGATAGTACAGGTCTTCGCGAAACCGCCCCGCCGCCACTTCCCCCGCTAGGTCGCGGTTGGTGGTGGCCACCACCCGGATATCCAGCACGATCGGCTTACGCGCGCCGACCCGCTCGACTTCACGCTCCTGTAGCACCCGCAGCAGCTTGGCCTGCAGCCCCAGGGGCATCTCGGAAATCTCGTCGAGCAGGATCGTGCCGCCATCCGCCTGCTCGAACTTGCCCGCCTGGGCGGCAATCGCTCCGGTGAACGCGCCCTTCTCATGGCCGAACAGCGTGGCCTCGAGCATGTTGTCCGGAATCGCCGCGCAATTGATCGCAATGAACGGCTGGTTGGCGCGCCGCGAGTGCTGATGGATGTAGCGCGCCAGCACTTCCTTGCCGGTGCCCGACTCGCCGGAAATCAGCACCGTCGAATCACTGCGGGCCACCCGTGCCGCCAACGCCAGCAACTGGGCACTGGCCGGTTCGAACGCCACTGGCCCTTCGCCTTCGCCACCGCCCAGGCACCCCAGGGCATGGCGCGCCACCAGATCCAGCAGGGCCTTGGGCTCGAACGGCTTGACCAGATAGTCGGCCGCGCCCTGGCGCATCGCATCCACCGCGCGCTCCACTGCCCCATGGGCCGTCATCAGCAACACCGGCAACTGGGGATGGCGCACCCGCAACAGACTCAACAACTGATGACCGTCCATGCCGGGCATGTTGACGTCGCTGACCACCAGGTTGAAGGGCTCGCGCGCCGCCGCCTCCAGCGCCTCTTCGGCGCTAGCGACGGCGCGGTAGTCGTGGCCGGCCAGCAGCAGCGTATCGGCCAGCGCTTCGCGCAGGGCACGGTCGTCTTCGACCAGCAGAACCTTGATTTGCATTGACCTCACTCCGTTTCCTGCGCGCTGCCAAACAACGGCAGGTCGAGCACCGCACAGGTGCCACGGCCTGGCCGCGAGCGCAGTTGCAAGTGTCCCTGATGGGCCCGTGCCACCGCCTTGACCACGGTCAGGCCCAGGCCAGTGCCGTTGGTCTTGGTGGTGAAAAAAGGTTCGCCCAGGCGCGCCAGCACCGCGGCCTCGATCCCGGCACCGCTGTCACTGACGCACAGGCGCAAGGTGTTCTGCCGGGCATACAGGTGCACTTTCAAGCGCACCGCGCCGGCACTGGCCTGGATCGCGTTTTCAATCAGGTTCAGCAGCGCCCCCACCAGAGTGTCGCGGTTGCACAGCAACTCTCCGGCGTGGGCGTCGCACTGCCAGCGGATCGGCACGTCCTGGACATGGGTCTGCGCCGCCGCTTGCAACGACTGCAGCAGCAGCTTGGGGCTGACCCGATCGGTCAGCGGCAACTCGCCACGGGCGAACACCAGCATGTCGCGCACCTGATGCTCAAGCTCGTGCAGGCGCTCCTTCAGGCGCCCGGCAAACCGCTGCTGGGTTTGCACCGGCAACGCCTGCTCCGTCAGGTGACTGGCGTAGAGCAAGGCCGCGGACAAGGGGGTGCGGATCTGATGGGCCAAGGACGCGACCATCCGCCCCAGGGACGACAGGCGTTCGTGGCGCGCCAGTTGATCCTGCAGGTGACGGGTTTCGGTCAGGTCGTTGAGCAGCACCAACTGCCCCGGCTCGGCGTCCAGCGAACGGGTGGCAATCGACAGGCGCCGACCATCCTTCAGGGAAATCTCATGACCGTCGTCTTCACGGGGCGCAAAGCAGCGACCGATGACCTGGCGCCACAGCTCACCTTGCAGTGGCAGCCCCAGCAGTTCGCACGCCGCTGGGTTGGCTTCGCTGACGATGCCCTGGGCGTCGATGACGATGACGCCGCCCGGCAACAGGTCGAGCAGGTTCTGCAGGCGATTGGCCAAGCGTTCTTTTTCTGCCAGTTCTTGCAGGCGCTGGGCACTGACCACTTCCAACTCACCCTTGAGCTCCGAGACCCGGGCTTCGAGTCGGCTATAGGAGTCAGTAAGTTGGCTCGACATCTGATTGAACAGGGCGAACGCCTGTTCAAGGCCAGGCCGGTTTGCCGGCTCTACGCCGGGCGCATCGGGGGCTGGAGACATCTGGGCGGCGTGGGGCATCGTGCACTCTCGCTTGGCTGACCGTCAGTGAAACGGAACGTTGCGAGGGATGTAGCAATACCCGTGCCTAAAAAAAACCGCCCCTTATTCAAGGGCTTGGAAAACAGGCGTCAATCGTCCGCCTGTTCGTCCCCTTCACGTCGGCTCATGCCGTACTTGCGCATCTTCTCCACCAGGGTGGTACGGCGGATGCGCAGGCGCTCAGCCGCACGGGCGACGATGCCGTTGGCATCATCCAGGGCCTGCTGGATCAAGCCCTGCTCCAGGCCACCGAGGTAGTCCTTGAGGTCCAGGCCTTCGGGCGGCAGCAAGGCATTGGCGGTGAAGTCCGGGGCATGGCCATTGATGGCCACCCGCTCTTCGAGGTCGCTGCGCAGGCTGTCGACCAGTTGCTCGTCTTCGTCGTCGACGTAGCGGAATTTCTTCGGCAACTCGACCACGCCGATCACCCCATACGGGTGCATGATCGCCATGCGCTCCACCAGGTTGGCCAGTTCACGGACGTTGCCCGGCCAGCCGTGGCGACACAGCGACATGATCGCTGCCGAGTTGAAGCGGATCGAGCCGCGCTTTTCGTGCTCCATGCGCGAAATCAGCTCGTTCATCAGCAACGGGATGTCTTCGACCCGCTCACGCAGCGGCGCCATTTCGATCGGGAAGACGTTCAAGCGGTAGTACAGGTCTTCGCGGAAGCTGCCGACCTCGATCATGCTTTCGAGGTTCTTGTGGGTCGCGGCAATGATCCGCACGTCGACGCTCTGGGTCTTGTTGCTGCCCACGCGCTCGAAGGTGCGCTCCTGCAATACCCGCAGCAGCTTGACCTGCATCGGCAGCGGCATGTCGCCGATCTCGTCGAGGAACAGGGTGCCGCCGTTGGCCAGTTCAAAACGCCCGGCACGGCTGGTGATCGCCCCGGTGAAGGCGCCCTTCTCGTGGCCGAACAGTTCGCTTTCCAGCAACTCGGCCGGGATCGCGCCACAGTTGACCGGCACGAACGGCGCGTCACGGCGCTTGGAGTGATAGTGCAGGTTGCGCGCAACCACTTCCTTGCCGGTGCCCGATTCGCCAAGGATCAGCACACTGGCGTCGGTGTCGGCCACTTGCTGCATCATCTGACGCACGTGCTGGATCGCCCGGCTGGTGCCGACGAGGCTACGGAACAGGTTGGGTTCACGATGACGACCGCGCTCGCGGGCCTGGTCGTACATCTCGCGATAGACCTGGGCACGGTGCAGCGAATCGAGCAATTTGCTGTAGCTGGGGGGCATTTCCAGGGTCGACAACACCCGGCGACGCTGGTCGTCGGGCAGATCCTGAGCACAATTATCGCCCATCAGCAAAACGGGAAGGAACTCATCCCAGGTTGCGAGTGTCTTTAACAGAGCTGACAACGAACCAGGTGCATTGACCGTCCCGATCAGGACACAGATGACTTCACGACTAGACGACAAAGAGCCGACAGCCTGCTGCCAGTCATAGCTTGCGCAGGGTAAGTTTTCTTCACCGAGAAAATTTAAAATCACCGCCAGGTCGCGGCGGCGGACGCTATCGTCATCAATTAGCAGAATTTTGGTTTCACGCCACATGCAATAGCAACTTCCCTAGTCAACTCAATGCCCGAAATAAGAAGGCAAGCTAGACGCCTGCAGGCACGTTAAGCCTAATAGACGTCTGAAATCTGCAAACAGCCACTAGTTAAGTCAAAAAACCGAGCATAGTCAAATTTATGGCGCATATGACCGGACAACTGATTAACCAAAGCGTTAACCGAACAGATGGTAAACCTTTGCCGCGCCCTTCGCTTGTCTGATCTGAGACATCTCGTCGACTATCGCCTGCCGCTCGTCCATCGCCACGTCCAGCAGCCGCTTGTAGACCACCAGCAGGCTCTGCAGGTTCTCGCGCAGCGCCTGCTCATCCACCGGCACCTCGCTGAGCACATCGTCGACACAGGTGCGGCAGGCGACGTCCAGCTCACCGATGGCCTGCCAGTTGCGCTCAGCCAGCGCCTCGACCAGGGCCTCGCGGGTTTGCTCGATGCGTTGCAGGGCTTGGCTCATGACATCATCCTCAGGCCCACAGGCCTATTGCGCTATCTCGTGTGCCGCGATCCCGTCCCAGCCGCTTTTCAGGGTGATCAGCAAGCGGGCGACTTCGTCGATGATTTGCGGGTCATTGCTGATGTTGGCCTGCAGCAGCTGGGTATTCATGTAGTCGTAGAGGCTGGCCAACTGCTGGATTGACGCCGGGTCCTCGGCCTTCTCTTCATCCAGGCCCTGGCGCAGGCCAGTAATGATGTCGATGGCCTTGGTGAGCATCAGGCACTTCTGCGGGGTATCACCACGCTCCAGAGCGCCCTTGGCCTGGGCCAGGCGATCGAGGCCACCTTCGTACAACATCTGGATCAGACGATGCGGACTGGCTTCGGAGATCTGCGCGTGGGAATTGACCTTCTGGTACGCACGCAGGGCTTTCATAGGGTTCATGTTGCTACCTCGGTACAGGCCACAGGCGAATAGGTTTTAGCTAACCAGTTTCTCGACTGCCACCAGGAAAACTTTAATCGGGCCCGCAGGCCCGGGGCATCGCGACCACCGTCACCGGGCGCTTGCGCGCCCCTGGGCTATCAGTCCGACTTCGGATTGTTCAGCGAGTTGAGGGTGGTCATGATGCTGGAGCTGCTGGCGTTGATCTGGGCGATCATGGTGTCCATGGCCGTGTACTTGGCACTGAGGGTTTTCTGCAAACTCTCCATGCGCCGATCCAGGTCCGCCTGCTGGGTGGTGAGGTCGGTCAACTTGGTGTTGAGATCGGTCACCCGGCTCGCCAGCGTCCCGGTGCTGCCCACGTAGGACTCGGTGGCCTTGGTCATGCGCGCCACCAGGCCGGTATCGCCGGTAAACATCTTGGCGATGTCCCCCGCGCCCTTGACCACGGCCTTGTCCCAGACCTTGTCATCCAGGCTCAGCAAACCGGTTTTCTGGTCAGTGGTGATGCCCATCTGCGCCAGGCTGCTCATGGAGCCCGAGCCGGAACTGTTGACCAGTTCGTTGCGCAGATTGTTGACCAGTTGCCGCATCGAGGCGTCGCCGGTCAGCGCGCCTGCGGTGGTGGTCGCCGAATCGCCGGTGGAGGTGACCTTGGTCTGGGTATTGATGCTGGTCATCAGCGCGTTGTAGGCAGTGACGAAGGACTGCACCGAGGTTTTCAGGGTGTCGGTGTTGCTCGCCACATTGACGGTGACTGGCTTGTCCTTGTCCTTGGCCAGCAGCTCCAGGGTCACACCACTGATGGCGGAAGTCACCTTGTTGCTGGTGGACTCCATCGCGATACCGTCGATGCTGTACTTGGCATTCTGCGCCGGCTGGCCCTTGTCATAGCCCTGGACCAGGTCCGAGTCGCCGCTGAGGGTGATATCGGTGTCGACGCCCGTGGTGTTCGAGCCGATCACCAGGCGCCCGCCACTGGCATCGGTCAAGACGTTGGCACTGATGCCCTGGGCCGAGAGCTGGGTGTTGATCGATTCACGCACTTCCTGCAAGGTCGCGCCGCCCGGCACCAAGACGTCGTAGCTCTTGTCACCCTGGTTGATGGTCAGGGTCTGGACTTCGTCGGTGGCGTTGGCCTTGCCTGACGCCCCGCCCTCGAACACCTTGCTGGTGACTTTCGAGGCGGTTGCCAATTGGTCGACCACCACCAGGTACTTGCCGCTGGAGGCGCCATCACCGAGGGTGACCTTGATGTTCTTGTCTTCGGACGAGGTAGCAGCGAGGCCGTTGAACGCGGCCACGTTATTCAACTTGGCGATGGCCGCCCGATAGGACTCCAGCGAGCTCTTCACCGTGCCGACCGCCGACAATTTGATGGTCGTGTCTTTTTGCTGATCGGTGATCTGGGCTTGCTTGGGCGCCTTCTCGGCCCCCACCAACGCCTTGACGATGGCCTGGGTGTCGTAGCCCGAACCCGGGCCGGAAATCGTTGAACTCGCCATTGCTATTCTCCTTGTCCTGTGGCTGCCGCTTTATTGGCGCAGATACCCCTAAGCAGCAGTCAGAAACACATTTCGTGCCAGCTCACACCTGGGTCTGGAACAGCAGGCTGCCGGCATCGCTCAAATTCTGCGCCAGCTTCAGCGCGGTTTCCGATGGAATCTGTCGAATCACCTCACCACTGTCGGTGGCGATCACCTTGACCACTACCTGGCCGGTAGAGTCGTCGATGGAAAAATTCAGGTTACGTTGGGTTGCCTGTACAAACTCGCGGATATCCGTGACGGCCTTTTCCAGCGCCACGCGCTGCGGTTCCTCGCTGGGCTCCGGGCTAGCCGCTAGCGCAGGTGCGGCCTGCTGGGCAGGCACTCCGCCGGCCTGGGCGAGGCCATTGGGATAAGACGTGTTCAGCTTGATGCTCATGTCCATGTCATCACCTCAAAACTGAAAAAACGGAAGGGCACGTGGACGCGCCCTTCCGTTGATCAACCGCTAGCCGAAATTACTGAAGCAGCTTCAGTACAGCGGATGGCAGCTGGTTGGCCTGGGACAGGATCGCAGTGGAAGCCTGTTGCAGGGTTTGTTGCTTGGTCAGCTCGGCGGCTTCGGAAGCGAAGTCAGCGTCTTCTACACGGCCTTTGGAGGCAGTGGAGTTCTGCGAAATGCTTTGCAGGTTGGCCACGGTGCTGGCGAAACGGTTTTGCACCGCACCCAGCTGCGAACGCTGGCTGTCGATCTGCTGCAAGGCACCGTCCAGGGCCTGAACGGCTTGCTGCGAGGTTGCTGCGGACAGGATGGTCAGGTCGGAAACGGTGGTTTCCATGGTCACTGCAGCCTTGGTACCAGCAGCGGAAATAGCGGTCAGGCCCAGTGCGGCCAGACCAGTACCCGCGCTGCCGTCCTTGACAGTGATGTCTTTGTCAGCGAACAGATTCAGGGTGCCGTCAGCGTTTTTGCTGGCGTTTACACCGGTGCTGGCGCTGTTGATCGAGGCAACGATCGCGTCGCTGGTGTCGCCTTTCTTGAACTTGACTTCTACACCGTTCAGGTCGATGGAAGTATCAGCAGTCAGCTTGGCCTGGGAAGTGCCAGCCGACAGACCCAGCTGGGACAGCGAGCCGCTAGCAGTGTTGGCCAGCTTGATGTCTTCACCGTCACCCGAGGTCACTTTCACACGGCCATCAACGATAGCGGCTGTAGCGCCTGTGCCTGCCTGCGCAGCAATAGCGGTCAGGACAGTACCCAGTGTATCGGTTGCGGCCCACGATACTGCCGCGCCATTTACCGTGACACCGCCAACTGCATCCATGGTGGTTGCGTTTGTTTTAGTTGCCGCAACTACCGGACCCGCTGTCAAGCCCAGGCTGACCAAACCATCAGTGGCTGCACCGTTAGAAGAAGCACCGATAGTGAAGTCCGACTTCGAACTCAAAGTCAGTATGCCTGTGGTGGCATCAGCAGTCGCCGAAACGCCGGTAAGGGCTGTTTGGGCATTGATTGCGGCAGCACCATCAGCACCCGCAGGCGCACCAATAGCCGCACCACCAGTCAGATTGATCTCCACACCATTGATACTGAATGCGTCGCCAGCAGTAGTAGCCGTGTTCGCGGCACCCGTTACGGTAGCTTTTTTATCCAGAACCGAACCAGTTGCGGTAGCGCTCAAACCAGCCAAAGCAGTGCTGTTAACGCTCGCTTCGCTGTAGGTACCTTTCAGGCCAGTCGCGCTGATGTCGGTCATGCCGAACGAAATGGTTTCGTTAGCGTTGGCACCGATCTGGAAACCAACGTTGTTGAACGAACCGTCCAGCAGATTACGACCACCGAAGGTGGTGGTGTTGGAAATACGGGTCAGCTCACCCACCTTGGCGGTGAATTCCTGCTGCAGGGAAACACGGTCAGCGTCGCTTTTATCACCGTTCGCAGACTGCAGGGCCAGCTCACGCAGACGTTGCAGCAGGTTGGTGGATTCCTGCATCGCGCCTTCAGCGGTCTGCGCGATCGAAACACCGTTGTTGGCGTTGGCGATGGCTACGTTCAAGCCTTTGACCTGGTTGCCCAGACGGTTGGCGATCTGCATGCCAGCGGCGTCGTCTTTGGCGCTATTGATTTTCAGGCCGGAAGACAGACGGTTCATCGAGTTGCTCAGGGCATCGGAAGCCTTGTTCAGGTTTTTCTGAACGCCCAGGGAGGTGATGTTGGTATTAACAGATAAAGCCATGACGAATTCCTCGTTGGTTGGGTGCTGCGGCTTCCGGCCCTGGCAACCGCCGGGTGTGGCCTAGAGAACCTTCGTAATAGTTATCGTCGTCAATGCAGGTTGCTTGAGGGCTTTTTTCAAGTTTTTTACTAGCAACGTGCCACCCCCTAATGTTTCAAGGCCTTGGGCCGTCTGGCGCGCGTCGTACCTGGCCCTGATTTGGGCCTCGACAGCGGCAAATCCCAGGCAATAAAAAACGCCCATGACCTCGCGGCCATGGGCGTTTTTTTAGCGAATGCTAGCGGGTCACGGGCGGTGGATGATCGCCGAGCCCCAGGACAGGCCTACGCCAAAACCACTGATTGCCACACGCTTCCAGGTGGAGTAGAGCATGTGCTTTTCCAGCAGCAGCGGGATGCTCGAAGACACGGTGTTGCCGGTCTCGACCATGTCCTTGATGAACTTCTCCGGCTCGCCTTCGAAACGCCGCGCCACGGCATCGACAATCGCCGCACTGCCCTGGTGAATGCAGAAGGCGTCGATGTCTTCGGACTTGAGGCCCGAGTCATCCAGCAGTTCGTGCAAGTGCGCCGGGACCTTGAGCAAGGCGAAGTTGAACACCTGGCGACCGTTCATGTAGAACACGCCGTCGCTGACTTTCAGGTGCGGCGCGCCGGAACCGTCGGTACCGAACTTGGCCTTGCCCAGTTGCCAGGCAGCGTCTTCGCCCATCCAGGTGGCGGTGGCCGCATCACCGAACAGCATGGTGGTGTTGCGGTCTTCCGGGTCGACGATCTTCGAATAGGGATCGGCGGTGATCAACAGGCCGTTCTTCAAGCCCGCCGCTTCCATGAAACCCTTGATGGCATACAGGCCATACACGTAGCCGGAGCAGCCCAGGGAGACGTCGAACGCGGCAACCCGGGTCGACAGGCCCAGCTTGTCCTGGACGATGGCTGAGGTGTGGGGCAAGCCTTCTTCGTCGCCGTTCTGCGTGACCACAATCAACACGTCGATGGCTTGACGGTCCAGTTGCGGGTTGTTGGCGAACAACGCATTGGCAGCCTCCACGCACAGATCGGAGGTTTCCTGGCCGGCATCCATGCGCGGCAGAAAGGCCGAGCCAATCTTGCCCAAAATGAACTCTTCATCCTTGGCGAATTTCGCGCCCTGAGCGTAGTTATCAAGCCCGTTCACTGGCACGTAACTGGCGATGCTTTTTATGCCAATCATTGTGGCTTCCCAAAACAGAATAACTGGAGATCACCGCTCGCAGGATCGAGAGGCACTGATAACAAAGGGGGTTGGCCCACAAAACTGCGCCAGACACGGGTGCCAAAATCATGAAAATCAACCCAGCGAACAGCGGGCACCCATCCCACCCTTTTCACACGATACAGTGAAGATGCGCTTTATGACTCATAGGTCACTCTATTTTGTGTGCATTGGCCAAAACAATCCGCCACGTAAAAACCGCGCGCAGGGCTTTAGCCAGGCGAACGCCGGCAAATCGGTGGTGATAAGGCGGGAAAAGCGCGCATATGAAGCAGCACCGGCCCACCCGCGAGATCAGGGTGGACCGGCATTCAGGCGAGGGTCAAAGTTTGTTAAACAGGCTCAACTGGGAGATTTTCACAAAGGCCAGTTGGGAGGCTTCGAGCATGGCTTTCTGGAAGCTCAGCTCAATCGAGGCACTGGCCATGTCGGTGTTGCCAATGGCAGCCATGGTCGAGTCGTTGGCCAGGCCCATGCTGACGTTTTCCCCGGCCTGGATGTCGATCGCCTTCAGGCTCGCGCCGATGGAACCGCGGGCGTTGTCGATCCCGGCACTGGCGTTCTGCAGGTTGCCAATGGCCGAGTTGATCGCATTCTTCTGCTTCTGCTGGGCAACCAGGTCGCCATCGCTCGGCGTTGCCAGGGCCTGGCGTAACTGACTGATGGTGTCCAGCGCGCTCTGGGTCTGATGGTTGTTGGCGCCGACCACGAACTGATCGCCGGACTTCACCGCACCACCGAGGTCGAACTTGACCCCCACCGCCGTCAGCGAGTCGCCAGCGGCGTTCAGGCTGCCTGTGCCGATGGACTTGCTGTTGGCACTCAGCGGCTGGGCATAGACCTCATACTCGGTGTCGCTGGTGAACTTGATCACCGCGCCATTGCTCGGAAAACTGTCGCCGTAGACCTTGGCATCGGTCACGGTGGCGCCGGTGACCTGGGCCGTCGACGGGTTGCCGGGGCTGCGGGAGGCATTGAAGCTGTCCGGCTTGGCTTCCAGGGTGAATACGTGGCCCTCGACTGCCGCATCCAGGTCGGCTGCGGGCACGTCCGCCAGGTTCAGGTTGATGTCGAACTTCACCCCGCGCAGGTTGACGCTGTGGGCGCCCTCCTTCGTCGAGTCGAACTGGCCATTGCCCGGCACTTCTGCGGTGACATCCTTGCCGGTGGCGTCCTTGAGGATGTACTGGGTGCTGCTGGTGAACTCCAGCGTGTACGGCTGGCCTTCGGCAAAGCTTTTGTTGAAGGTCTGGTTGGAGCTGATCAGGCCATCGGAGACCGCGACCTTACCGTCGTTGACCGACGGCGGCTGCAGAACCGCCTGGGTGCGACCGGTATTGAGCGAGCCTTCCATGATGCTCTTGGCGGTGTTGCTGGCCGCCAGGCTCAGAGTGTCCGAGACCTGCAGGTTGAGCTGGGTATCGTCCCCCTGATAGGTGTAGGTGCCGTCGTTGTTGCGCACATAAGGCGGGACGTCGGTCTTGGAGCCGGAAAACAGGTAGTTGCCCGACTCGTTCTTGCTGTTGAGCAGGCTGAACACTTGTTCTTCGATGTTGCCCAACTCGTCAGCGATCGACTTGCGGTCCGCGTCACTGATCACCCCGCCACCCGATTGCAACGCCAGCTCGCTGACCTTCTGCAAAGCGATGTTGATGCTGTCGAGCACGCTTTCCTGGTTAGTCAGCGCAGATTTGATGCTGTTCATGTTGCCGGCGTACTGCAGCAACATGTCTTTTTGCTGCTGCAATTGCAGCAAGCGGCCAGCCCCAACGGGATCATCCGCGGCGGTCTGGATGCGCACGCCGGAGTCGATCTGCTCCTGGGTCTTGACCACCGAAGAGAAGTTGTTCTGGTACTTGGACGTGCTGGTCTCAAAGAATTGAGCGGTAGAAATACGCATCGCCAAGGACTCCCTTAAAGGCTGTTGATCAGTGTCGAGAACGTGTCCTGCGCGACCTTGATGATCTGCGACGACGCGGTGTAGTACTGCTGGAACTTGACCAGGTCGCTGGCTTCTTCATCCAGATTGACCTGCGAGACCGAACTGCGGCTGGACTTGGCGTAAGCCAGCGCGGCGTTGTTGGCCGTGCCGTCGACGCTGGCCTGGCTGGCCTTGCCCCCGACCGTGGACACCAACTGGCTGTAGGCCTGCCCCATGCTGACGCCGGCATTGGCGCCCCCGACACCGACGGTGGCCTTGGTCTGCAGGGCGAGCATTTCGTTGGCGTTGCGGTTGTCCGCCTTGCCGTCCTTGTTGAACTTGATATCAAAGCTGTCGCCCTTGCCCGGCGAGCCGCTGACCGTGGTATCGAAGCCAATGGTCTTGGCCGTGCCATCGGCGTTCTTCACCGGATTGCCGGCCGCATCGAGCACCGGCACGTTGATCGTCAGCTTGTTGTCCTGGCCGGGCACAATGCTGCCCTTGCCGATTTCGGCACCCGCCTCGTTCAGCACGCGATAGGTCTGGGTCCCGTCCTTGGCTGCGTCGAAGGCGATCCGCACCGGCATCGCCCCTTCGATCTGGCTCTGCAACTGGCCCAGGTCGGCGCCGCCGTAGATATCCAGCATCGATGACAGGTTCGGGCTGCTCAAGGCGCCCGTGCCGGAGTTGGAGCTGCCTTTGTCCGCCAGCAACGGCCCGGCGAACGCCAGTTTGTTGGGGTCTTTCAACTGCACGCTGAGGTCGCTGGCGCCCGTGCGGGTCGGGCTGACCTTGAAGCTGTCGCCGGCACTCAACCCACCCCCATTGAGCGTGAGGGTGAAGCCATCAATCATGTCCGGCGGCGTCTTGGTGACGTCGAATGGCCCCAGGGTGGTGCCGTCGGAACGCTTGACGCTGTAGTTCTTGTCGCTGGTGAACGTCACTTGATAGTCATAGGCGGTCAACGCGCTGCTGTCGCCGATGGTCACGTCCAGGTTGCCGGAGCCGGCGCTGTTACCGCTGGTGGCCAGGCTGCGCTGGCTGATGGCCTGCGGGCTGTTGATGTTATTGAACAACGACGAGCCGAACTCGCCATTGGCATCCAGGCCCTGGCCCAGTTGCTTGTTGAACGCATCGGAGACCACCAGCGCGGTGCGCCCCAGGTCATTGATGGCCGGGGCCAGCACATCATTACGGTAGCGGATCAGACCGCCCATCTTGCCGCCCGTGACGACCGAGGTCACCTCGATGCTCGACTGCGGGTAGTCGATCTGCAGGCTGTACTGGCTTTTGTCGGTCTTGCCCGGGACGGCCGACAAGGTGTTAGAGGTATTGCCCGTGACCAGCGTCTGGCCGGTGCCCATCGAGATGTCGTAGACCCCGTCATGCTCTTGCACCTTGACCCCCACCAGCTCATTCAGCGAGCGAACCGCTTCGTTGCGCGCATCCAGCAGGTTGTTCGGGGTGCTGCCGGAGGTGCTGGCCTGGGTGATCTGCTGGTTGAGTGAGGCGATGGTTGCGGTGTGCTGGTTGACCATCGAGGCCAGGGTGGTCAACTGGCTGTTGATGCCGTCATTCTGTTGCGTGAGCTGGCTGGAGATCGCATTGAAGCGGTTGCTCAGGGTCTGCGCATTGGTCAGCAGCAATTGCCGCGCCGACATGTCGCCGGGGGCGCCGGCCGCGGTCTGCAGCGAGGCGAAGAAGCTGCCGAGGGCGGCAGACACCCCGGTGTTTTTATCCGACAGCAACTTGTCGACCGCGCCGATCTGATCGAGATAGGCCTGGGCATCACCATTGAGCGAGGTGGTGGTCTGCAACTGCGCGTCGACATAGGCGTTGTACACCCGGCGCACATCAGCCAGGGTGGTGCCGGTCCCGATGAACACGCCACCGACCTGTTGCGAGCCTGCACTATTCTGGATGATTTGTTGACGCGAGTAGCCCGCGGCATTGGCGTTGGCAATGTTATTGCCGACCGTGGCCAACGCCGCCTGGCTCGCATTCAGACCCGACATCCCGATATTGATCAAGCTCATGGTTCAAACCTTATAAATTCGTGGAAGAGCCCGCCGAGGCGTAGTGCTCATAGCTCTTCATTTGTTTGGCAATCTGCGAAATCTTGCTGGCGTAGTTCGGGTCGGTGGCGTACCCGGCCTTTTGCAGCTCACGCACAAACTGTTCGGGGTTATCGGCCGACTTGAGCACTTCTTGATAACGATTGTTGCTCTGCAGCAAGGTCACCAGGTCATGGAAACTGTCCTGGTAGGAGGCGTAGGAACGGAACTCGGCCGTCTCCTTGACCATCTCGCCATTGCGGAATTCGCTGGTGATGGCCCGGGCCTGCGCACCCTTCCAGGTGCTGCCAGTCTTGATCCCGAACAGGTTGTGGCTGCTGCTGCCATCGGCGGTGCGCATCACCGATTTGCCGTAGCCGGTTTCCAGGGCGGCCTGGGCCACCAGGTAACGCGGATCGACGCCGATGCGATCGGCCGCCTGCTGCGCCATCGGCAACATGGTGGTGATGAACTGGTCCGGCGAGCTGAAGGCTTTCGGCGCCGGAGCCAAGGGCGGCTGCGCCATTGCGCGACCATAGACCTGCAGGCGCCCGCGCTCGGCGGAATAGCTCTGCGCCGGCTGCCAGTCACCCTTGACCAGCGCATTGCCGTCACGGGTCGCACGGTTGGGCAAGGTGGTGGTGGCGTTAGTGGCCGCCGCCGCGCTGGCCGAAGGCACCAGCCCCGCCAGCAGGCGGTCCGCCAGTTTCGGCGGCAGCGCCAGGCGCCGCTGATTGATCAGCGCCATGTCATTGCCGTGCACGCCCTGCTCCGCCGCCTGCGGTGGATTAATCGAGCGCGAGGCCCACAACGGGCGCTGGCCATTGAGGCGCGACAGCGGCCCGGCGGTGGCCACCGTGCCGGCGGCGATCGGTGTCTGCACCGCCGCTTTCGCGGCTTCCTGCTTGGCCGCCGACAACGCGGCCGCCTCGCCGGGGGCCAGTGGCTTGTTCTTCGACATCTGGCGCATCAGCACATCGGCCAGGCCAATGCCACCGCCCTCGCGGGACATGGAAACCGCCAGTTGCTGGTCGTACATTTCCTGGTACTGCTTGGCCGCCGCGGTGTTCAGCGGATTGTCCTGGCCCAGCGCGTCGGTGGCCGAGCGCATCGACTTGAGCATTTCATTGAGGAACAGCGATTCGAACTCCTGCGCCACCTTGCGCATGTTGCCGTCGCTGTTCTTGTCGCCGACCTTGAGCTGGTTCAGCCGATTGAGGTCGGAGTAGGCCGCCGAGTCGCTGCTGCTGACCAGGCCGCTCTTGCGCATGTCCATGTTCGTCACCTTAGATCACGATCAGGTCGGCTTGCAGGGCGCCGGCCTGTTTCAAGGCTTCGAGGATGGCCATCAGGTCACCCGGTGCCGCGCCGACCTGGTTCACCGCACGCACGATTTCGTCGAGGGTGGTGCCCGGGCCGAACTTGAACATCGGCTTGGCTTCCTGCTGCGCGTTGACATTGGAGCGTGGCACTACCGCCGTCTGGCCGTTGGAGAACGCCCCCGGCTGGCTGACGATCGGGTCTTCGGTGATGGTCACGGTCAGGCTGCCGTGGGTCACCGCCGCCGGCGACACCTTGACGTTCTGGCCGATCACGATAGTGCCGGTGCGCGAGTTGATGATGACCTTGGCCACCGCCTGGCCGGGGTCGACTTCGAGGTTTTCCAGGATCGACAGGTAGTCGACCCGCTGGCTCGGATCCAGCGGCGCGCTGACGCGAATCGAACCGCCATCGATGGCCTGGGCGACGCCTGGGCCGAGCAGGCTGTTGATCTTGTCGACGATGCGCTTGGCCGTGGTGAAGTCCGAACGGTTGAGGTTGAGGGTCAGGCTGTTGCCCTGGTTGAACCCGCTCGGCACCGCGCGCTCCACCGAGGCGCCGCCTGGGATGCGGCCGGCCGACGGCACGTTGACGGTGATCTTCGAGCCGTCGCGACCTTCGGCGTCAAAGCCCCCCACCACCAGGTTGCCCTGGGCCACCGCATAGACGTTGCCGTCGATCCCCTTGAGCGGGGTCAGCAGCAAGGTGCCACCACGCAGGCTCTTGGAGTTGCCGATGGAGGACACGGTGATGTCGACCTGCTGCCCCGGCTTGGCGAACGCCGGCAAGTCGGCACTGATCGACACCGCGGCGACGTTTTTCAACTGCACGTTGCCCGAGCCCGGCGGCACCTTGATGCCGAACTGCGAGAGCATGTTGTTGAAGGTCTGCAGGGTGAACGGGGTCTGGGTGGTCTGGTCACCCGTGCCATTGAGGCCGACGACCAGGCCATAGCCGATCAACTGGTTGGAGCGCACGCCGGAAATACTGGCAATGTCCTTCAACCGCTCGGCCTGCACGCCCAGGGAGGTGCCCAGCAACAAGGCGGCGGCCAGCAGGTGCTTGAAGTTCAGCATGGAGAGAGTCATCACCTAGAAAGGGAACAGCGGGCTTAGGAAAAAACGGTCGAACCAGCCAGGCTGACTCGCATCGGCAAACGAGCCGGTACCCGAGTAGGTAATGCGCGCATCGGCAATCCGGGTCGAGGACACGGTGTTGTCGGTGGAGATATCGTCGGCGCGCACCAGGCCGGCAATGCGCACCAGTTCGTCGCCCGTGTTGAGGGTCATCCACTTCTCGCCGCGCACGGCGATGATGCCGTTGGGTAACACGTCGGCCACCGTCACCGTGATCGAACCGGTCAGGCTGTTGCCCTGCCCGGCCTTGCTGTCGCCCTTGGTCGCGCGGTCGCCGCTGTAGCCGGCGTCCAGGCTCAGGTCGCCACTGCCGAACGGGTTGTTGGTGTTGGGCACCGAGCCAAACAACGAGGTCAGGCCGATGTTGGCCTTGCTGGTCTTGCCCACTTGCGAGTTGGCGTTCTTGCTGGCCTGGGTTTTTTCGTTGAGGGTGATGGTGATGATGTCACCGACCCGGAACGCCTTGCGGTCGCTGTACAGGTTCTGCTCGAAGCCGGCCTGGTAGATCGAGCCATTGTTGGCCGCCGCCGGCAAGGGCGTACGCGGCAACACCGGGGCGTAGAAAGGGTCATTGGGTTTCGGCGTCGGCCCGACGCAGCCCGCGAGCACGGCGATCCCACTCAATGCGAGAACAGATACAAAGCGATTCATGACCCTAACCTCACGGTGTTGCAGGCGGCCTCAAGCCGCCCCATAGACTTGATTACAGATTCTGCGTGACGAACGAGAGCATCTGGTCGGCGGTGGAGATGACTTTGGAGTTCATCTCGTAGGCGCGTTGCGTGGTGATCATGTTGACCATCTCTTCCACGGTGCTGACGTTGGAGGTTTCCAGGGTGCTTTGCAGGGTGGTACCAAAACCGTTCAGGCCTGGGGTGCCGATCTGCGGCGCACCGCTGGCGGCCGTTTCCAGGAACAGGTTGTTGCCGGTGGCCTGCAGGCCGGCCGGGTTGATGAAGTCGGCGGTTTGCAGGTTGCCGATCACCTGGGCGGCCGGGTTGCCGGCGATGGTGATCGACACGGTGCCGTCACGGCCCACGGTGAAGGTCTGGGCTTCGGCGGGGATGACAATGGCCGGCTCCAGGGCATAGCCGCTGGCGGTCACGATCTGGCCGTTGGAGTCCAGGTGAAAGGTCCCGTCACGGGTGTAGGAAGTAGTCCCGTCCGGCTGCAGGACCTGGAAAAATCCACGACCGTCGATGGCCATGTCCAGTGGCTGCTCGGTGGTTTGCAGGCTGCCGGCGGTGAAGTTTTTCTGGGTGCCGACGATGCGCACACCGGTACCCAGTTGCAGGCCCGACGGCAGTTCGCTGTCCTGGGTCGACTGAGCACCGGGCTGGCGCTTGATCTGGTACAGCAGGTCCTGGAACTCGGCACGGTCACGCTTGAAACCCGTGGTCGAAACGTTGGCCAGGTTGTTGGAAATGGTGGTCAGGTTGGTGTCCTGGGCGGACAGGCCTGTTTTGGCAACCCATAGAGCCGGAAGCATTCGATTCTCCTCGTGCGCCTGTTTTACGGCGCGACGTTCTGATAATTAGCTGATCTGCAAGACCCGAGCCATGGCCTGGTCGTCTTCTTTGGCGGTGTTCATCATCTTGACGTGCAGCTCGAACTGCTTGGCCAGGGCCAGCACCGAGGTCATTTCTTCCACCGCGTTGACGTTGCTCGACTCCAGGAAACCCGACACCAGTTGCACGTTGGCATCGGCCGGCGCGGGCTGGCCGTCCTTGGTGTGGATCGAACCGTCGAGGCCCTTGGTCATGTTCTTCAGGTCCGGGTTGACCAGCTTGATGCGGTCGACTTCGGCCATCACGCGCGGGCCTTCACCCATGGCACGGATACTGATGGTGCCGTCCTGGCCGACTTCGATCTTCTGCTCGGGCGGCACCGCAATCGGCCCGCCATTGCCCATCACCGGCATGCCATTGCCGGCACGCAGCACACCCAGGGCATCGACATTCAGGCTGCCGGTGCGCACATAACTTTCCTTGCCGTCGGGGTTCTGCACGGCAATCCAGCCGTTGCCGCTGACCGCCACGTCGAGGTCACGCCCGGTTTCCACCAGCGAACCCGGACTGAAGTCAGTGGCCGGACGCTCGGACAGGGCAAAGGCCCGCGCCGGAAAGCTGTCGCCAAACACCGGCATCGACCGCGCCTGCTCCAGGTCTTTCTGGAAACCGTTGGTGGAGATGTTGGCCAGGTTGTTGGCATGAGCCTTTTGCGCCAGCGCGTTCTGGCTGGCGCCGGTCATGGCCACATAAAGGTACTTGTCCACAGTCTTTCCTCTGCATGCCGGACGTTTGCCGCCCACTGCTGTACTGGTCAAGGCTTTAGCAATTTGCAGACCAACTTGCGCGCAGAGGCCCCAGGTCCTTTAAACACAGGACTTGGGCCAATCCAGAGGAGAAAGATGGAGGACGGCAGAGACGAAAAACCGGCGCGCTTATGCCGCTTTACGGCAATCCGCCGGACAGCACGGCTACCAGCCCTTGACGCCGCTCATGTCGGGCAGCTTGTGGGCGATGCCTTTGTGGCAGTCGATGCAGGTCGCCTCGCCGTTGGCCAGGGAAGTCGAGTGCATGTTGGCGGCGCGTTTGCCCTGGCGGGTGAAGTCCATGAACTCGAAGTTGTGACAATTGCGGCACTCGCGAGAGTCGTTGGCCTTGAGACGGGCCCACTCGTGCTCCGCCAGTTCGCGACGCATGCCGAGAAACTTTTCGCGGGTGTTGATGGTGCCGAACACCTTGCCCCAGACCTCTTTTGACGCCTGCATCTTGCGCGCGATCTTGTGGGTCCACTCGTGCGGCACGTGGCAGTCGGGGCAGGTTGCGCGCACCCCTGAGCGGTTGGTGTAGTGAATGGTTTCCTGCAGCTCGACAAACACGTTGTCACGCATTTCATGGCAAGAGATGCAGAACTTCTCGGTGTTGGTCGCTTCCAGCGCAGTATTGAATCCGCCCCAGAAAATCACCCCGGCAATAAACCCGCCAAGCGTCAGGAAACCCAGGCTGTAGTGGACACTGGGGCGACGCAAGATCTGCCAGTAATCCTTGAACAGCGTCCACAATGACTTCATGACCACTCCTCAGGGTTTCTGCTTGCGGTTGATTTCGTCTTGCAGCACCTGGTCAATGTTCTTGAAGCTGTTGTTGACCAACGGCTTCACGTCTCGCTGCGGCACGTGGCACTGATTGCAGAAGTAGCGCCGTGGCGATACGGCGGCCAGCGCCTGGCCGTCGCGATCCATGTAGTGGGTGATGCTGATCATCGGCGCCTGGGTCAGCGCGCTGTTGGCCCGACTGTGGCAGGACAGGCATTTGTTGCTGTTCTTGTCGATGTGATAACCGCGAATGCTGTGGGGAATAGTCGGCGGCTGTTCGGGGTAATTGCGCTCACGCTTGAGGTCCTTGTTCTCCTCCTCGGCGATGGGCGGTGCCGGCAGTTCCTGGGTCAGGGTGCCGCCGGCGCGGCGCCCATCGGGGGCTGGCGCATCCAGCGGATACCCAGGCTCCGCGGCAAAGACCGCGGGCACGCCCAGCAGCAGTGCAACCAGCAAGGACAGCGTACGAGCAGTCATCAAAGCTCTCCTCAGGCAGTCTTGATCAGCTCGATCCTGACCGCGCACTTTTTATAGTCCGTCTGCTTGGAGATCGGGTCCGTCGCATCGAGGGTGACCTTGTTGATCAAACGGTTGGCGTCAAAGAACGGCACGAACACCAGCCCCTGGGGTGGCTTGTTGCGCCCACGGGTTTCGATGCGCGCACGCATTTCCCCGCGTCGGCTGATCACCTTGACCTCACTGCCTCGCCTGGCATTGAGCGCCTTGGCATCGGCCGGGTGCATGTACACCAGGGCATCGGGCACCGCCTTGTAGAGCTCTTCGACGCGCTGGGTCATGGTTCCGGTGTGCCAGTGCTCGAGCACCCGTCCGGTGCTCAGCCAGAACGGGAACTCCTGGTCAGGGGATTCCGCCGGCGGCTCGTAGGGCAGCGCGAAGATGATCGCCTTCTTGTCGGGGTAGCCATAGAACTGCACGCCACTGCCCTTCTCCACGTAGGGATCATGGCCCTCGCGGAAGCGCCAGCGGGTTTCCTTGCCGTCCACCACCGGCCAGCGCAGGCCGCGTTCGGTGTGATAACGATCGAACGGCGCCAGGTCATGACCGTGGCCCCGGCCGAACTGGGCGTACTCTTCGAACAGACCTTTTTGCAGGTAGAACCCGAAGTCCTTGGCTTCGTCGTTTTGAAAGGCCGAGTCCATCTGCTCGATCGGGAACTGGTCGACGTTGCCGTTCTTGAACAGCACCTCGTACAGGGTCTTGCCTTTGTACTCTGGAGCACTGTCCAGCAACTGCGCGGACCAGACCTCATCGGTGGTGAAGCGCTTGGAAAATTCCACCAATTGCCAGAGATCGGACTTGGCCTCCCCCGGGGCGGATACCAGTTGATGCCAGAACTGGGTACGCCGCTCGGCATTGCCGTAGGCCCCCTCCTTTTCCACCCACATGGCGGTGGGCAGGATCAGGTCGGCGGCCTGCGCGGAGACCGTGGGGTACACGTCGGAAACGATCACGAAGTTCTGCGGGTTACGCCAGCCCGGCAAGACTTCCTGCATGATGTTGGGCCCGGCCTGCATGTTGTTGCTGGCCATGGTCCAGTACACATTGACCACGCTGTCCTTGAGCATGCGGCTCTGTTGCACTGCGTGGAAACCCACCTTGGGATTGATGGTACCGGCCGGCAGTTTCCAGATTTTCTCGGCGGTGGTGCGGTGTGCCGAGTTGGTGACCAGCATGTCTGCCGGCAGGCGGTGGGAAAAGGTCCCCACTTCCCGCGCCGTGCCACAGGCCGAAGGCTGGCCGGTCAGGGAGAATGGGCTGTTGCCCGGCTCGCTGATCTTGCCGGTCAGCAAATGGATGTTGTAGATCAGGTTGTTGGCCCACACCCCGCGTGTGTGCTGGTTGAAGCCCATGGTCCAGAAGGACACCACCTTGCGTTTCGGGTCGGCATACAACTGCGCCAGCGCCTTGAGCCGCTCGGCCGGAACCCCGGTCTCCTTGGCCGTGCGTTCCAGGGTGTAGGGTTTGACAAAGGCGGCAAACTGCTCAAAGTCGATGTCGGTCCAGGTGTTCGCCTTGTCGGCGTTTTTGGCCTGTTGTTCCAGCGGATGATCGCTGCGCAGGCCGTAGCCGATGTCATCGACCCCCTTGGCGAAGCGGGTGTGCCGGCTGACAAACTCCTTGTTCACCGAGCCGCTTTCAATGATGTAGTTGGCGATGTAGTTGAGGATCAACAAGTCCGTCTGCGGTTTGAAGACCATGGGAATATCGGCCAACTCGAAGCTGCGGTGCTCGAAGGTCGACAGCACCACCACCTTGACCTCGGGCTGGCTCAAGCGCCGGTCCGTGACCCGGCTCCAGAGAATCGGGTGCATCTCCGCCATGTTCGAGCCCCACAACACAAACGCGTCAGTGACCTCGATGTCGTCATAGCAGCCCATGGGCTCATCGATACCGAAGGTGCGCATGAACCCCATGACCGCCGAGGCCATGCAATGCCGGGCATTGGGGTCGAGGTTGTTGCTGCGAAATCCGGCCTTCATCAACTTGTTGGCGGCGTAGCCTTCCCACACGGTCCATTGTCCGGAGCCGAACATGGCGATCGACTCTGCGCCTTTGTTTTTCAGCGCCTCCTTGAACTTCAACTCCATGACATCAAACGCCTGTTCCCAGGACACCGGCTGGAACTCACCCTGCTTGTCGTATTGCCCGTTGGTCATGCGCAACAGCGGCTGGGTCAGGCGGTCCACGCCGTACATGATCTTGGACAGAAAGTAGCCCTTGACGCAGTTCAGGCCACGATTGACCTCGGCTTTGACATCGCCGTGGGTCGCCACCACCCGGTTGTCCTTCGTCGCCACCATCACGCTGCAACCGGTACCGCAAAAGCGGCAAGGCGCCTTGTTCCAGGTCAGGGCGACCATGTCCTGCTCGGTGATCAGGTTACTCGCCGAGGTGAACACCGGCAGCCCGGCCGCCGCTGCTGCAATACCGGCGGCCTGGGCCTTGACGAATTCACGACGGGTCATGGGCATGGGTGTTCTCCGCTTGGATCGAGGATCTCGTGGTAAACCAGGGAGGCGTTGAGCACGCCGGGCAGGCGGCCAATTTGTTCGATGCGTTGGAGGATCTGCGGTTCGCCGTGCATTTCCAGAACCACCACCAGTTTGCCCTCGGGGCTTTCCTGGTGTAGCTCAACGCCCTGGAGCAAGCGCAGATTGGCTTTCACCGCGGCAAACATCTCGACTCGGGCCTGCACGATCAAACTGGCGATATGTAGTTTTTGTTCCATGGCCAACACTCCCTGCCTGTTAACTCACGTGGACAAGCAATCAGTGCGGTGCCCCGGGAGGACCGAGGAGCATCTGCAGGAACCAGATGAAAAAGCCGTAGCCGCCCACTATCACCACCGACAGCAGGGGAAAAAGAAACACAACCAGGAACAGCAACAGCCGCCTTTCCTTGCGCGCACGTAGAGCGGACTCATCAACCGTCGTCATGGTCAGGGCTCCTGCCAGAAAGTGCACTGAGCCTAGATGGCCGCCCTGCTAATTTCCATGATTCAGATCAGCGGAAGTTCAAACAGGATTAACCCTCACTCAATAATGTTTAGCATTGATCGCGCGACACCTCACCCACTAAGGCCCGCGCATGCAAGGGCGACTTAGTTAGCGTTCAAGTTTGCCAATTTCATATTCGCGCAACTTGTTGGCAATGGTGGTGTGGGAAACCCCCAGGCGTTTACCGAGCAATCGACTGCTGGAATGTTCGGAATACAAACGCTCCAGCACGGCCTTTTCAAACCGCCCGACAATTTCATCCAACCCGCCGTCCAGGGAAAAATCCCCCAGTGGCTGGCGCACACCGTAGTCCGGCAGGCGAATGTGCTCGGCCTTGACCGTGCCGCCTTCGCACAGGGACACGGCCTGGAACAGCACGTTCTCCAGTTGCCGGACGTTGCCCGGCCAGTGGTAGTGACTGAGCCGGTCCATGGCCGCGGGCGCCAGTTTCGGCAAGGGGCAGCCGATCTGCCGGCTGGCCTGATCGAGGAAGTGCTCCACCAGCGGCGTCAGGCCATCGAGGCACTCGCGCAACGGTGGGATGTGCAACGACAGCACATTCAAGCGGTGGTACAGGTCCTGGCGGAACTCACCGCTGGCGCACAGTTCGGACAGGTCGACCTGGGTCGCACAGATGACCCGCACATCCAGGTAGACCTCTTCATCGCTGCCCACACGGCGGAAGCAACCGTCTTGCAGGAACCGCAGCAATTTCACCTGCAAGCGCGGGCTCATTTCGCCGACGCCATCGAGAAACAGCGTACCGCCTGCCGTCAACTCCAGCAGCCCGAGCTTGCCTTCGGCCCGTGCGCCTTCGAACGCGCCGGGGCCGTAGCCGAACAGTTCGGTCTCGGCCATCGACTCGGGCAACCCGGCACAGTTCAGCGCCATCAACGGCGACTGGCCACGCGGGCTGGCCAGGTGGCAGGCACGCGCCAGCAGTTCCTTACCGGTGCCGGTCTCGCCCTCGATCAACAGCGGCGCATCCAGGGGCGCCATGCGTCGCGCCTCCCGAACCACTGCCGCCATCACCTTGGAGCTTTGGAAAATACTGTCAAAGCCGCGTAATTCCTGCTTGCGCACGTTGTAGATGCGCTCGCCGACCCGGTCCGCCCGGTGCAGGGTCAGCACCGCGCCGGCCATGGCCTCGCTGTCATCGTGCTCCGACTGCAGGGGGGCGATATCGGCCAGGAACACGTCGCCCTTGACCTTGACCCGCAGGCCGTTGATCCGCGACTTGTTGGCGCGCACCAGTTCCGGCAGGTCGAAATCCTCGGCGTAGCGTGACAGCGGAATCCCCGGCACTTCGTCGACCCGCACCCCGAGCAATTGCGCCGCCGCACGGTTGGCCGCGACGATCGAGCCGCCCATGTCGATCGACAGGACCGGGAACTCCAGCGCCCCGAGCAGGGCATTGAGCTCCATATGGCGGCGTTCGCTGGGCATCAGCCCTACCCGCTTGACCCCGAACACCCCGGCAATCGCTTCGAATTTCGCCCGCAACGCCTGGAACTGAATGTTGATCAGGTTCGGGCAATGCAGGTAGATCGCGTTGCCGTGCTCCCCGCCGACCTCCCCGCGAGCGACGTTGATCCCGTACTCCACCAGCAGGTTGAGGATGTCGCGCAGGATGCCGATGCGGTTCTGGCAATGGACTTTGATACGCATAAAAAGGCCCGGACAAGGAGATGGACAGCGGGTGGCGAGGATTTTTCTGCCGCCACCCAAAGTTAGTCGTCAAGATTATGTGACAGCTTCAGGGCTTTTCAAACCGGGAAATCGCAATAGGCGCGCCACAGACGGTCTTGCGTAACGAAAACTTTACGAAAAGCAGCGATTTTTCCTACCCGCTCGTCCAGGACCCTACTGCACAGGCGCACGCTTCGGGGTATTTCTAGGTCCATAGTCAAGACATAACAAGAACGTATCCCTTTGCAGGAGAGCAGCATGAAGCAGACGCAATACGTGGCCCGCGAGCCCGATGCGCAAGGGTTTATCCACTACACCGCTGAAGAACACGCGGTGTGGAATACGCTGATCACTCGCCAGCTGAAAGTACTCGAGGGCCGTGCGTGCCCGGAGTACATGGAAGGTATCGACAAGCTCGGCCTGCCCCATGACCGCATTCCCCAGCTCGACGAAATCAACAAAGTCCTGGGTGAAACCACCGGCTGGCAAGTGGCCCGGGTTCCAGCACTGATTCCGTTCCAGACCTTTTTCGAATTGCTGGCCAGCAAGCAGTTTCCTGTCGCGACCTTTATTCGTACCCGCGAAGAACTGGATTACCTGCAAGAGCCGGACATTTTCCACGAGATCTTCGGCCACTGCCCGCTGCTGACCAACCCCTGGTTCGCCGAGTTCACCCACACCTACGGCAAGCTGGGCCTGCAGGCAACCAAGGAAGAACGGGTGTACCTGGCGCGCCTGTACTGGATGACCATCGAGTTCGGCCTGGTCGACACCCCTGAAGGCCAGCGCATCTACGGCGGCGGCATTCTCTCCTCGCCGAAAGAAACCGTGTACAGCCTGTCCGGCGAGCCCGAGCACCAGGCCTTCGATCCGCTGGAAGCGATGCGCACGCCGTACCGCATCGACATCCTGCAACCGCTGTACTTTGTCCTGCCCAACCTCAAGCGCCTGTTCGACCTGGCCCACGAAGACATCATGGGCATGGTCCACCAGGGCATGCAGTTGGGTCTGCACGCGCCGAAGTTTCCGCCAAAACCCAAGGCGGCCTGAGGACGCCGCAGTCGCGGCGCCCCACAAAAAATAGTAACGTCTAACAAGAATCGAAATCAGGAACCCCCCATGACCGCTCTCAACCAAGCCCATTGCGAAGCCTGCCGCGCCGATGCCCCACAAGTCAGCGACGAAGAACTGCCGGTATTGATCAAGCAGATCCCTGACTGGAACATCGAAGTTCGCGACGGCGTCATGCAGCTGGAAAAAGTTTTCCTGTTCAAGAATTTCAAGTTCGCCCTGGCGTTCACCAACACCATGGGTGACATCTCCGAGGCCGAAGGTCACCACCCAGGCCTGCTCACCGAGTGGGGCAAAGTCACCGTGACCTGGTGGAGCCACTCGATCAAGGGCCTGCACCGCAACGACTTCATCATGGCCGCGCGCACTGACGAAGTGGCCAAGGATGCCGAGGGCCGCAAGTAATGTTTTTCGACGCCATCGGCCGGGTGCCCGGCGACCCGATCCTCGGCCTGATGGAGGCCTATGCGCAGGACGCCAATCCGCGCAAATTCGACCTCGGCGTGGGTGTCTATA
This sequence comes from Pseudomonas sp. RA_35y_Pfl2_P32, assembly GCF_963970735.1. NCBI lineage: Bacteria > Pseudomonadati > Pseudomonadota > Gammaproteobacteria > Pseudomonadales > Pseudomonadaceae > Pseudomonas > Pseudomonas sp. RA_35y_Pfl2_P32. The sequence goes on from NZ_CAXAQF010000034.1 coordinate 36,405, forward strand.
AAGACGCCCAGGGCCTGACGCCGATCCCGCAGTCGGTGAAGCTCGCCGAACAGCGCCTGGTGGATGGCCAGAACACCAAGACCTACATCGGTGGTCATGGCGACCCGGCGTTCGGCAAGGTGATCAACGCGTTGGTGCTGGGCGCCGACTCGGCGCTGATCGCCGAGCAGCGCGCCGGCGCTACCCAGACCCCGGGTGGCACCGGGGCCTTGCGTCTGAGTGCCGATTTCATTGCGCACTGCCTGCCGGGCCGTGGCATCTGGCTGAGCAACCCGACCTGGCCGATCCACGAAACCATCTACGCCACCGCCGGCCTAAAGGTCAGCCACTACCCCTACGTGGGCAGTGACAACCGCCTGGATGTCGAGGCCATGCTGGCCACCCTGAACCTGGTCCCCAAGGGCGATGTGGTGCTGCTGCACGCCTGCTGCCATAACCCGACCGGTTTCGACCTGTCCAAGGATGACTGGCGTCGGGTGCTGGACGTGGTGCGCAGCCGCGAACTGTTGCCGCTGATCGACTTCGCCTACCAGGGCTTTGGCGATGGCCTGGAGCAGGATGCCTGGGCCGTGCGCTTGTTCGCCGAGGAACTGCCTGAGCTGTTGATCACCAGTTCCTGCTCGAAGAACTTCGGCCTGTACCGCGATCGCACCGGGGCGCTGATTGTCTGCGCCAAGGATGCCGAAAAGCTGACTGATGTACGCAGTCAACTGGCCCACATCGCCCGTAACCTGTGGTCGACGCCACCGGATCACGGCGCGGCCGTGGTGGCGACCATCCTCGGCGACCCGCAGCTGAAACAGCGCTGGGCCGACGAAGTGGAAGCCATGCGCCAGCGTATCGCCCAACTGCGTTCGGGCCTGGTGGAAGCACTGGAACCCCACGGTCTGCGCGAGCGTTTCGCCCATATCGGTGTACAGCGCGGGATGTTTTCCTACACGGGCTTGACCCCAGAGCAGGTGAAAAACCTGCGCGAGCAACACAGCGTGTACATGGTCAGCTCGGGGCGCGCCAACGTGGCCGGGATCGACGCCACGCGCCTGGACCTGCTGGCCCAGGCGATCGCCGACGTCTGCCGTGACTAAACGTAGCCGCCCGTAGCAGCTGTCGAGCTTGCGAGGCTGCGTTCGGCTGCGCAGCAGACGCCTGGCAATCACACCGCCCCGGCGAGGACTGCGCCCTCGAACGCAGCCTCGCGGGCCCGGCAGTTGCTACAGGGGTCGTGCTGCCTTGGTGCGGCCATCTGTCGCAGAAATCCGAGATAAAAGTCTGTTTGTCATTTCTCCTGCTGTATCCTGCCAAGGCTTTTTGAAAGCGCGGTTCTACACAGCGATTTACAAACAGACTTTGCGAGGAGCAAGCAACATGCATGAGATCCCGAATCTCCCCTTCCCAAGCCTGCACGAAACTGAGCAGACAACCCCGCAACAAGCCGGTGCCCAACAGCCCGAGCCGAAGGAAGCCACTGGTAGCCGCAAGGCCGACAGCGAAGCCTAAACGCACTACCCAGACCGTGTGGAAAGCGCTGACTGATGCGCTTTCCACACAGCCTGAAACCCGAGCCCCCGCCATGACCGACACCTTCGACGAATCACAGGCCAGCGTACTGATCGATACCGCGCAACAGATGATCGACGTCTGGAACCGCCTGACACCCGAGAAACAAGCCCTGCTCCTGGAGCGTTTCGGCAGCCAGGAAAACGCCCTCGCCGCCCTGGTCACCACCCAACTGGTCGCACCCAGCCAGGCCTGATCGAATCCAGCCGGCCAACCCGGCAAATTCTCCCCCTTCGCGCCGCCAACCACCGGTATCATAAGCAGCCTATCTATCCTGCTGTCCCGTGGACTCTCCCCATGCCAGATCCCCAGCGCCCCATGGCGGTCACGCTGCAAGTCGTTTCCATCGTCCTGTTTACCTTCATCGGCTACCTGAACATCGGCATCCCCCTGGCTGTCTTGCCGGGTTATGTGCACAGCGACCTGGGGTTTGGCGCGGTGATCGCGGGCCTGGTGATCAGCGTGCAATACCTCGCCACCCTGCTCAGCCGCCCCTATGCCGGACGCATCATCGACAACAAGGGCAGCAAACTGGCGGTGATGTATGGCCTGGCCGGCTGCGGCCTGAGCGGGGTATTCATGCTGCTCTCGGCCTGGACCCAGAGCCTGCCGATGGTGAGCCTGATCAGCCTGTTGATCGGCCGCCTGGTCCTCGGCAGTGCGGAAAGCCTGGTGGGGTCGGGTTCGATCGGCTGGGGCATCGGCCGGGTGGGCGCGCCGAACACCGCCAAGGTGATTTCCTGGAACGGCATTGCCAGCTACGGCGCGCTGGCGGTGGGTGCACCGCTGGGGGTACTGCTGGTGCGCCAGTACGGGCTGTGGAGCATGGGCCTGAGCATTATGTTGCTGGCGCTGGTCGGCCTGTTGCTGGCCTGGCCAAAAACCGCAGCCCCCATCGTCAGCGGCGAACGCCTGCCCTTCCTGCATGTGCTGGGTCGGGTGCTGCCCCATGGCTGCGGGCTGGCGTTGGGCTCCATTGGGTTTGGCACCATCGCCACCTTCATCACCCTGTATTACGCCACCCGACAGTGGGATAACGCCGTGCTGTGCCTGAGCCTGTTCGGCGCCTGCTTCATCGGCGCGCGCCTGCTGTTCGGTAACCTGATCAATCGTCTAGGTGGCTTCCGGGTGGCGATTGCCTGCCTGTCGGTAGAAACCCTCGGCCTGCTGCTGTTGTGGCTGGCCCCCGACGCAAACTGGGCGTTGGCCGGGGCGGCGTTGAGCGGATTCGGTTTTTCGCTGGTGTTCCCGGCCCTGGGCGTGGAAGCGGTCAACTTGGTGCCCGCTTCCAGCCGTGGCGCGGCCGTCGGCGCCTATTCGCTGTTCATCGACTTGTCCCTGGGCATTACCGGCCCCTTGGCCGGCGCAATCGCCGCAGGCTTCGGCTTCGCCTCGATCTTCCTGTTCGCCGCCCTCGCAGCCCTCAGCGGCCTGGCACTGAGCATCTATCTGTACCGCCAGGCACCGCGGTTGCGGGAAAACCGCTAGAAATCCACCTTGCCGCGCCCGGCCTTGATCGACCCCCGCTTGGTCTTGGACTCCAGTCGCCGCTTCTTCGAGCCCAGGGTCGGCTTGGTCGGGCGGCGCTTCTTTTCCACTTTGGTGGCGGCCAGGATCAACTCGGTCAATCGCTCCAGGGCATCCGCCCGATTCTGTTCCTGGGTACGGTATTGCTGGGCCTTGATGATGATCACGCCATCGCTGGTGATCCGGCTGTCGCGCAGCGCGAGCAGGCGCTCCTTGTAGAACTCGGGCAAGGACGAGGCCGGAATGTCGAAACGCAGGTGCACGGCACTGGAGACCTTGTTGACGTTCTGCCCACCGGCACCTTGCGCGCGAATGGCCGTCAACTCGATCTCGGCATCCGGCAGATGCACGTTGTTGGAAATCACCAGCATGGAAAGCGGTCCGGGTTCAGGGCGCTCAGGATACCGCGAATGCCGTTCGTAATAGCGGATCATCTTGGCGAGCAGGTGACGCCGGGCATGAGCGCCGGTCAAATTTATTTACAAACGCTGTCCTGCGCCTACTGAAGAAGAGTTGATTTGTTTTGAATGGTCGTACTAATCTCGGGGCTCATATCAACGGGACATGAAGGCTAATGAATCTTGAAAATATTCGATACCACATTTCAGTCACACTATTAGTTTTAGGCTGCTCCGGACTCCCTTCCGGCCTCATTGCACGCGGAATCGTTATGGCTTTCAATATAGAAGAAAAATTCTGGCCTATCTTTTTTACAACATACACAGTCATGACAATTTGCGGCTTGCGATTTTACACTCCAAGAATGCGTGGCATTATATGAACAGAATCCACCACCCACAAAATCATCTATTTTTCGCCTCCCTCTGAAATAATCGCATCTATCGCCAACAAATCAACTAACACCTCAAAAGACAAAGACAACCTTCCAGCTTGTCGATAAGCCATCTCATAATTAATCGGATCACGCCTGAACAGCTCAACCGAACCAGGCTTTGACACTGACCTTAGGACTCCGTATGCAGAAACAAGTAAATCAATAGAATAATAAGCCACATCCTCCTTGTCATTACCGAACGCAGTTCTATAGACATACCTAACTGGCCCAACCGCACCTGGCGCATCCGGCCCACGATAGATATTCGCCATACCTTCATAGATGTTATTAACGCCATGCCCAACCATGAGTGCCCCAGGAGCTGCGCCGAGCCCTCTCGAGCCTCCGATAATCGCCCCCCCTGTCTGCACCTGCATCACCCCCGCCGCAACCCCAATACCATTCTGAAGATAGAACCGCGCCTTTGATGATAAATCTTCGTACTCGGCTCTTATATCCTGTAGCGCTTGCCACGCACTACCCCCCCTCATCAACCGCCTGAATAACTTCATCCACATAGGAGGAGACAATCGCGCTAAATCGAAGTCGCGCAAAGCCATCAGGAATATGCGCCATGCCTATGCTGCAACCAACTGCAACCAGATCGGAAGCCGATCTGGTGACATCGTGAATATCACAAGAAGCCTCATTCACCTTCATTCCCCCAAGCACTGTAAGCACTTGTGGCACCGGGAACGTGCGCCCAGGCAATATTCCTATAACGAATGGAGAGTAACTCTTGGGGCTCTGCGTCATTCATACGAATGGCATGGGGAACTTGCAAGCTGATACGAGCGATACGTGCACCGGTCAGGTGTATTGAATAGTACCGCTCTTGGCCGCCAGCCGCAGAGGTGCGGTAAAAGTTTATTTTGCACTCCACTTCTTCAGCCTCATGCAGGGCACTTGCCAACAGCGGTGATGACTTGTCGATACCCTTGGTAATCATGATCGGCATGTGCTTGCCACGCCCACCTGCCACGCTACCGTCATTGCCCGTGAGCATGTCGTGTGAATAAGCCAGCACCATGATTTCATCCTGGTGGCCGATCTGACATTTGTTACCGATGGAGTCGGAGC
>NZ_CAXAQF010000035.1:0-40564 GCF_963970735.1 Pseudomonas sp. RA_35y_Pfl2_P32
CGACCCGGCGTTCTCCCATCATGACTTCCACAGGGTCGCCGGGAATCATGCGAATCAACGCGAAAGTCAGCAGGGTGATGCCGAAGAACGTGGGGATCAACAACCCCAATCGGCGGGCAATAAAACTCAGCATTTGGGCGACTCACTCCTTATTTTTTTGTAATGCCGGTCATCGTGCTGGCCGTTCTCAGCCGTTCAGGCTGCGAAGGGAAAGGCTCCGGCTCGAGGAAGGCGAAGGGGCCGCTTGGCCGGCCCCTGCCGGTCACTGTGCGTTGTAGACGCCGTAGAAACTGCTGAGTCCGAAGGGGCTGATCTGGAAGTCCTTCACACTGGCGCGCATCGGCTGGTAGACCGTGGAGTGGGCGACCGGGGTGATCGGCACCTGCGCTTTGAGGGCATGCTGCGCTTGTTTGTACAGCGCGGTGCGTTTATCCACATCGGCGGTGGCCCCGGCGGCCCTCACCAGTTTGTCGTAGTCCTCATTGCACCATTTGGCGAAGTTGTTGCCGTTGACCGCGTTACAGGTGTACAGGGTGCCCAGCCAGTTGTCTGGGTCACCGTTGTCGCCCGTGAAGCCGATCAGCATGACGTCGTGCTCGCTGGCATGGGCGCGCTTGATGTACTCGCCCCATTCGTAGCTGACGATGTTGGCCTTGATGCCGATTTTGGCCCAATCGGCCTGGAGCATTTCGGCCATCAGCTTGGCGTTGGGGTTGTAGGGGCGCTGCACCGGCATGGCCCAGAGGGTGATTTCGGTGCCTTCTTTCACGCCTGCAGCCGCCAGCAATTGCTTGGCTTTCTGCGGGTTGTAGCCGGCGTCCTTGATGGTTTCGTCGTAGGACCACTGGGTCGGCGGCAAGCCGTTGACGGCCAACTGGCCGGCGCCCTGGTAAACGGCTTCGATGATGGCTTGCTTGTTGACCGCCATGTCCAGCGCCTGGCGCACTTCAAGCGTGTCGAACGGCTTGCGGGTGAAGTTGTAGGCGATGTAGCCAAGGTTGAAGCCTGGTTGACTAGGCATCTTGATGTTCTTGTCTTCCTGCAGCGGCTTGATATCGGCCGGGCGCGGGAAGGAGGTGATCTGGCATTCGTTCTTTTTCAGCTTTTGCATGCGCACCGAGGCGTCGGTGGTGATGGCGAAGATCAGATTGTCAATCTTGACGTCTTCAGGCTTCCAATAATCCTTGTTGCCCTTGTAGCGGATCTGCGCGTCTTTCTGGTACTTGCTGAACACGAACGGGCCAGTACCGATCGGCTTTTGGTTGATGTCCTTGGCCTTGCCTTCCTTGAGCAACTGGTCAGCGTATTCGGCTGACTGGATAGAGGCGAAGCTCATGGCCAGGTTCTGGATGAAGGCTGCGTCGACCCCCTTGAGGGTGAACGTGACGGTATGGCCGTCGACTTTTTCGACCTTGGCGATCTTTTCATTCATCCCCATGTCGGTGAAGTAGGGGAATTCGGTGGGGTAGGCTTTGCGGAACGGCATGTTCTTGTCGAGCATGCGGTTGAAGGTGAACAGCACGTCGTCGGCGCTGAAGTCGCGGGTCGGCTTGAAGTAGTCGGTGGTGTGGAACTTGACCCCCTCCCGCAGGTGGAAGGTGTAGGTCAGGCCATCGGGAGAAACGTCCCAGCGGGTTGCCAGGCCCGGTATGACCTTGGTGCCGCCACGTTCGAACTGCGAGAGACGGTTGAACACGGTTTCGGCTGAGGCGTCGAAGTCGGTCCCTGTGGTGTATTGCCCTGGGTCGAAGCCCGCTGGGCTGCCTTCGGAGCAAAACACCAGGTTGCTGGCGGCGTGAGTGAAACCGCAGCCTAGGATCAGGCTGGCGGCAATCAGGGTCTTGAGCGTGGTTTTTTTGCGCATGCGAACCTCATTGTTATTATTTTGAGGGCGGCAGATCAGGTCGTTCATTCCAGGGGGATGCACCTGACCCTGCGGCTTTGCGGGCTGTAGGCTGCCCGTCATTTGAACAGGAAGCCGAAGGCCGACGTCCTGGCTCGGGCGGTAGTGCTGAAGGGGAGAGAGGGGGCTCGCACCGCCACCGGCCGAGGCAAAACTTAAGTGATTCTAAAATTAATTACAACTTAAATTCAGTGAGGCTTACATTTTGCCAGCGGCCCGTCAGGTCGCTGGGTGGTCGTCGAGCAGCCCACCCATGGTGGTGACGACCAGCACTTCGGCAACATCGTCGCCAGCGTTGGCGATGGAATGCTGCTTGGTGGAGTCGAAATGCACCGATCCCCCCGGGCCGAGCGGGTAGGTGTGGCCTTCGATGGTGTAGACGATTTGCCCGCAGAGCACATAGCTGAACTCGGCACCTTCGTGGGAGATGAGCTCGGACTGGTAGCCCACCGCCATGGACATCTTCATCGCGTTGATCAGGTTGCCAGGGAAGTTGCTGGACAGGCGCTCGTAGACCAGCGGCTGGCTGCCGATGGAGTACCGCACACGCTGGCCCTGGTGGGAGTCGGGCTGGGGCTGGGTGGGTTGGTCGAACAGGCTGTTGAGCGCAACGCCCAAGGCCTTGGCAATTTTCGCCAGCGAGGAGATGGACACGCCGGTGAGGTTACGTTCCGCTTGGGACAGGAAGCTGGCGGTGAGGCCTGTTTCAGTAGCGACTTGGTTCAGGGTCTTGTTGGCGGCGCGGCGGCAGCGGCGCAACCGTTCCCCGATCTGTTCTGCGGACATTGGCGTGGCTCGAAATCTGAAAGGCGCCAGTATAGCGGGCGGCGCATCGCAGAAAAGGCTTTTCGCCTGACAAAAATTAAGCTGCACTGAAAATAGGTGTTGACGCTGGTTTAAGTCGGGCTTAAATTTCCAGCACTGCAATGTAATTCGGGAGAACGAGATGACAGTGGGTGTAGGTGGCAAAACTGCGGAACAGGCGCTGGCCGGCCTGGCGAAGATGACCGCGGGCATGGAGCCCATCGGCCTCGACGAATACCAGTTACGCATTGCCAAGGCCCAGCGCCTGATGCGCGAGCAGGGCATCGCAGCCCTTTACCTGAACGCTGGCAGCAACCTCTACTACTTCACCGGAGTGAAGTGGAGCCCGAGCGAACGCCTGGTCGGCGCCGTGCTGCCCGCCAACGGCCCGCTGGCCTATATCGCCCCGGCCTTCGAAGAGGGCACCATCCGCGACTTCCGCGAGGTGGATGGGGTTATCCATGGTTGGCATGAGCACGAGAGTCCCTACCGCCTGCTGCTCGACATGCTCGCTGCAATGGGCGTCGCTGCCGACGCCGTGGTGGGCCTGTGCCCGTCCCTGGCGTTCTGCATGTTCGAGGCAATCCGCCGCCTCGGATCGAGCTTTGAGTTCATAGACGCTTCTTGCGTGACAAACCTGTGTCGCTATCACAAGTCCGCTACCGAATTGGCGCTGATGCAGCGCGCCAAAGACATGACCTTGCAGGTGCACAAGGCTGCCGCCAGCATCCTGCACGCCGGCATCAGCACCACCGAGGTTGCCGAGTTCATCCGCGAGGCGCACCGCAAGGTGGGCGCGCCGGGTTCGACCTTCTGCATCGTGCTGTTCGGCGAGGCCAGCGCCTTCCCCCATGGGGTGAAGCACGCGCAGGTGCTCAAGGACGGCGACATGGTACTGATCGACACGGGCTGCCTGCTCCACGGCTACCAGTCGGATATTACTCGCAGTTACGTGTTCGGCACCCCGAACGACCGCCAGCGCGCCCTGTGGAACCTGGAAAAGGCCGCTCAGCAGGCCGCCTTCGACGCCGCGGTCCTGGGCGAACCCTGCCAGGTGGTAGATGCCGCCGCGCGGCTTAGCCTGGAAGCCGCGGGTCTGGGCCCGGACTACGCGTTACCCGGTCTGCCGCACCGCACCGGACATGGCATCGGCCTGGACATTCACGAAGGGCCCTACCTGGTGCGGGGTGACCAGACGCCGCTGGCCGAGGGCATGTGCTTCTCCAATGAGCCGATGATTTGTGTGCCGGGCGAGTTCGGCATTCGCCTGGAGGATCATTTCTACATGACCGCCGCTGGCCCACGCTGGTTTACCCAGCCGAGCCATTGCATAGACGACCCGTTCGGGTTGGAGGCCTGAGGGCAGGCGATTGTCCGAGGTGGCTGGCGGCCTGTCGTGAAGGGGCGAATGCTGCCTGTGGTCAGCGGCAGCAATGGGGCGCACTGTTCCATTTAGAAGTTCTCTGCCTCGGGCGCACGGAAGGCCTTGCTGTAATAACCGGACTGGTCGAAACAGCAAACGTGCTTCTTGCCGGACGCGAGCCTGTCGCAGGCATCAGCAATTCATTGTGCGCGCGTCTTGAGTTGTTTGGCTGATCGCGAGTTTGCCAGTGACCCAACTTCATAATCGGCTTTTCCTACGGCTCGTGACCAAAACTCTTGCGGAATTCGCCTTCAAGTTTTCGACACGTGTCTTCAACGATTTTCTTCCCGATTTCCGCTCCGGAATAGCTGTTGACTTCCTGGCGGCATAGTTCGGTGGCCTCTCGGGCCTGCGTTATTTCCTTGTCTTGCGAGCGGTTACTGACAAACAAACCAAACGCCAAATACAAGGTGATGGCGATAATGGTTCCGATAAGGCCCTTGCTGACAGGGCCCATTCTCTTTTCTGAGGGGAGTGGCCCTTGTTTTTTCTGCCTTAGATCAGATTGGCAGTGTTGGCATAAAATGGCTTCAGCCATGATGACTTCCGCGCAGTATGGGCAACTCTTTTTTCCAGCCTCCACAGATGAAACTCCTTTTTCAAAAACGGGATTCTATCATTGGGCCTGAGGGGCTCTGCTTTCAACGAAAAGCTCTACTCGGGTCGTACTGTCACATCCGTCTCAATTGCTCCCAGTGGGCCTGGAAAAATGATTCTGAATGTCCACTGTTGGCCGATTCTGTTGAAAAAGTCGGCCATGGTTTCCACGGTAGAAAAGTACGCGCTTGAGATTGAAATCTTTACATTGAGCAGAGGATTGCGGACTCGGATTTCGCGTAGCAGCGCGCAAAAAAGGCGTTTTCAGTGGTCAGTATGTAGACAGTCCAGAAGAACCGACTTTTTCAACAGAGTCGACCCAAAGCTGACGGTGGAAGGCGAAAATCGGCCAAAAGCCACCGCAACATTTTCATCACTTACCCACTGAATAACCGGTCGCGCACCGACACTTTTACCATCGGGGGATTAGCATTCGTGTGGCATACGAAACCGATCCGGTACGGGCACCACTGCATGCCCCTACTTCACGTGCGCTTCCTCCAACAGCCAATGCGCAAATGCCTGGATGGGAGCGCGGCTTAGCTCAAGGGGTTCGGGTAACACGAGGCAAAACGTCTTGGCGATATTCTTCTCCTGGGGCCATGGCGCAACCAGCCGACCTTGCGCCAACTCTGTTTCCACGTACAGGTGCGGTACGAGTGCCACGCCGAGCCCCGCCAGTGCAGCCTCGATCAACATCGCGTGCAAATCGTAGCGCGCGCCCATCGCTGCGTTGCTCAGGACAATTCCGGTTTCCAGGGCATAGCGCTGCCACGCATCCGGGTTCTGTCGTCGGTGTAATCGCGGCAGTGAATCCAGAGCAGTTGCTTGCTTGCCGGGATTCAGGAGGGAAGGGTGGCAAACCGGTATTAACACTTCGTTCAACAGGCAGTGCGTGTGCATACCTGTCCAGGCCGGGTGCTCAAAATGGATGGCGGCATCAAAGCCACTACCGGCAAGCACGAATGGCTCCATACGCTCCGAGAGGTGCACGCAGATATTCGGGTGTTGCTCGCCAAAGCCAGACAGCCTAGGAATTAGCCAGCGCAGGGCAAAGGTTGGACTGACGGCAATATCAAGGCTTGCGCCGTCGCTGGGCTGCCCCATCAAATACTGGCTGTCCCTGTCGAGTCGGTCGAGTAGTTCGCGCACTTGGGCAGCGTAGCGCTCACCATTAGGTAAGAGCCGCACACGGTTGCCAACGCGCTCGAATAGCGTGACGCCGAGAAAGGCCTCCAGGCGGCCTATCTGCCGACTGATGGCACCTTCGGTTAAGGCCAATTCGTTTGCGGCACGGGCAAAACTGCCATGGCGGGCTGCTGTTTCAAAGGCTATCAGGGCAGCGTTACTCGGGAGCTTTCGACGCATGGGCTTTCCTGGTTCAAGTCAAAGCACCGACCTTGATTTTTAGTCACTGACGGGTGCCAAAAAGTCGTTTTATGGCTGCTTGGCGTGCAGCTAGCATGATGAAACATCAACAAATGAAGTGCCATGATGATTTACACAGTCGAATGCAACTACGCTGATCCCGCCAGCGAAGCCGAGTGGAATGCGTTTTACAGCCTGGAAAAACTGCCCGCGTTGATCTCGGTGAGTGGATTTAGCTCCTCACAGCGATTCAAAGCCTTGAGCGGCGATTATCCGGCCTACTTGGCCCTACATTCAGTCGACACGCTTGCCGTATTGCAGAGCGATCAGTACCGCCAAAAAGGGGGCGGCAACTTTTCCCGTTGGCAGTCGCACATCACTGATTGGAGACGCAACCTCTACGCCGGCCCGGACCGAGCAGTTGCCGTGGGCGCGGACGAATTCCTGTTGGTCAGTGAACAAGGCCCTCAAGTACTGATTGAGTTAGGCCTTACACCTATAGCGCTACACGCCATTGCTTTGGACAGTACCCCTGCGCACCGCTGGCTGGCCAAACTGGATTGCGCTCAGGCCAGGGCCATCGATCTGCCGGGACTGAATGTGTATCGTGCAATGACTGTGCAGTTACAGTCATGAGTAACGTGGACATACATCGTGGGAGACTTCCCAGCCAGCACATTGGCGATTATTCAATCACAGCCATCAGCGACGGCTACTTGGGTGCTAGCCTGGATTTTCTAGCCAACATCACGCCAACGGAGGCGGCCCGACTTCAGTTAGCTGCCGGGATCAGCAATCCAGCCTCAATCCATATCAATTGTTATCTGGTACGTGGGCGTGGCCGCACGATTCTGATCGACGCCGGGGCCGGTGGCTTCAAACAATGGGGCGGCGAGTTACCGGCCAATCTTGCATTGGCTGGCGTGAAACCCGGCGAAATAGACACGATTCTGCTGACCCACGCGCACCCCGACCACATCGGTGGCTTATTAAACGCAGTGGGAGAAATGGCATTCGTCAATGCTGAGTTGGTTGTGCACGAGCGAGAGCTAATGTTCTGGGAGGACGATGGCCATCTTGGCCAGGCCAGTGAACGCGCCCGCGGAAACTTTCTGTTTGCACGAAGGGTGTTCGAGCGGTACCGGAAAAATCTGCGCCCGTTCACCGCCAATGACGTATTGTCAGGCATCAGCGCGATGCCGTTGCCTGGGCATACCGTCGGGCACTGCGGATACTGCTTCGAGTCCGGGGTGGGCAGCCTGCTGGTGTGGGGTGATATCGTTCACTTTCCTGAGATTCAGATTGCGCGCCCCGATGTCACGATTGCATTCGACCAGGACCCGCTGCTATCGGCGGCCACGCGAACGAGATTGCTGGATGTTGCTAGTTCAGACAACTTGATGGTTGCTGGCATGCACTTGGGCTCGCTTGGCTTTGCTCATATCAAGCGCTCCGGTAACAGCTACGCCATTGCTTACGAAGCGTGAGCCAATGAAGGGTAGCAAGCTGCCTTTTGGCAGCTTTTTTCATTCCGAAACTTGCTTGGAGCGCTTAAGGGGCATATTTGTTTAACTGCTTTTGACGTCCGTATGGCTGTTTTCTGCCTGTCACGACCGACTGAAGTCGACCTTGAGCGGGCGCTCGTCAACGCCCGCTCAGGGTCGAAAGCTGTTACCGCGCTATTGCAGCGGAACGTATACATCTGTTTGCCATTGATCCAACGGTGTCGTGGGATAGGCGCTCAGATAATTGAAAAACAGTGGCTGGTCACGAAGTTCCTCGCCACTGGTAGGAAGCCAGTCGCGGTAGATCGGATAGATCGTTTCACCAATGTGATCCGGTGATCCCGCGTGTCGCACCACGACGCAGCGACCGCCAGGAATGACGATCTCGTGTACGCCGAACTCATTCGGCGCCACCGCCTCATGAATCTCGCCGCAGATGGCGAACCGGAATGCGTGTGCAGGTGTCGTATCGGGGTTGTTATAGGGAATGCCAAAGGTGCGACTCGATGCCTGCGGCGATTGTCCGCTGTGCATGCGCCACTCGATGAACCTGCGCACACTCTCACTGACGAGCCCGGCTGGCCCGCGGTGCTCAAGCGCTGCGACCTTGACCTCAGGGAAATCTACGATTCTTACTTGCATGATGATGGTCCTGGAGAAGTGAGGGATTGCGAATACCGCATTCCAGACCTGCCAGTTGGGTTCCTTCCTGAACGCACTCGGCGTCATGCCGATCGCCCGCCTGAACGCCCTGCTAAATGCCTCGGGACTTTCAAAGCCGGCATTAAGTGCAGCGTCCATTACCGAGTGATCAGCGCGGGCCGCCAGGCAATGTGCCGCGCGGCGCAGACGCATCAGTTGCACATAACGTGAGACAGGCACGCCAACGAACGCGGTGAATTGTCGATGGAAGTGAAATGCCGAAAAGTTCGCCACACGGCTCAACGTCTTCACCGACAAGTCACCTTCGAGATTGGCATCAATGTAGGCGAGCACGGCGTTGAAGCGTTTTGTGTAAGCGAAATGGGTCGGCATGTCAGACACTGGAAAAGCTCCTGGAAGTACGGTCGTCAATAGAGTCGACTATAGCGGCGTGAACGCGCCTAGCCGCGTTTGCTCAAGGCACCTGCTGAAAGCGTATGATGGCGCGCCTTCGTTACCGATAAGGAAATCGCCATGCGCCCTGACAAGGCCTGCTCAGTCGTTCTTTCTTCTGCGTGGCCACCCAGGATCCTTTTGTTCCTGCATCCTCAAGCCGGGGTGCAACTGGTGAAGGGCACCATTGAAAAAGGGGAAACGCCGGGTCGAGCTGCCCTGCGTGAACTGGCGGAAGAGTCGGGTATAAGCGCCGCCGAAATCGTAGACGATCTCGGGTGTTGGGACTCCGGTCATCACGGTCAGATCTGGTCGTTTCACCTTTGCCAGGTGGGTGGACCCACACCTGAACAATGGTCACATCAGACACTCGATGACCAGGGTCACCGCTTCGCGTTTTTCTGGGCTTCGCTCGACCACTTGCCTTATGGCGATTGCCATCCTGTTTTTCGTCGAGCGCTGGACTTTTTGTGCGGGGTCTTGGAAGCGCGCGGGCACTTGGTGGACAAGCCTCGTTGAGGTCACTACCGAGCGAGCTCGTGATCAAGCGACTTCCCCTGTGAGCTCAGGGCTTCAGTTGATGCTATAAACGCTGCCCAAACAGGAGGCTTCCAGACCATGGATACGAAATGTTCGGTCTTCATCGCGGCAAGTGTTGACGGCTTCATTGCCAGGAATGATGGCGATATTGAGTGGCTGCATCGACCTGAGTACGAGTGCTCTGCACTAAAAGGGCTCAGTTATGACCAGTTCATGACCACGGTTGATGCAATCGTTATGGGGCGCAAGACGCTGGACAAGGTGCTGTCCTTTCCCGAATGGCCCTACGAGCACACGCCGGTCGTAGTGCTCTCCCATGGGCAGGTGGCGCTGCCGCAAACACTGAGTGGCAAGGTCGATGTACTGGCCGGCGATCCACTACACATCGTGGCGCACCTGGCGGCGCAAGGTCTCAAGCATCTCTACATAGATGGGGGGCAGACCATTCAAGCATTCCTCTGCGCGGGATTGATCAACGAGATTGTTATCACGCGCATTCCAGTGTTGTTGGGCAAAGGGATTCCACTGTTCAGCCAACTGGGTGATGAGCGGGTTTTGCGCCTGATTGACTCATCGGTATCCGAAAACGGATTTGTTCAGAGTCGTTATCAAGTGCTCGCACCGGCTTGATGAGTGTGGCCCATTGCTTGGAACGTGAGGGTAACGCGCGGTAAGCGCGAACCATTAGGAAAGGTTCAGAAGGCAGGGTATCGAGCGGGGACGCTTGAATTGAGGTCGACTCGGGGCGGCCTCCATTCTGTGTAATTGATCCTCACCATCCGTTTAGGCGAGACCAATGGCTGATCTCTCCATTTTCCTCCAAAGCCTCGTAGGCTTGGTATTGAGCACCCGTGGCGCAGGCATGGTTGGGCAGAATACGCAGCCGGGTTCCAATAGGAAACTGCTGCTCGATGTCTACCTTTTGGCCTTCCTCGAAAGACGCCACACCGTGCTCTTGGTTGGCTGAGCGCACCTGAAGCCGTCGATGAGCTTGCCCTCAGCATCGCACACCAGGCCGTAGCCGAAATCGCATTGCTGGGCCTGCGTGCCCCGGTCGCGACTCATCGCCATCCAGCTGGCATACGCCAACATTGTGCATGACCAGATCGAAGAAAACGTACACGCCGGCACGGAGCTCGGTGACGCCGTCGAGGTGAACGGCGGACAATGCGGTGGGCGTTGAGCCGACACTCGCTTCCTGGCACGGCAAGCCCGCCGACCGAATGGCCTCAGCAGCCGTCACGCATTCTGAACGTTCAATCTCCGCAATTTCCTGCAGCGCCTCAAGGGTGTTCAGCTTGTAGCTTTCGCCGGCGTGAGTCATCACGCCTTTGAGCACAGCGCCACCTTCATGAAGGATTCTGGCGATCTCGATCAGCACTGGGTCGTCACTACGAACACCCGAGCGGTGATGCTCACTGTCGATTTCGATGAAAACCTCAAACCGCTCACCATGGGTGCGGCAAAAGTCGGTGATCGCTCTCGCGCCTGCAGCGCTATCAGTGACAATCGTCAGGGGTCTGTGTGTTTGCAACTCTACGCAGTACGGTATATTTTTGGTTAACGGTCACTTAAACAAATGTTAAGAATTACTTAATGATTACGTTCTCCGATCTCGAACTGGTTACGGCAATTTCTGTTTCCGGCTCATTGAGCGAGGCTGCTCGCAAGCTGAGGGTCACCCCGGCAGCCCTCTCGATGAGACTGCGAAAACTCGAAGCGGAATTGGGCATGAAGCTCGCCAGCCGAGACTCCAGGCGCTTGGTATTGACCGAGGATGGAGAGCGCATGGCCGAGGAAGGACGACGGTTGCTGCAGGCGTTGGAGGAGCTGTCAGACTCAATGGTGGCTGACGACGAGCGCCTTCAGGGAGTGATCCGCCTATCTGCGCCGTTCGGCTTTGGGCGGTTGCGTTTAGCGCCCTTACTGGCAAGGTTTGCCAAGCTTCACCCTAAACTAAGAATCGAGCTTGACCTGCGAGAAACCCCTTGGCCAGATCGGAGCAATTGCGATGCGGTAATCCACATTGGCTCCATCAGCGACAGCTCATGGACTGCTCAAGTGTTGGCATCCAATGAACGATGGTTGTGTGCCAGCCCGCTGTATCTGAAAGAGCATGGAACCCCGATAGCTCCTGAAGACCTAGCGGCTCACCGGTGTATTTGTATTCGTGAGAATGATGAACACGCGACATACTGGCACCTGCGCATGGACAACGAGAGCAGAGCTGTCCGAATCTTTGCGAGCATGGTCAGCAATGATGGCGCAGTGGCGCGCAGATGGGCAGAACAGGATCTTGGTTTAGTTCTGCGTTCGCAATGGGACGTGGTTGATTCGATTGCCCAGGGAGCCTTGATCCGAGTGATGGCGGACTGGGAATTCGAGATCGCTCCGATTCTTTTGCTGATACCGAACAGAAAAAACAGATCCCGTAAAATACAGGCTCTTACTTCTTTCTTGAGTGAATCATTCAAAACGAAAGGCACTGAAAAAAGCCGTTCATAGGCTGTTATCGTCCTCTCATTGAAACCTTCTACTTTTGCTGGATATCTTCAATATGAAAAAAACGACCCCCGAGCAACAAGCGCTGATCAGTCAGCTGGAGCAAATTGCAGACGGCTTAAGTCAAACCTTCAGTCCGTTCTGTGAGGTTGTATTACACGATCTACGAGATCCAGAGCACGCAATTTTGGCCCTTCATAACAATCTTTCAGGAAGGGAAGTAGGGCAACCCGCCACGGAGCTCGGACTTGCGAGGATCGCAGATCCTGCTTACCCACAAATCATCGCCAACTACCCAAACCAATTCAAAGATGGGCGCCAAGCCAAAAGCACATCCATTGGCATCAAGGACTCCACCGGACGGTATGTGGCAGCGCTCTGCATGAACGTTGACCTCACCTTGTTCAGAGGTTTGCAAGGGATGCTTGATCAGTTCGGTTCGTTCAGCAGCGACCGCCCAAATGAGTCGCTTGAGTCAAGCGGCGCGGACACGATACGGGCGAGGATAGATCACTTTGCGGCGCGCCTGGCCACCACCCCCCGTGCCCTGAAGGCCGCTGACCGCAGAGCCTTGCTTCAAGAGCTGAAGGAGTCTGGTTTGCTTGAAATCCGAAAGGCCATGGACACGGTGGCTTCTCACCTGGGTGTATCTCGCGCAACGGTGTATAGCGACACGAGGTGATCAACACCCCGTTACGCTTTGATCAAACGGGGCAGCCTTTGGCCCTTAGCAACGCGTTGAGCATCATCGATCTCCTCTGAAATGCCAGAAATGGACGTACCTTCAGCGCTTCAAGCGGCGTTGGTCACAATACGTGCGATAGCCTCAATTTCAACCAGATAGCCATGGTGCAGCTCTGGCACCGGTACAACAGCGCGAGCGGGGCGGTGGCTGCCCAACATGTCGGAGTAGATCCGGTCAAAGGCCGGCCAGTGCTTCACGCCTGCTACGTACACGGTGACTTTGACCAAGTCGGAGGCATCGCAGCCTGCGGCATGCAGAATGGCCAGCAGGTTGTTCAGTGCAACTTGTGCCTGTTCGGTGAACGACGCCTCAATGTTGTGAGTGCCGTCCGGACTAACGGGAAGCTGGCCAGAAATGTACAGCGAGCATTGGTGAACAACCGCTTGCGAGTAGTGACCGGCCGGTTGGGAAGCCGCATCGGTGCTAACAATTTTCATAAGTGACCTTGTATAGGGTGGCGCCGACGCTGCAGGCGATGCCCACGGCGTCAGCTCTTGGATGTGTCGCCTTCGCCCTTGCCAGCCAAAATGGTGCCCTTGGCTTTGTCTTCAATGGCCTGCTCAATTTGCTTGGCATCCATGTTGGCGTGGCTGTAGATGATGTCGACACGTGGTAGAGCCGGGCCTTGAGGCAGTGCCAGCGGTGCAATGCGACCCATCGATCTGTTCGTTCATCACAACCAGGACGCCGCGGCCTTTCGATTGTTGGTCCGTTGCCACCTGAACCGCTTCATAGATATTGGCCGGGCCATCAGTGCTCAAACCGGTGGCCGGCCACATCGAGCCGACCAAAATCATTTGTCGCTTCTCTTATTGTTGTTAGAACTATGTGTTGATTAAACGGCTTGAGGACTTCTCTCAGCATCGATTGCTGTTTCAACGTCCTCAATTTCATTACCGTGTCGTCCGATGACAGCGGTTGCGACACCGCAGCCGAAAACGTTGGTGGCGGTGCGTCCCATGTCCAGGATTGGATCAACGGCGAGTATGAGAAGCAGGCCTGCTTCCGGAAGGCCGATCATCGGCAGTCCCACAGCCAGGACGATCAGCGAGCCTCGCGCTACACCTGCAGTACCTTTGCTGATAACCAGCAGGGTCAACAGCACCATGATCTGGTGGGAGAGGGTCATTTCGATGTTGTACGCCTGGGCGATGAACATCACGATGAAGGCTTGGTACATCATTGAGCCGTCCAGGTTGAATGAGTAACCCAACGGCAGTACGAAGCTGCTTACGCGCTTGTTGGCGCCGAACTTGTCCATGGCGGCAATGGTTTTCGGATACGCGGCTTCGCTGCTCGCCGTGGAGAAAGCGATCAGAATGGGCTCACGCATATGCTTGAACAGGTCTTTGATGCGTGGGCCAAGGGCCAGGTAGCCGGCAAACGTGATCAACGACCAAAGCAGTGCCAGACCCAGGAAAAACTGTCCAACCATCTTGCCAAAGGTCAGGACCAGTTCCAGACCATGCACGGTGATGGTGGCGGCGATGGCTGCAAATACAGCCAGTGGAGCCACATACATCACGTAGTCGGTGACCCTGAACATGACATTGGCCAGTTCTTCGAGCATGTCCACGATGATCGACTTGCCTTTGCCCTTGACGAACGCCAGTGCGGAGCCGAAGAACAGGGAGAACACAACGATCTGCAGCACTTCGTTCGTACCCATTGCCTCAATAATGCTTCGAGGGAATACATGGGTGAGGAAGATCGGCAGGCTAAAGCCGGAAGTGTTCAAGCCCGTGTTCACGGCTTCACCGCTCACAGTCAGATTCAGACCGACACCTGGCTGGAAAATGTTGGCGAAGAGCAAACCGATGAACAGGGACACTAGGGAGGCAATCAGGAACCAGGTGATGGCTTTAAAGCCGACACGGCCCATCGAACCGTTTCCTGACATGCTGGCAACGCCGGTCACCAAGGTGGCAAGCACCAAGGGTGCGATAACCATTTTGATCAGACGTAAAAACACGTCAGTGACCAGATTCAGGTATCCGGAAATTTCTTTTGCGGCCGCAGCGTCCAGCTGACTGTGGAGCGTGCCTCCTAGGACTACGCCGGAAATCATCGCGATAACTATCGCTTTAACGAGAAGGCGGCTTTTCATGTGCACCTCTTTTTATAGTGGCCAAATTTTTTTTGGCCATATTGTCTGGGCTAAATGTATGTGCATTAGATTTCGGCAAGACGGTGCCGTCAGGCGCTGTTGAGCGCCTGATGTTTTCAGTAGCTAACGCTAGCTTTTCTTAGGACTGGAGAAGCTTTCCAAACTTGTCGATATCAATATTACCGCCTGTAATCATGACGCCGATTCGTTTGCCTTGGAGCTCATCCTTGAACTTTCTTACTGCCGCAAGCCCCAGACATCCCGTGGGCTCGACCACAATTTTCATGCGCTGAACAAAGAACTTCATTGCAGAAATCAGTTCTTCGTCAGTGACCGTTACAATTCGGTTCACACCATTCAAAATAATGGGGAAGGTGTAATTACCAAGATGCTGAGTTTGAGCGCCATCAGCGATGGTGTCAGGGGTGTCGATGTGAACAATCTCACCTGAATAGAAAGATTGTTGCCCATCGTTACCTGCTTCAGGCTCAACGCCGATCAGCGTGCACTCTGGTGCCAGTGCGCGCGTCGCCAAGGTGGTTCCCGACAGCATGCCGCCACCACCCAGGCCTACAAACAAGGCGTCCAGCTGACCGACGCTTTCAAACAGTTCCCTGGCGGCAGTACCCTGGCCGGACAGAACGTCTGGATGATCGTAGGACGGGATCAGCGTCATGCCATGCTTGGCGGCCAGAGCCCGACCGATCGCCTCGCGGTCTTCGGTATAGCGGTCGTAGAACACAACCTCGGCGCCATAGCCTTTAGTCGCCGCGACCTTGGCTGCAGGAGCATCAGTTGGCATCACAATGGTGGCCGGAATCTTCAACAGCTTGGCCGCCAAAGCGATGCCTTGTGCGTGGTTCCCAGAAGAGAACGCTACAACACCGCCTCGACGTTGTTCTTCGCTGAATTTAGCGAGCGAGTTGTATGCCCCTCGGAACTTGAAGGAACCTGTACGTTGGTAGTTTTCGCATTTGAAAAATACCTGTGCACCGACTTCCTCATTGATCGTACGAGAGGTCAGAACGGGCGTGACGTTGGCTGCTCCCTCAAGTCGCGTAGCCGCGTCCACTACGTCTTGATAAGTTGGCAGAGTGATGTGCATAGCAAAATGTCCTTAGAGATTTACCACGGCCAAGAAATATCGTGGCCAATACCTTCGATATTGGCGTGCTTAAACAGAAGCTGAGCAACGGTCAGGTCTTGCAGCGCCAACCCCGTCATGTCGAAGAGGGTGATGTCATTGGCACTGCGTATGAATTCGACTTGCCCTGTCAGCAGGTCACCGATTTCGGTTACGGGTGAAGCCGGCGCCCATTGCGTTTCGCCGAGCTGGCAAGCTTGAGCTTTATCGTCGACAAAGACTTTGGCCTTGGGCAGAAGCCCTTCCGGCACTTCCCTTTTGCCCTTGGTGTCTGCACCCACGCAGTTGAAGTGCGTACCGGGTTGGACGGCGTCCAGGTCAAACAGCACCTGCCCTCCGGGCGTCGCTGTGATAACGACATCACTTTTGGATACGGCATCGTTTGCCGATGCGCTGTGGCGCATGGAAACACGTTCTGAAAACTGCGATTCAAACTGGGCACTCGGCACGCCATCTGCCGTCAGATAGGTGACATGCTTGATGCCGGACATCACGCGAAGCGCGTAGTCCACTTGAATGCCGGCCTGTACGCCGGTGCCGAAAACGCAGAGTCGCGAGCTGCCTCGACGAGCAAACATTTCCAGACCCAAGGCCCCGGCAGCACCTGTACGGAGTGTGGTAATGGCGTTGCCATCAATCACACACAGTGGCCGTCCGGTCGCAGGATCAATCAGCAGGATGGTCGCTTGATGCGGCTCACCTTGCAGCGCACGGTTAGTGGGCCAGAAACCGGCTGCTTTGAATCCGAGCACGCCCTGCTTGGTGATACCACCGGATTTGATTCCAAAGATGCCACCCCTACTCAGCGCTTCGCGAACAACGGGGAAGACTTGGCCATCTCCTGCGCTATGCAGGGAGAAGGCTTCGCGAACGGCGAAGAGGATCTGCTCGGGTAGCACTAGGGCATTGACACTGTCCCTATCCAGTAGTTTTAGCATTTCGATCTTGGACATTTTACGCGCCTGGCACAGTGGCTCTTTCAGACACAATATCCAAAGCTAGACAAACTGTAAAGTTTCGCCGCAACCGTCTGTCATGAAAGGGTGCCCACTCAGCTAAAAATCAGAACAGGCTGGAAAGATGTCGTGTGGCACAGGTAGCGCTTTACGCGTTATGGGTCGATCCCAGTTTTCGCCTAGTAGATTGCCAAGCCCGCCGGATTGATGTGTGGTTCGAATGTCCGCTTGTGGCTGTGGATTCAACAGGGTACTGACCCTCAAATAGCAGCCAGCTTGTCTAAATCGATGGCGATTCAGACATCTCCACCAGCAGTTGCCCAAATGCATTTGCCGCAGGGGTCTTTCCTGTGACACTCCATATCAGTCTGAAATCAGCATCCACCAGCGGTGGCAGGCCATGTTGACCGTCAATCACCACCATGCCGGGCTCTAGATCTCCCAGCGGTAGAGCGGTGACGGCAAGTCCTGCCAATACCGCCGCCCGCAGTCCTTGTTGACTTGGAGAGGTAAAGGCGACCCGCCAATCCACGGTGGAACTCTCCAATGCCGCTACTGCCACCTGGCGATGCACGCAGGGCGCTGGTGCAAACGCCAGCGGCAAAGGGGCGCCGCCGGCAAAGTCGAACCCTTGCGCCGCGGCCCAGACAAACCGGGTTTCGCGCAGCACGGTGCCGCCGAACTGACTGCCCGGTAATGCCATGACCACGGCGAGATCGAGCCCATCGACATCGACCAGCGCACGCAGGTCGAGGTAGGTGCCGACGGTTACATCCAGACGTACGGCGGGAAATTGTCGGGCGAAACGAGTCAGTAATGGCGGTAGGCCATCGCCGATAAAGTTTTCTGGTACACCGAAGCGCACGGCGCCGGATACCGATGACGCTTCGAAACGCCGGGAGAGGGCGTCTTGCGCTCTCAGGACGTGTTCGGCATGGCGCAGAAAATCTTCGCCATCTTCTGTCAGCGTCAAACGTCGGGTGGTGCGCACCAGTAGCGCGGTACCGGCCTGTTCTTCCAAACGCCGGATCTGATGACTAATCGCTGACTGGCTCAAGTGCAGCCGCTCTGCGGTACGAGTGAAACTACCGGTCTCCTTGATCGCGACAAAAGCACGCAACAGCGCTGGGTCGAAGTCCATTGAGTCCACTCATGATGAATATTAATAAAACTTACGAAATTAAATCATTTCTGTCATTTTTTAATTACTTCCAGAATGCGGCCGGTCACTTGGCGTTATGTCAGGTGACGCTGGTGAGGCGATTGCGCCAACTCCCATTGGGGCGCTCTTGCCAGTGCCCATCAACTTGATCTGGAAGATCACGATGCCGTTCTCTTCTTCGCAAAAAGATATTTTCACAATAGCCGCCGTTTGCTTGGCCTCGCTGATGTTCGGCCTGGAAATCTCGAGCGTGCCGGCAATCCTGCCCACGCTTGAATCGGTTCTGCACAGCGATTTCAACGATATGCAGTGGATCATGAATGCTTACACCATCGCTTGCACCATGGTGCTGATGGCCACCGGCATACTGGCGGATCGGTATGGGCGCAAGCGAGTGTTTGTCATTAGCCTGGTACTTTTCGGCATTACCTCTCTGAGCTGCGGATGGGCGCAAAGCACCAGCGTGTTGGTCGCAAGCCGATTTCTGCAAGGTATGTCCGGTGGTGCCATGCTGATTTGCCAGGTGGCAGTGCTGTCTCACCGATTCCAGTCGGGAGCTGCGCGCGGCAAAGCATTCAGTGCCTGGGGGATCGTGTTCGGCATCGGTTTGGGGTTCGGTCCGATTATCGGCGCCGCTATCGCGGCATTGTCGAGTTGGAAATGGGTGTTCCTGGTGCATGCGCCCATTGCCGTGCTTGCGCTGGTACTGGTGCTCGTCGGTGTCGATGAGTCACGTGATCCGCAGCGCCGCAGGCTGGATGTGCTGGGCATTATTTCGTTATCGCTGGCAGTCTTAGGCCTTTCCTGGTTCATCACTCAGGGAGCAGGGGAGGGCTTCTCTAGCGGTTCGGCCATCATCAGCCTGAGTGTGGCAATGTTCAGCTTCATTGTTTTTGTCATCTCCCAGCGACGCTATGTCGATCCCATGTTCGACTTCTCTGTATTTCGCATCCGCCGTTTCTCGGGGGCGTTGCTAGGGTCGGCAGGCATGAACTTCAGCTTCTGGCCCTTCATGATCTACCTGCCTTTGTACTTTCAAAATAGCCTGGGCTACGCCGGTATTGGCACCGGTCTGGCGCTTCTGGCGTATACGCTGCCGACGCTGTTTATCCCGCCGTTGGGCGAACGCTTGGCGTTGCGTTATCGACCTGATGTGGTGATTCCCGCGGGCTTGTTCACCATAGGTCTGGGGTTCCTGCTGATGAAATGGGGCAGCAGTGTTACGCATGCCAGCTGGCTGACGATGCTTCCTGGCTGCCTGATCGCCGGGATCGGACTGGGGCTGACCAACACGCCTGTGACCAATACCACCACCGGGTCGGTGCCCAGTGAGCGTGCTGGCATGGCATCGGGCATTGATATCAGCGCTCGTATGATCAGTCTTGCCATCAATATCGCGCTGATGGGATTCATCTTGGTGGAAGGCATCCTGTCTTCCCTGCGCAATCAGTTAAATGGCTCGCCCGATGATGTGCAACTGAGATTGCTGGCGGAGCATATTTCAGTCGGCAACTCTGCCCTGTTGGCGCAGACAGGCCAGGGGACTACGATTGCGATCGATGTCGCCAAGGCAGCTTTGGCGGACGGATTTGGCTGGGTGATGCTATATGGCGGTATTGCTGCGTGGGTGCTAGTGGCGGCGAGCGTGGTGGTCTTTCGTCCAAGCAAAGCTCGTTGATTCTCAGTAGTGACTGTCATCCGAAGGACTGCTTTTGGCCGATTGTGTTGAAAAAGTCGACCCGGTCGAGCTACCTATTTATCGAACGGTGAAAATGCCATTTTTGCACACCGCTACGTCAAATCTGAGCCTTGCCCCCTCTGCGCAACGCACGAATTTCAATCTCGAACGCGTACTTTTCTGCCGTAGGAACAGAAGTCGACTTTTTCAACAGAATCGGCCGCTAGCCGTCACTCATCATCGTCACACAACCGCAGCTGCAGTCGCTCGGGAACGCCAGGCATAAGCCAACACCATCAGCAGCCCCAGACCCGCCATAGCCGCTCCGGCCAGGGAAATCGCCGGATAACCCATTCCGGCATTGATCACCGCTCCGCCCAGTGCCGCACCAATCGCGTTGCCGAAGTTGAAGGCGCCGATGTTCACCGCCGAGGCCAGATTGGGCGCGTCCTTGGCAGCTTCCATGACGCGCATCTGTAGCGGCGGCACCAGGGCGAAGCTGGCGATACCCCATATCAAGATGGCAACGGCGGCCGGCAGCGGCCAACGCATCAGTACGGTGAACGCCAGCAAGACGAGAATCAGTACGCTCAGCGAAACGATCAGGGTGCGATCTATCGAGCGGTCGGCGGCCCTCCCGCCCCACATGTTGCCCAGCGTCAACCCCACACCAAACAGCACCAGCATCGCCGTGATGTAAGCGCTGGACGCGTGGGTCTCGCTGCTGAGGATGGGCGCGATGTAGGTGAAGACAGTAAACATTGCGCCCGAGCCGACGACGGTCAGGGCCAACGCCCCCAGCACCGGGCCACGACCCAGTACCCGGATTTCGGCCAGTACACCGGCGCTTTGCGGCGCCGGCAAGTTGGGCAGGGCGAACCACAACGCGGCCATGGTCACCACGCCGAGGCCGGTAATGCCCCAGAAGGCGGTGCGCCAGCCGAACAGTTCGCCAAACCAGGCTGCAAGCGGCACACCGCCGATGGTCGCCAGGGTCAGGCCCATGAACATCGCCGCAACCGCCCCGGCACGTTTCTCTGGGGCGACCACGCTGGCGGCGACGATGGAGCCAACGCCAAAGAACGCGCCGTGGTTCAGTGAGGTCACCACCCTGGCGACCATCAGACTGTAGTAATCGGTCGCCAGGGCTGACATCAGATTACCCAGGGTGAAAATCGCCATGAGTCCGATCAGCAGATAGCGCCGGGGAATCCTGCCGGTGGTCAGGGTCATCAGCGGCGCGCCGAGCAGTACGCCCAGGGCGTAAGCACTGACCAACAGGCCGGCGGCGGGAATGGAAACGCCGAGATCCGCAGCGATACCCGGCAACATGCCCATGGGGGCGAACTCGGTAACGCCGATGCCAAAGGCACCAATGGCGAGTGCGACAAGTGGTGGATTGATACGCATGGAGGGCTCCTTATCTATGCCGCTAATGCTACGATCCACTCTTTTCAGGCGGTAGATAGCATTTCTGGCAATCACCTTTGCGTAAGGGGCACAAATGGACTTCAGCGGCAAGTCAGGTGAGATGGCCGTGTTCGCCACCGTGGCGCAGGAAGGCAGTCTGTCGGCTGCCTCGCGTGCATTGGGGCTGACACCCTCGGCGGTCAGTCGGATCATCGCGCGTACCGAACACCGTCTGGGTACCCGTCTGCTGTTGCGAACCACCCGAGCGATCACCTTCACCGCAGAGGGCGAGGCTTTTCTGCGCGGCGCCCGACGTATCCTGGCCGACATGGCCGAGGTCGAAGAAGCCATCGCCGACCAGGGCGTACCCAGGGGCCGATTACGGGTCAGCGCCGCCCTTGGCCATGGGCGGCTGGCCATCGTGCCCTTGGTGGCAGCATTCAGCGCTCGCTACCCGAACATCGTCGTCGACCTCACCCTCGGCGACGAAGTCGTCGACATTCTCGGCGGCCAGGCCGACGTGGCGGTGCGCTTTGGCCATCTGCCGGACAGCCCGCTGACCGCGCGCCGGCTCGGCGACACCGGCCAGGTCGTGGTGGCATCGCCCGAGTATCTGCAGCGCCACGGTACCCCCCAGGAACCGGAAGACCTGCTACGGCACAACTGCCTGCGCTTCAACTTCCGGCGTGCCGAACCCAATTGGCCGTTCATCCGCGACGGCAGTGAGTTTTCCCTGAAGGTCAGCGGCAACATCGAATGCAGCAGTGGTGAAGCGCTGGCACAACTGGCGCGAGTCGGTGCCGGCATTGCGCGTATCGGCGAGTTCAGCGTGAGCGAGGACCTGCAGCGCGGCGACCTGATACCGCTGCTGGAAGCCTGGAACCCTGGCGACCAAGAACCGATTCATGCGGTGTTCGTCGGTGGCTCGGCAATGCCGGCGCGGGTGCGGTTGTTCGTGGATTTCTTGTTGGAACATCACCGGATGTAAGCGGCCTGTTATCTGGGTTCACATTGGGGTAACCATCGACGAGCTCACCTTTGCACACTGATGAGGCGCCGGCGCAGATGGCTCGCGCCAGGCGAGAAGAACACTCACCGAGCCTTGGAACGGCAAGCGGGCGTGCGACGACTTTGCTGGCGACAGGGGAGGGGAGGACGATGACAGTTCAGGCACCAGAGGACACCGGTGACCAGCAGTGCAATCGCCGCCGTTTCATACGCGTCGGGTAACCGATGCGCCCATGAAAATCCAAAAACCAGCGCCGCCAACGTCTCAATCACCAGCACTTGTCCACTGAGTGCCAACGGTAGAAGGCGGCTTGCTTGATTCCAGCAGGCGCCACCGACAACCGAAGATAAAAGGGCTACGCCACCGGCCACCAGGAAAAAATCCAGCCATTCGGCGCTGCCATGGGTTCCCGCTTGAAAACCCAGGACCGGCGCCGCCAACAGCAGTGACTGAGCGCCCGTCATGACCCCTGTCAGTAGTGCCCAGTCATGGGAGGAAACGCTGGCTACCTGAACCAACCGTCGAGCGTTGCTCACCGCAAACCAACTCCATGTCACCAATGCGCCCGTCGCGCATAAAATCCCGGCGATGGTTGTCAGCGTATCGGGTCGGTCGCCAGTGATCAGGGCATGCCAACTGATAAGCACGACGCCACCCACCGCGCAGCACAGCGAGGGCAGGAGCTTGCGCAAAGAAACGGCGTTGACGTCATGCCGACCGGCCAACGTGACGAGTACCGGGATGAGCCCGACAATCAGGGACGTGGTGGCAATGCCAACTAACTGCACACCGGTGCCCACCAAGGCGTAGTAGATGAGGTTTCCTATCAGGCTAAGCCAGAACAGTGACGTCCAATCGGCCAGAGTGAGATGGGCGCAAACGCGCCTCCAGCGCGGCATAAGCAAGACTGCCGAGATTGCGCCATAGCAGAGAAATCTGAGGACGGCGAATTGCAAACCGCTCAAGCCTGGCGTTAGCTGCGGGCCCAGGAAAATCACTCCCCAACAGAGGCCTGCGCATATGCCGTAGGCACTGCCTTTCACCAGTGATCGATCAGCAACCATTTCACCCGCGCTCCACAGCGTAAAGCATGAAGTCTGGAGCGTCTGACTCGCGGGCGTATTGTCGGTAACTGCGGGATTTTTTACCGCGGCTGTTTTTGCGCTTTACGATAAACAGCCGGGGTTGTGGCGCTCAAACGCTGCATGGTCCGCGTCAGCGAGGCCTGGTCGGAAAAACCTGCACGCAATGCAATCTCGGCGATCGGCAATGAGGTGCCGCGCAACCATCGTTGGGCCTCTTGTATGCGTAAATCGGTCAACCAGGCTTGAGGACTCATCTCGAACAGCTGCCGGAATCGCTGGTGCAGTTGACTCATGCTCATGTTGGCGACTTGAGCCATGAGTGGGTTACTCCAGTCAGCGCCAGGATTGGCCCGAAGACGGGCGATCAACTGCTCCATGGGGTCTGAGTAACCGCAGGTATCCGGGCTGAGGGACGACAACAACAGAGGCCCCAACTGTGAGGCCGCGATGGCGAGTTGCGCGTTGCCTATGAGCTCAGCGAACTCGATCAGCCGACGTGTCGCTGGAGGAATAGGCACATATGTTTGCTGAGCAAGACGCCCGATCTGGAGTGTTTCCAAGGTCGTCGGCGTACAGTCCAGAACCAAAAAGCGACTATCGACCTGAGTCTGCTGCGAATGCACCGAGCCAGGTGTCACCAGCGCTGCCAATGACTGATCAATGCAGCCGCCGCGACCGTCCACGTCAATATCCATTCGGCCAGAAATCGGCAGGACCAATTGAGTATGGTCATGTTGGTGGTGAGGGCTTTCCCCCGCGTAGCTGCGAACTTCAAGGCTCAGAAACATTGATTCACCGTTCGACTAGGACTGACGATGTTCAGGCGCCAAGCGCCCAGGGTAAGGGGGGCGAGTCCACCCGTGTGCAAGAGTGAAAACCCACAGGGCTCTCGTCAGCCCGGTCAACAGCAGGGCGCCACAAGCTATTTTCAATGGCGTGTCTTCCTTGATAACGCCATTACATCATTGTGGAGGCGCTATCCAGAGCGCAAGGCTCGGATGGAATAAGCACGACCAGATCCGTATCCCCTATGTCGACACCCGCTTGTGAAAGCAGGGTCGTCACTTGTCCGCGGTGATGGGTCTGATGGTTGAAAAAATGCGTGAGCAACCCATAGAAGTTCTTGTCAGCGGGTACTCCCTTCATGCTGGTGTAATGAAGGGTGTGATCCAGGTCCGACTCTGCAATGGAGCCAGACCACTGGACAATTTGCTGATCAAGCCACACGCGATGTGCCGACAGTTTGCGGATATCCGGGAACAGCAACTGATCGAGGCGCTGGACGGGAAGTTGGCGAATCGGTCCCAGGGTCAGGTAGTTTGCTGGGTGGGTGGCGAATCGCTGCAGCCAGACAGTGTCGCCGGCCACCAGGTGGTTCAACGTCCCGAGAATTGAGCCAAAGAAGGCTTTCCGATCCACGCAGAGCGCTTCATCTGACAGGCTGCTGGCGGCCTCATACAGCTTTGTGTTCATCCACTGGTTGTAGGTCGCCAGTAGGTGGATATGGCGGGTGCGGGTCATGGTGCTCATCCTTTTGCCAGCAGACGACGGGGGAAACCGGCTCGGTTTCGAGTGACTACGATACGTGCGTCAACGCCGCAATAACATCCGCGCGGCCATCTGCTTTACCTTGCCCTAACGCGCTGCTCTGGCCTGTTGAAGGCGCAGCGATGTAAATACGCCCAGCGGTAAAACCGTAGTCTTTTTCCGTTCAGAATGATTGAGACATCCACATGAGAGCCATCCACGTCATATCTCGCAGTCATCGGGTTCTTGAAATCACACCGCTCATGTATTGATTCAAATCGCGAAAATCGTTAACGCTCCAAGCGTGCGGCACCAGCTTTACGCCGTTCTCGCGCAAGGTCCTGGGAATCAAGTCGCCATTGGGGCGCAGGATTATCGAGGAGACAATAACGCCCGGATAATCATGCAAGCGTTTTTTGAACGTGGCGCTTGTCAAGTCAGGGGTAGGGGGATTGCTCTTGTTTGCCAGTGGCCCCGTTCCTTTGATATCCGTTCCGTGGCACATGGAGCATCTCTGTACATAGAGATTTTTCCCATTGGCATTGTCCGCGAAGGACAGTGATGTTTGAACGAGCGATAAGGCTGCTAGCGAAGCGATGAACACTACGTTCATGGTTTTCATCTTCCTTGATGGGGTCGGCGTCGAGTGGACGCGATTCGGTGCGCGGGGAAGATATCAGCCAATGTGTCGGCACACACAGTCATTTCAGATGCCCAGGCACCCGGTGCGATAGCCGCAGGGGGGGCTAGGCCATGCCCTGTGCTTCTTCCATGACCCACTCCACAAACGCCTTGACCTCATCGCGCCGCATCGCATCCGGTTGAGTCACGACGTAGTAGGCAAAGCGAGCCGGCCAAGGTTTATCCATGACTTGCACGAGGCGGCCGGCAGCGATTTCGTCCCTGGCGTATTCAACGGGCACCAGGGCCAGCCCCTGGCCGGCCTCCGCTGCGCGAATCAGCAGAAAGTCATCTTCAAACGCCGTCCCGCGTTCTGCGCGTGGGTCTTCTGCCACCCCATGTGCCGTGAGCCACAAGGGCCAGTCTGCCCGTTCAGAGTCGTGCAACAGGGGAAAGTCGAGGCACTCCTCCGGCTCTCCAGGCCCGGAGCGCCCGGCCATGAACCCGGGGCTGGCCACCGGCACCAGGACAGGCGCCATCAGGTGGGTCACGTGCAGGTTGGGGTAGACCCCCAAGCCGTGTCGCAGTGCCACATCCACATGATCGCGGCGCATGTCGACCACCGCGGAAGTCGCCTCGACCCGTACTTCAATGTGCGGATGGCGCAGGTTGAAACGCCCCAGGCGCGGCACCAGCCACGACGCGGCGAACGTTGCGACCGTACTGACCGTCAGGGTCTGGCGAGACTTGATCTGTTCCAGCGACTGCAGCGCTTGCTCCATTTGCTCGAACGCCTGGAGCAGGGAAGGGTGAACGCGGGCTCCTGCTTCGGTCAGGCGCAAGCCGCTTCTCTGGCGGGTGAACAGCGCCAGGCCGATTCGATCTTCCAGCAGGCGGATCTGTTGGCTGACCGCACCGGAGGTGACGCTCAGCGCTTGAGCGGCAGCCTTGATGCTGCCGCGTTGGCCAACCTCGACGAAGGTACGCAGGGCGAGCAGGGGCAGTGAGGTCGCCATAAAGTTTAGTTTTCCTAAAGTCAGTGCGCAGAAATGATCGTTTCCGCTGGAGCAGGACGGCGGCGATTATACCGTTCGTTTAGCGCGACTAAGAAGCTTTAGTAAAACTATATCAATCAGGATGCCTGTATGAACAACCCACGTTGGCGGCTGTGCCTCATATTGCTGTGCACCACCCAATTCGTTGCACTGCTCGACTTCTCCATCACCATGATTCCCTTGCCGCAGATTCAGCACAGCCTGGGCTTTACCCCCGGCGCCTTGCAGTGGGTCATCAATGCCTACGGTGTGGCCATTGCCGGGTTCCTGCTGTTGGGGGGGCGAGCTGCCGACCTGTTTGGCCGGCGCCGCGTGTTTCTGATCGGATTGGTGATCTTTACCCTTGGCTCGTTGCTCGGTGGCTTTTCACAGAGCCCGGCGATGCTGATCTTCACCCGGGCCCTGCAGGGCTTTGGTGCGGCGTTGTTTTCTCCTGCGGCCTTTTCGTTATTGCTGGCGCTGTTTACCGATGAGACGTCGCGCAATCGAGCGCTGGGGGCCTGGACGGCCGTGGCCGCGACAGGGTTCGTCGCGGGCCTGATCCTGGGAGGCATCATCACCGACCTCATGGGATGGCGCTGGGTGCTGTGGATCAACGTGCCCGTTGGCGTGCTGGTCATTGCCCTGGCCAGTCATCTCCCTGCGGGCAAGCGCGACGGTGCAAGGGCCGCGGGTCGCCTGGACACCGGCGGTGCAGTGCTGGTCGCGGCGGGTGCGGCAACGTTGGTGTTCGCCTTTGCCAACAGCGAGCACGTTGGCCTCGCGTCGCCCATCACGTATGGATTGATCGCCCTGGCCATGGGCTTGCTGGCCTTGTTTGTCTGGGTCGAAAGCAAGGTCAAACAACCGTTGATGCCGATCCCGATGTTCTGGCGGCGCCTGACCGGCGGGGCGAACCTGGTCTCGCTGCTGGCGAACACCGCGCTGGGCCCGACCTTTGTGGTCGTGGCGCTGTACATGCAGCAAATCCTCGGCTTCAGCGCCACCCAGACCGGATTGGGGCTGCTGCCGATGGCGATTGCCTTCACGCTCTCCAGCGCCTGGGTGGGACCGACCCTGATCGCCAAGGTCACTACCAAGCCGGTGATCCTGGGCGGCTTGATCCTGTTCATCAGCGGCCTGGCGCTGCTGGGGAGCTCGTTGGCCGCGGACGCCTCCTGGGCCGCTTCCATACTTCCCGGCACCCTGTTGGCGGGCATGGGCTACGGCGTCGCGTTTCCCGCCTGGACGGTGGCCGGGATCGAGGGCGTTGATGCGCTCGACCACGGCTTGGCCGGCGGCATGCTCACCACCACCCAAGAGGTAGGTTCCGCCGTGGGCCTGGCGATGGGGGTGGCAGTCAGCATCGCCGTGCTGGCCGAGGGTGGCAGCGCGGCGCAAGGCTTCAGCTACGCCATTTTGGTGTCCGCCGGCATGGTGGTGATCGGTGTGGTCTGTGCCGCGCTCATCCTGCCGGGCAAGTCGGCTGGCCCATCCTCCTTCCCACTGCAGGCGCTTGAGCCCGGAGAGCGACCATGAATTGCATCGATCACCGTGGCGGACAATCCGCTTTGGCTTTCGCCAGCCATCCCGGCTACCGGCGCATGTTCGCGCCCCAGGAATTGACGCTGGGGATTTTCCTGCCCTTGCGCTTCTATCAAGGTGACATGGCGGTGCTGGCCGGGCAGGCGCAGATTGTCCGGGACATTGACCGCCTTGGTTTTGCCGCCGTCTGGGTGAGGGACGTTCCGCTGTTTGATCCGGCGTTCGGTGATGCCGGCCAGGTGTTCGACCCCTT
Source organism: Pseudomonas sp. RA_35y_Pfl2_P32 (assembly GCF_963970735.1). Classification (NCBI taxonomy): domain Bacteria; kingdom Pseudomonadati; phylum Pseudomonadota; class Gammaproteobacteria; order Pseudomonadales; family Pseudomonadaceae; genus Pseudomonas; species Pseudomonas sp. RA_35y_Pfl2_P32. Next base: position 28,014 of record NZ_CAXAQF010000035.1, read on the forward strand.
CACTTACTTGGCGTTTCTGGCCGCCCAGACGAAGACGATTGCGTTGGCAACCGGCAGTGCGATTTTTTCGCTGCGCCATCCCATTGACCTGGCCAAGGCCTCGGCGACGATCGACCAACTCTCCGGTGGCCGCCTCGTCCTGGGCATTGCATCGGGTGACCGGCCGCTTGAGTTTCCCGCCTACGGTCTCAAGCATGCCGAGCGTGGCGAGCGGTTTGCGCAGGCGGTGGCGTATTTTCGTCAGCTCACCGGTGGGCAAGCCGCCGTCATCGATTCGCCCTTGGGATGCATCGCCGGTGCCGAGTTTTTGCCCCAACCGGTGGCGGGTGCCATTCCCTTGATGGTGACCGGTTCGTCCCGCCAGTCCCTGGCCTGGATCGCAGAGCAGGCGGATGGCTGGCTGACCTTTCCCGAAGCGACCCACACACCTGAAGGGCCCACACGTTTGGCGGCAAAGATCCAGGCCTGGCGCACGTTGATTCCAGACGGCGGGTTCCGGCCCCATATGACCAATGAGTGGCTCGATCTGGTGGAGGATCCCAACCACCCCCGCACACCGTTGCAGGGGGGGTATGTGCTGCGCACCGGGCGCAAAGGGCTGATTGATCTGTTGGGTGAGTGGCGCGCTGCCGGGGTCAACCATGCGGCCTTGGGCATCCAGTTTTCCCAGCGACCAGCCGCAGAGGTCGTCCAGGAACTGGCCGAAGACGTGCTGCCGCTCTTTCCATCCCATCAGGGGCCTGCTGGTCTAAAGGTGTCATGGTGAAGACGAGTCGAGCGCCGGGCCTCCACTTTGCAAAACCCTCAAGGCAACCATTCAATGGCAGAATCTCCTCAACTTGATGATGTTGGAGAACACCATGCTTGGTGCGTTTGAACGCCGGCTCGACCCTTTTCCTCCTGATGAGGTCCCCCCGCCACCCAACGGCCTGGCCCGCTTCCTGTGGGCCTGTACGCGGGGTGCCCGCGGTTACATCCTGGCGCTTGCGCTGCTCAGTGCCGGTGTGTCGATCTACGAAGCCTGGCTGTTTTTTTTCCTTGGGCAGGTCGTGGACCTGCTCTCGACCTGGCAGGCAGGCGGTGAGGCGGCGGCACAGGAAAGTCGCGTGTTGTGGGGCATGGGCATCGTCATGGTGACCAGCGTCGCTCTGGTGGCGTTGCGCACCATGGTGCAGCACCAGATCTTGGCGATCAATTTGCCGTTGCGCCTGCGCTGGGACTTCCATCGACTGATGCTGCGGCAAAGCCTGTCGTTTTTTTCCGATGAGTTTTCCGGCCGAGTCACCACCAAGGTGATGCAAACGGCCCTGGCGGTGCGCGACGTGCTGTTCACCCTGATCGAGATCGCACCCGGGATCGGGGTGTACTTGATTGCGATCATCGCGCTGGCCGGCGGTTTCGCGCTGAAACTGATGCTGCCTTTTGTTGCCTGGGTCGTGTTGTTCGGCCTGGCCATGTGGTACTTCGTGCCCCGACTGGGGAAAGTCGGGCAGGAACAGGCCAATGCGCGGTCGATGATGACCGGGCGTATCTCGGACGCCTACACCAACATCACGACGGTGAAGCTGTTCTCCCACTCCAATCGTGAAGCGCACTTCGCGCGTGCAGCGATGGAGGATTTCAAGCAGACCGGTTTTCGCCAGATGCGCCTGGTCAGCCAGTTCGAGATCGTCAACCAGGCATTGGTGGTGGCGTTGATCATGGCAGCCGGTGGTTATGCCCTGTGGCTATGGCACCAGGGTGAGGTCGGCGCAGGCGCCGTGGCAGCAATCATTGCCATGGCGCTGCGTATCAATGGCATGTCGAATTGGGTCATGTGGCAGATGACCTCGCTGTTCGAGAGCATCGGCACCGTACAAGATGGCATGGCGACGCTGACCCTGGGCACCCAGGTGCAGGACGCACCCGGTGCCAGCGAGCTGGTGACCCGCGGTGGGGCGGTCACCTTCGACAAGGTGAGCTTCAACTACAACGGCGAACGCCAAGTGCTCGATGGCCTGAGCCTGAGCATCCGCCCGGGCGAAAAAATCGGCCTGGTTGGCCGCTCTGGCGCGGGTAAATCCACGCTGATCAACTTGCTGCTGCGCTTCTATGACGTCGACAGCGGGGAGATTCGCATTGACGGCCAGAACATCGCACACGTGACGCAAGACAGCCTGCGTGCCTCCATCGGCATGGTCACGCAGGATACGTCCCTGCTGCACCGTTCCATTCGCGACAACATCGCCTACGGCCGTCCCGATGCAACCGATGCGCAGATCCGCAGCGCCGCGGCCAGTGCCCAGGCCGACGGGTTCATCAACCAACTGAGCGACCGGCAGGGCCACACCGGCTACGACACCCTGGTGGGCGAGCGGGGCATCAAGCTGTCCGGCGGCCAGCGCCAACGCGTCGCGATTGCCCGGGTGATGCTCAAGAACGCCCCGATCCTGCTGCTGGACGAGGCCACCAGCGCACTGGATTCGGAAGTCGAAGTGGCCATTCAGGAAAGCCTCGATGACATGATGCAGGGCAAGACGGTGATCGCCATCGCCCATCGGCTGTCGACGATTGCGGCCATGGACCGACTCGTCGTCATGGATGACGGGCACATCATCGAACAGGGCACCCACACCGAACTGCTCGGCAAAAACGGCGTCTATGCGCGACTCTGGCAGCATCAAAGCGGCGGGTTTCTGGGGGAGGACCAGGGCGTGGTCGAGGCGATGGATCAGGTGTGAGCGTGAAGGTGGCGTAGGGGTCTACGCCATCGCCTGCGCCTGGTGGTTGTTCACGAAGCACCGTCCTACCGCATGCTGGCGGGAGCGCAATTGATTGTGTTGTCCGCGCAGGGCAAGCGTGTGCAAGCGGGCAGAGCGGATAAAAGGCGGGCGATTTCAGCAAGCGGGTTCTAGCGTATTTTTGCCGGCGCCTCGATTTTGTTGCGCCGCGGCTGGCTGGCCGGTGCCCCTGGTATCGCGATGCGGCTGGTGGTCTTGACCTCGCGCAAGGCCAGGCTCGACTGGATCGAGGCGATCCCCAGCTGCCTTCTCAGCACGCTCTCGACGAAGTCACTGTAACTGTCCAGGTCCTGGGCCAGTACCTGCAACAGGTAGTCGGCGTCGCCGGTGATCTTGTGGCACGACAAGACTTCCGGAAGCTGCATGATCACCGCTTCGAAGGCTTCCGGGGTGTGATCGGTATGGGTGGAAAAACGAATGTGCACGAAGGCCATGATGTCCAGGCCGAGCATCCGCCGATCCAGGTTGGCCTGGTAGTCCTTGATCACGCCTTCTTCTTCCATGCGTTTACGCCGCCTCCAGCAAGGCGTGAGGCTTAACGACAGGCGTTCACTCAATTCGGCGTTGGAAATGCTCGCGTCCTCCTGCAGCAGGGCGAGGATGGCCAGGTCGGTGTCATCGAGTACAACGTGATTGGATTTTATTTTCGTCATGGCGGCTTTATCAGAAAAATATTACCCAAGATTCTAGTTTGGCGAGAATTAAAAGCAAAGAAAGCCCGGTCGGGTCGGAACAAAATGCGTATCACGATCACACTGACGGATGCGTAGCAATGCTTACTGTTTTCAGCGATTCCCATCGATTGCACCATGGCACCGAGTTGAAAGACGGGGTGCTCAAGCCTTCCTTCGAGCAGCCAAGCCGGGCCGATACCGTGCGTGACCGGGTCCAGCATGTGGGGCTGGGCGACATCATCGTGCCGCGGCCGTTTGACCGCTCCTGCTACGTCAACGCCCACAGTGAGCGCTACGTGGCCTTTCTGGAAACCGCATGGAGCGAGTGGACCGCCACCGGCCGCAGCCATGATGCCTTGCCCCTGGTCTGGCCGGTACGCGACCTGGCCAATGAGCAGGTACCCGAATTCATCGATGGCAAACTCGGTTTCTTTGCCATGGATGCCGGTTCGCCGATTACCGCCACCACCTGGGACGCCGCCAGGACCAGCGCCGATATCGCACTCACCGCACTGGCGTTGATCGACGAAGGCCAGCGCAGCGCCTTTGCCTTGTGTCGTCCGCCCGGACACCATGCCGCCCGGGAATACATGGGCGGCTACTGCTACTTGAACAACGCCGCGATTGCCGCCCAACACGCGGTGACCCAAGGCGCCCGACGTGTCGCGGTGCTGGACGTGGACTTCCATCACGGCAACGGCACGCAAAACATCTTCTATGAGCGCAGCGATGTGATGTTCGCGTCCCTGCACGGAGAGCCGGCGGTTTCCTACCCCTATTACTCGGGATTCAGTTCGGAGCGCGGGGTGGGGGCGGGTGAAGGTTTCAACCTGAACTATCCCTTGGCGAAAAACACCACCTGGCAGAGCTATCAGGCTGCCCTGGTCCACGCCTGCAACAACCTGCGCAACTTCTCGCCGGATGTAGTGGTGATCTCCCTGGGGGTCGATACGTTCAAGGACGACCCTATCAGTCACTTCCTTCTGGAAAGCCAGGACTTTGTCGGCATCGGTGAAGTGATCGCCAGCGTGGGTGTACCGACGCTCTTTGTCATGGAGGGCGGCTACATGGTGGATGAAATTGGCATCAATGCGGTCAACGTCCTGCATGGTTTCGAGAGCCGGCAGCGTTGATCGTCGGTTACCCGCACATTCAGCCAACCCATGGCGCCGAGCACGCTTGCCGGTGCCAGCCTCAGAGCTGAAAAACACGCCTTTCCTTTCTGCCAAAACTCAAAAACATAAGATCAAGAGGTTTTGTGATGAAGACAACCACGCCTGGAATAACTCAAAGGCCGGAACTGCAGCGCACGCTCAGTAATCGCCATATACAACTGATGGCCATGGGCGGTGCCATTGGCACCGGGCTGTTCATGGGCTCGGGCAAGATCATTGCGCTGTCCGGCACCTCGATCATCCTGATCTACATGATCATTGGTCTTTTTGTTTATTTTGTAATGCGCGCCATGGGCGAGTTACTGTTATCCAACCTCAACTTCAAGAGTTTCGCCGACTTTGCCGGGGCCTACCTTGGTCCTCGTGCCGCCTTCTTCCTCGGCTGGTCCTACTGGTTGAGCTGGAGTGTGGCCGTAGTCGGGGATGCGGTCGTCGTCGGCGGGTTCTTTCAATACTGGTTCCCCGACGTTCCGGCCTGGATGCCGGCAGTCGGCATGATGCTGACCCTCTTCGCCTTGAACGTGCTGACCGTCAGGCTGTTCGGTGAGGTGGAGTTCTGGTTCGCGATCATCAAGATCATTGCCGTCGTGACCCTGATCGGCGTGAGCGTGGTACTGATCGCCAGCTCCTTCGTCTCTCCGACCGGAGTGACAGCCTCCCTGACGCACTTGCTGGACCAGCAGGCGGCCTTTCCCAATGGCCTGTTCGGATTTTTCGCCGGTTTCCAGATGGCAATTTTTTCCTTTGCCGGTACCGAATTGATTGGCACCGCCGCGGCGGAGACCCAGTCGCCGGAGAAGACCCTGCCCAAGGCCATCAACTCCATCCCGCTGCGGATTATCCTGTTCTACGTGCTGGCGCTCGCTTGCATCATCGCCGTGACGTCCTGGCAGCAGGTGTCGCCGAACAAAAGTCCGTTTGTCGAACTGTTCCTGATCGCCGGTTTTCCTGCCGCCGCCGGCATCGTCAACTTTGTCGTGCTGACCTCGGCGGCATCGTCGGCCAACAGCGGGGTGTTCTCCTCCAGCCGCATGCTGTTCGGCCTGGCCGACCTGGGCAATGCCCCGGGTATTTTCCGGCGCCTGTCCCGGCACAGCGTTCCGTTCATCAGTCTGGCGTTCACCACCTTCCTGATGTTGCTGGGGGTGTTGCTGCTGTTCATCATCCCTGAGGTGATGACCGCCTTCACCATCGTGTCCACGGTGTCGGCGATCCTGGTGATCTTTACCTGGTCGACCATCCTGGCGTCCTACATTGCTTACCGCAAAGCCCGGCCCGACCTGCACGCCAAGTCCCGGTACAAGATGCCGGGTGGGGTGCCCATGGCCTGGTTTTCCCTGGCGTTCCTGGCCTTTGTCCTGTCATTGCTGGCCCTGCGGCCCGACACCCGGCTGGCGCTGTGCGTGATGCCCGCCTGGTTCATTTGGCTGGCCGTGGCCTATCAACTCTCACACTGGCGCAAGCGCAGCCTGGGCAACCAGGTCATCAGACCGGCGCGCTGACGCCCGCGTTTTGTTCCGAGCACGCTGACCATGGGCTCAAAGGAGGGTGCGCGGGCATCCTCCTTTGAGTTTTTGTTTTGCCGTTCGCACCTGCCCAGCCATTAAAAAAACCGCCCCTTTGCCACCGATTCCATCGTTTCTCGGGGGCGGCGTATTTCCCTATATTGGCCGCCATACCCGGTGAGTGGCTGAACGCTCGCCATCCTTAGTGCGAGAAGTCTCTATGAATAAAAAACCTGACAGCGCAGGACTCACCCATGCCGGCGCGGGGACCCGTGCGGTCTGGGGCGGGGAGCAGGGCGGGCATCCTTACAACGCCACGCAAACGCCGATCGTCGCCAGTGCCGCCTACGCCTACGACGACATCGATGTCTGGTACGACGTGGCGTTGGGCAAGGCCCCCGGCTTCATCTACAGCCGTATGAGCAACCCGACGGTGGAGACCCTGGAAGCGAAGATCCGCCAGCTGGAACAGGCCGAGTCCGCGGTGGCGTTCAGCAGCGGCATGGCGGCCATCAGCAGCGTGCTCTACACCTTCCTGGCCAACGGTGACCGGGTGGTGTCGACCAAGGACAGCTACGGCGGCACCAACAAGATCTTCGAAGAATTCCTGCCGCGCATGGGGGTGCAGGTGACCTTGTGCGAGACCTTCGATCACGCCGAGATCGAAGCGCAAATCGCCAAGGGCTGCCGCGTGCTGTACCTGGAAACCCCGACCAACCCGACCCTGAAAATTCTCGACATCCAGCGTCTGGTCGCCGCGGCCAAACGTGTCGGTGCGCTGGTGGTGGCCGACAATACCTTTGCCACCCCCTTGAACCAGAATCCCCTGGCGCTGGGCGTGGATGTGGTGATCCACAGCGCGACCAAGTTTCTCAGCGGCCATGGCGACGTGCTCGGCGGCCTGGTGTGCGGCGGCGAAACCCTGATGGCCCAGGTCCGGCACTACCGGGAAATCAACGGCGCGTCCCTCGACCCGTTCTCGGCCTACCTGATCATCCGTGGCATCAAGACCCTGGTGCTGCGCATGCGCCAACAGCAACACAGCGCCCGCGTCCTGGCGGACTACCTGTGTACCGAAGCGCTGGTGGAGTCGGTCAACTACCCCGGGTTGCCCAGCCACCCGAACCACAGTGTCGCTGCTGCGCAGATGCGCGGCTTTGGCGCCATCGTCAGCTTCGTGCTGGTGGGGGGCATGGACACCGTCAAAGTGCTGCTGCCGCGCCTGCGGTTTGCCCATTGCGCGGGCAACCTGGGGGCGGTGGAAACCATCTACGGCCCGGCCCGCACCACCAGTCACGTCGAGAACACCCTAGAGGAGCGTCTCGCCCTGGGGATCTCCGAAGGGCTGGTGCGGGTCTCGGTCGGCATCGAAGACACCGATGACCTGCTCGCGGATCTGCAGCAGGCGTTTGCCTATGTCCGGCACGTTCGGGAGGCGCCGTCCGCATCCCGGGCAGACCTGACCAGCCTTGCGTCCTGCGCCGAGGTCGCAGGCTGACGATTGCGCGTCACCCGCCCCACGGCGAGACCGCCGGTGGGGATTCATGAAGAGCCATAACAATAAAACCTGGGTGCGTCTGTGCCGGGCAACCGAGCGCAGGCGCCAGTGCGTGCTCTAACCCCTTTCATGAGAACAACCATGTCCATAAAAGAACAACAACTCGACCCGCGTTCCGGTTTCAAACAGGAGATGCAGACCCGCCACATCGTCATGCTGGCCTTGGGCGGCGTGATTGGCACCGGCCTGTTCCTCACCTCCGGCTACACCGTCAACCAGGCCGGCCCGCTGGGGGCGGTGATTGCGTACATCATCGGCGCGCTGATGGTCTACATGGTCATGATGTGCCTTGGCGAACTGGCGGTGCAGATGCCGGAAACCGGCTCCTTCAGCACCTACGCCACGCGCTTCCTCGGCCCGGGCACCGGCTACACGGTGGCCTGGCTCTATTGGCTGACCTGGACGGTGGCCATCGGCTCGGAGTTCACCGCCGCCGGCATCCTCATGACGCGCTGGTTCCCGGACACCCCGGTGTGGATCTGGAGCGCCCTGTTTGCCGGGGTGGTGTTTTTGACCAACGTGGTTTCGGTGCGCCTGTTTGCCGAGACCGAATTCTGGTTGTCGCTGATCAAGGTGATCACGGTGGTGGTGTTCCTGGTGATTGGCGGCGGGGCGATTCTCGGCCTGTTGAACATCGACCAGGTGCACAGCATCGGCCTGGGCAATTTCACCCGGGAAGGCTTGTTCCCCACCGGCTTCATGCCGATTGCCATGACCTTGCTGGCAGTGGCCTTTGCCTTCTCCGGCACCGAGTTGATCGGCATCGCCGCCGGCGAAACCAAGGACCCGCAACGCAATGTGCCGCGGGCCATCCGCACCACCGTGCTGCGCCTGGCGATCTTTTTTGTCGGCACCATCTTTGTCCTCGCGACCCTGTTGCCCCGTGAGCAGGCCGGGTTGGTGGAGAGTCCGTTTGTCACGGTGTTCACCTACATCGGCATTCCGTACTCCGCCGACATCATGAACTTCGTGATCATCACGGCCTTGCTGTCGGCAGCCAATTCCGGGTTGTACGCCGCCTCGCGGATGCTCTGGACCCTCAGCGACCAGGGGCACCTGCCCAAGCAATTCTCGGCCCTGACCCGCATGGGCACGCCGCTCAACGCGATCATCGTGAGCATGGCCGGGGGCGCCGCTTCCCTGCTCAGCAGCGTGTTTGCCGCCGACACCATCTACCTGGCCCTGGTGTCGATTTCCGGTCTGGCCGTGGTGGTGGTCTGGATGAGCATCGCCGCCAGCCAGATCGCCTTTCGCCGGCACTACGTGGCCAACGGCGGTGATATCCGCGACCTCAAGTTCCGGGTCCGGGGTTATCCGTGGGTGCCTTTGGGAGCGTTGGTCTGCTGCAGCCTGGCCTGTGTCGGCATCGCTTTCGACCCTGAGCAGCGCGTGGCCCTGTACTTCGGCCTGCCCTTCATCGCCTGGTGCTACTTCGTGTATTACATTACCCGCAAAAGTCGTGAGCGCCGCTTGGCGCTTGCCCCCTTGGCACAACCGTCCGATGCGTTCTAGCCAGCGTCGACGGGCTGGGCAGATTCGCTCGGTGCGGGGGTGTCACAGAGGTCCAGGCCATGAAGCAAAAAACCTTACCCCCGTTGAACTGGTTGCGGGCCTTCGAGGTGTCTGCCCGCTGCCTGAACTTCACCCACGCCGCCGACGAGTTGTTCCTGACCCAGGGCGCGGTCAGCCAGCAGATCCGCCAGCTCGAAAGCCATCTGGGGGTGGCGCTGTTCAAGCGCTTGCCCCGTGGCCTGGGGTTGACCGAGGAAGGGCAGGCCTACCTGCCCGTGGTGCAGGACGCGATCACCCGGCTGGCGGTGGGCACCAACGAAATTTTCGGCCAGCACACGCGCCGGCCGATCAAGGTGCGCGGCAGCCTGTCGTTTTTCGTGCACTGGCTGGCGCCCAAGCTGGTGGGATTCCGTCAGGCTCATCCGCATGTGGACATCCGCTACATCAGCAACATCTGGGTCAAGGAACTGGACGGCGAGGACGACATGGAAATTCGCTGGGGCCACGGCCATTGGCCTGGCCTGGTGGCGCAGCGCCTGACCTGGGACAGCCTGTTCCCGGTCTGCTCGCCGGCACTGATGGCGCGCTCGCCGCTCAAGGTCCCCGCCGATGTCGCCGAGCATCCGTTGCTGCACGTGCTGGGCTACGAAGAAGGGTGGGGCTACTGGTTGAAGATGGTCGGCGCCGACAGCGTCGATTCTTCCACCGGCATGCAGTTCGACACCCTGATTTCCACCCTGCGCATGGCCGAACTGGGCCAGGGCATTGCCCTGGCCCGCTCCTCGATGGTGCTCGAAATGCTCGAGGACGGCCGCCTGGTGGAACCCTTCGCCCAGCGCATCGAAGCCAGCGAGTCGTTCTACCTGGTGCGCGGTGCCGGCACCGAGGAACACCCCGACGCGATCATGTTTGCCACCTGGCTGGTGGAGCAGGCACATCGTCACAAATGAATGGCCGGAGCCAACCATGCGTTATGTCAGTACCCGCAGTTCAGCCGTAGAGGCTGACTTCGAAAAAGTCGTGTTATCCGGACTGGCCGACGATGGGGGGCTGTTCGTCCCCGTCGACCTTCCGCACTTCAGCCCGCAGGACATCGCCAACTGGTCGACCCTGGCCTATGACGAACTGGCCTGGCGGGTGTTGCAGCCGTTTATCGGCGAGGCGATTGCCGAAGCGGATTTGCGGCCGTTGCTCAAGGCCGCCTGCCGCGGTTTCAGCCATCGGGCCATCGCGCCCCTGCACCAGGTCGACCGCAACGAGTGGGTGCTGGAACTGTTCCACGGGCCCACCGGCTCCTCGAAGGACTTTGCCGCGCAACTGCAGGCGCAACTGGTGCAGCACTTCCTGCGCCAGCGCCAGCGCCGGGCCGTGGTACTGGGCGCCACCAATGGCGACACCGGGCTGGCGGCCATCGAGGCGTTCAAGCACTGCGCGGAAGTCGACGTGGTGCTGCTCTACCCGCAGACCGGCGTGGCGCCGCAGCAGTGGCAGCAGTTGCAGGCGGTGAACCGGCCCAGGGTCCACCGGTTTGCGGTCAACGGCAGCTTTGACCAGTGCCAGACCCTGGTCAGCCGGTTATTCCAGCAGTGGCCGTGCGCCGACTTGCAGGCGGTCAGCTTCAACTCCAGCAACTGGGTCAGTGTGCTGGCGCAACTGGTGTTCTATTTCCATGGGGTGCTGCAACTGGGTGGGGGCCAGCGGCCCATCAGTTTCAGCGTGCCGGCGGCGAGCTTTGCCCAGGTGTATGCCGGGTACATTGCACAGAAGATGGGGCTGCCGATTACCCAGATTATCGTCGCGACCAACCAGAATGACGCCCTGCACCAGTTGTTCCTGAAGAACCACTATGGCCGCTCGCACGCCAACAAAACCCTGTCGCCGGCCATGGACCTGTCGATTTTTTCCAACCTGGAACGTCTGCTCTGGGCGTTGTACGGGCGCGATGGCCAGGCGGTGAGTGCGCTGATGGCCGGGTTCGAGGCCAGTGGCGACATGCGCATGGCCAACGAATGCTGGTTGCAGGCCCGGATGATCATCGACTCTTACGCGGTCAGCGATGCCGAGACGGTGCAGGAAATCAGCGCGCTGCACCGCGACACCGGCTACGTCATCGATCCTCACACGGCCACCGGCGTGCTCGCGGCCCGGCTCTATCGCCGCAGCCTGGTGGCGCCGATGGTGACCCTGGGCGAGATCGCGCCCGGCAAGTCGGCGCAGTTGCTCGGTGAACTGGGGATTGTGCTGCCGATGGTGCCTGCCCCGAAGGTGGAGCAGGGTGGCGGCAGGGAGTGTCGGATCGAGGCGGATGATCTGCCAACACTTCAGCAACGCCTGAGCGCGCTGCCACGGGAGGCCTGGTGAAACGTATTCTCGATCCCCTCGATGAACGCATCATCGCCGAGCTGCGGCTCAATGCCCGGGCCGCCCATGCGGAGCTGGCGGCCAAGGTCAACCTGTCGCGCAATGCCGTGCGCCAGCGCATCGAACGGCTTGAGCGTGACGGTGCGATCCAGGGATACACGGTGCGCACGGGGGAGGGGCATACCGGCGCCTCGCAGATCAATGCGGTGATTTTTGTCTACCGCTACGACCGCATGCGCGGCGCCGAAGTGCTGCAGGCGCTACGGGCCATCCCGGAAGTCATCCAGTGTGACGTCATGAGCGGCGAGTTCGACCTGATGCTCCGCGTCGGCGCCGCCAGCCCCGAGCGGGTGCACAAAGTCTGGAACCAGATATCGGCACTGCCTGGCGTGGAAAACACCGTGACCTCGTTTGTGCTGTCGTCGGTGGTCTAGGGTGAGTTTGGGGGGGCTGAAGGTTGCGGTTTTTTGATCTTGGTTTTGTGGGTGTATCCGTTGCTGCGGTAACGGCTACTTATGGTTTCGCCCTTACGGCGACTCCCTTTTGCAAACGCCCAAAAGGAAGCAAAACGCTTTGCCCCTGACGTACGGCCCCTCGCTAGGGCTCGGGGTACCTTCGCTACGGTGCCCATCCGGGGGCATCGCCTCCGGTTTGCTTCGCTGCACCTCCTCTCGATGTGTGCGGCTTCGCCGCACGGCGCTACGCGCCTCCCCCTGATGGACACCTTCGCTCAGCCTGCCGATGGGGCGGGTGGATCAAGATCAAGAGCCAGAGCACGGCGACCTGCCGGTCGGCCTGAGTGGTAAGGGCGGGCGAGGCGGCCTACCGGCCGGCCTGCTTTTTTATCGTTGGAGTATCTCTAATGAAATGGTTACCCCCACCGCCCCTTGCGATAGCTCACTAAGCTTTCGCAAGGGGCCCATCGGAGACCATTCTCATGAACAACGTAGCTATCGCCGCCATCGACCTGGGTAAAAACTCCTTTC
>NZ_CAXAQF010000036.1:0-38708 GCF_963970735.1 Pseudomonas sp. RA_35y_Pfl2_P32
GCCGTCCTGGATAAGTTCCGCACCCTGAACCCACAACTATCAAGCTTCGCCAAGCCAGGGCAGTTGGTTGTTTTAAGTGACCCACAGAACACCCAGTGCACCCGAGAAGAAGCGTTGCTGATGGAAGGCCGCCAGCAAGGTGAACAGCGCTCTTGAGCCCATGAGTGATGATGAAGCGGCCTTTATGGTGCGCCACCAGGCTGAAATTGAGTCGTTTCTGACTGAGGGCTCAGGGGCGATCGGTATCGGTGAAGTCATGTTCTCCAAACACCTGGATGACCTGAAGGGCACGCTGGAACAACTGGAAGCGCTGCACCAGCGTACATTCCAACAACATGGCAGGTTGCAGACGCCTGAGTTTTTTGCGGAACGAAACCGTCTGTTGTCTCAACTGGACCACAGCCTGGGGCCGCTTGTGCGTAAGGGCGTGGGTATACCTGAGCATCCAAAACTGAAAAACGCCTTGGGGATCTCCAGTCGTAGTTTGGTTCACCACTGGAGCAAAGCTGGGGCGGCTGGAAGTATTCCGGGTTATGCGACTCACATCGAAGGCGTCGCCAAGGCCAGTAAATACATCAAGGTAGGGGGCTGGATTGGAGTTGGTCTCGGCGCGTCGGCTTCGGCGCTGAAGGTCCAGGAAACATGCCGGGTGGGTCGTGAGGAAGACTGTCGCAAGGTGACACTCACTGAGAGCGGGAAATTTTCTGGGGGGCTGGCAGGAGGTGCAATTGCCGGCGTATTGGTTTCTGGTCCAGTCGCCACAGGCGTGTGCGCGGTCATTGGCGTGAGCACGGTTGGTGTGGGAGGCATTGTTTGTGCTTTAGTGGTCGTAGCAGGCGCTTCGGTAGCAGGTGGAGCGGTCGGCGAATCGGGTGGTGAGCTCGTCGGTGAACAAATTTATGAGGTGAGCAAGTAGCCATGTTTGATAACTATACCCTCAGTTGGATGTCGGTATTTTTATTGATATTCATATCCTTGGCCTTATGGCTTTACACCTCTTATACAAAAATGGATGAGATGCTGAAGCATCTTTCGAACTGTCGTGCCATTCAGATCAGGAAGCCCCTGATGGGTAAGGATCCGTTTGGGCGTTTGTTCATGATGGGAACCATTGCGGGAGTGTTGCTGACTCCGAAGCTGTACCTGAAAGATGGTGGTGCGGATCCCGATGACATTGAAAAATTTCCGAAAAAATTGAAAACAATAATCGCCATTCAGTACGGGCTTGTGGTGCTCACCGGATCTTCGATGTTCGCGCTCTGGGGGGTTGGAAAGTATATGGGTTGGCTAAAATAACCTTGCTGAGATGAACACCAGGCCCGCCATTTGGCGGGCTTTTACTAGCTGGTGATTGGCTTCATCTTCCCGGCCAGCTGTTTCCAAGCGGTAGATGTCTTCGAATGGCATGCGCCGGCCCCTGACGCTTCACCGGCTTTGGTTTTGGTCTTTTTGCCGCGCACGCGCTCGGCTTGTTCTGTGGCCTCCATTGCGAGGTAGATCATATTGATGAAGACGGTTCCCGCCTTTTGGCCTGGTTATTTTTCCCTGACCAGAATCATTCCCAAGTCTATTTTGTGACGTCAATAGCGCAATGAGGGCCAGGCGCGATACGAAAACCAATATTTGGTCACGCAGGCGTGTCGATAACAACCTGCATTTGGTATTCTCCTCGGGCATATATTCTGAGAAGGAACACAAGATGAGCGACCTGATTTCCTACCACCTCGAAGACGGTATCGCGACCCTGACCTTGAGCAATGGCAAGGTCAATGCCATCTCCCCGGACGTGATCGCCGCGTTCAATGCTGCGCTGGACCAGGCCGTGACGGATCGGGCGGTGGTGATCATCACCGGTCAGCCGGGCATCCTCTCCGGTGGTTATGACCTGAAGGTGATGACGGCCGGTCCCAAGGAGGCCGTGAACCTGGTGACTGCCGGCTCCACCCTCGCCCGCCGCCTGCTGGCCCACCCGTTTCCGGTGATCGTTGCGTGCCCTGGGCATGCGGTGGCCAAGGGTGCGTTCATTCTGTTGTCGGCCGACTACCGGATCGGGGTCGAGGGGCCGTTCAGCATTGGCCTGAATGAAGTGCAGATCGGCATGACCATGCACCACGCCGGCATCGAGCTGGCCCGTGATCGCCTGCGCAAGTCGGCGTTCCACCGTTCGGTGATCAATGGCGAGATGTTCGACCCGCAAGGCGCGGTGGATGCCGGCTTCCTCGACAAGGTGGTCGCGGCCGAAGAGCTGCAAAGCGCCGCACTGGCCGCAGCCCGCCAGTTGAAGAAGATCAACATGACCGCCCACAAGAACACCAAGCTCAAAGTTCGCAAGGGCTTGCTGGATGCGCTGGACAGCGCAATCGTCCAGGACCAGGCCCACCTGGTTTAACGTCAGGCCCTGCACTTGCTCGCGATGGACTAAAAAACAACGCGTTTTCCAGGTTTCACGCGTCATCGTTTACGTCCATCGCGAGCGCGCTCGCTCCTACAATGTTCGGCGTTGTCGCCAAGCATCGGGCTTTTTCCTACATGGACAACCGAAAAGAACTCAAGCGCTCTAGCCTGCATCCGTCAGAAGATAGCGGAAACATGCGCTTAAACATCGGCCATCTCCTACCGATATAGCGGCAATTGCCGAAAACAGTGCACATCCGTACACTGCGCCACCTTTTGCTCCGGTGGGCCTGTAGATGCTGTATCTGTTTCGTATGTTGTTGATGGGCCTGCATTTTGTTTTGGCGGGTGTGCTGGGTGTGTTGCTCGGTCTGTGCCGGCCGTTCAACCCGGATAACAGCCGGTTGTGCGCCCGCCTCTATGCCTGGCCGGCAATGTGCATCCTGCGCCTGCGGGTCAAGACCGACGTCGACTCGCTGACCCACAAAACGCAAAGCTGTGTGGTGCTTGCCAACCACCAGTCCAACTACGATTTGTTTGTGCTGGGCAACGTGGTGCCGCACCGCACCGTGTGCATCGGCAAGAAGAGCCTGAAATGGGTGCCGCTGTTCGGGCAATTGTTCTGGCTGGCCGGCAATGTGCTGATCGACCGCGGCAACGCCCACAAGGCGCGCCAGTCGATGCTCACCACCACCCACACCTTGCAGCACAAGGACACCTCGATCTGGGTGTTCCCCGAGGGCACGCGCAACCTGGGCAAGGAACTGCTGCCGTTCAAGAAGGGCGCGTTCCAGATGGCGATTGCCGCCGGTGTGCCGATCGTGCAGGTGTGCGTCAGCAACTACATCAACCACATGCGCCTCAATCGCTGGAACAGCGGCCAGATCCTGATCCGCTCGCTGCCGCCGATCCCTACCGCTGGCCTGACCCTGGATGACATGCCGCAACTGATGGCCCAGTGCCGCGAGCAGATGCGTGAATGCATCGAGGCCATGGACCGCCAACTGCAAGCCGCCTGACTCCCCAGCCCGCGCTGCGGGTTAGCCTCGCTCCGACCTCCCCAAGCAGGCTAAGCTGCACCCTGCTTGTCACTGCCATTGGTCAAGAAGAAGTGAATCGCAATCATGGGTAGAGTCGTTGCGGCCGCGGTCTACAGCGCCGGCAAGAAAGTCACCAACATCACCCTGGATGAAGGCGCGGCCTGGGCAGAAAAACCCGGGCACTTTGTATGGATCGGCCTCGAAGAGCCGAGTGCCCTGGAGCTGGCCAACCTGCAACGCCAGTTCAACCTGCACGAACTGGCCATTGAAGACGCCCTGGAAAAACACAGCCGGCCCAAGCTCGAGACCTTCGGTGACGCGCTGTTTATCGTCACCTACTCACCGGTGCGCGAGAACGGCGTGCTGGAGTTCATCGAGACCCACATTTTTGCCGGCACGGGCTACGTCATCACCTGCCGCAACGGCCACTCGGCCTCCTATGCCCACGTGCGCCAGCGCTGTGAGGCGCGCCCGCTGCTGCTGGAGCATGGCGAAGACTTCGTGCTGTATGCCCTGCTCGACTTCGTGATTGAGAACTACCAGCCGGTGGGCGAAGCGATCCACGGCGAAATCGACGCCCTGGAACACAACGTGCTGAACAGCGCCCTGAGCGAGCGGGATATCCAGAACCTGCATGGCCTGCGTCGCGACGTGTTGCGCCTGCGCCGCTACGCCGCGCCCATGGTGGAAATCAGCGAAGAGCTGCAGAAGCTCAAATTCCCGTTTATCGACAAGAGCATGCGTCCCTACTTTCGGGACGTGCAGATCCATGTCACGCGGCAGATGGAAGACCTCACCACCCTGCGCGACATTGCCAGCCAGACCATCGAGATCGGGGTGCTGCTGGAGGCGTCACGGCAAAGCGTGGTGCAACGCAAGTTCGCCGCCTGGGCAGCGATCCTGGCGTTTCCGACGGCGGTGGCGGGGATCTACGGGATGAACTTCCAGAACATGCCGGAGCTGACCTGGCACTACGGCTACTTCGGGGTGCTGGGGTTTATCAGCGTGGGCTGCATCGCACTGTGGAGCAGCTTCAAGCGCTCGGGGTGGTTGTAGCCTGCGGCCAGCGACCAGCGCTCAAACGGCCTCCCATTGGCGCATGCGCACGCGGCAATGTTTCATGGCGTTGACGATGTGCTTTTCTACCAGGCTGCGGGAAATGCCCAGGTGCTCGGCAATCTCGGGGTGGGACATGCCTTCGAGCTTGCGCAGCAGGAAACTCTCGCGGCACAGCGGCGGCAGTTCGGCCAGGGCGCGCTGCAACAGGTCCAGGCGCTGGGCTTGATCGAGGCTGCTTTGCAGAGACGGGCCATGGAAGCGCTCTTCGCTGTCGAGCACTTCCAGCGGTTCGACCGGGCGCGTGACGTTGCGCCGATGACCATCAATCACCAGATTCAAGGCCGTGCGATAGAGGAAGGCGCGCGGCTGTTCGATCGGCGTGTCGCTGGCGCGTTCCAGCACCCTCACGTAGGCGTCATGCACCGCATCTTCGGCCACCTGGCGGTTGCCCAGCTTGGCGTTGAGGAAACGCACCAGCTCGCGATAGTAGTTTTCCAACGTGACTCCCGACCGCTTTGATCAACGGTGCTGTCCTTGAACCTGGCCAACGCCTGAGGAAAACGATGGCGGCACGATGATGGCAACTCTGCAGCGTGTAATTTATAGTAATTCTCATATAGATTTAAAGTACTGCGTCGTTTGCGCCGTAAATAATCCCGACGGGCCGCTGCAACCCTTTGTGTCAGCGCCTAAATTTGCCCGTTAACCCATCGTATTAAGGACAGTTCCCCGTCACTGCCGGGTTTTCTGGCAGGGCCTGGCTGTGGTCGCGATGTGCGCGCCAGCGGGCCTCGGGACGTTTTCCATTGCTCGGAAGCCTGCATGAAACACCCGCGAAAGACCCGCCGTGCCCTGCTTGCAGGCTTTTGCCTGATCCCGCTTATCGCCCTGGCTGCCTGGCAGCTCAATGCGCCCGGCCGGGATCAGTTCGCCACGGTGCAGGTCAGCCGCGGCGACATCGAGAGCAGTGTCACCGCCCTCGGCACCTTGCAGCCACGGCGCTATGTCGACGTCGGCGCCCAGGCCTCGGGGCAGATCAAGCACCTCCACGTTGAGGTCGGGGATGTGGTCAAGGAAGGTCAACTGCTGGTGGAAATCGACCCTGCGACCCAGAACGCCAAGCTCGATGCCGGGCGTTTCTCCATCGACAACCTCAAGGCCCAGTTGCAGGAACAACGGGCCCAGCACGACTTGGCCCGGCAGAAATACCAGCGCCAGCAAAACCTCGCCGCCGGCGGCGCCACCCGTGAAGAGGACGTGCAGACCGCCCACGCCGAACTGCGCGCCACCGAGGCACGCATCCAGATGTTCCAGGCTCAGATCCGCCAGGCCGAAGCCAGCCTGCGCAGCGATCAGGCCGAGTTGGGCTACACGCGCATCTACGCGCCAATGGCCGGCACCGTGGTGGCGCTGGACGCCCGCACCGGCCAGACCCTCAACGCCCAGCAGCAGACGCCGTTGATCCTGCGCATTGCCAAACTGTCGCCGATGACCGTCTGGGCCGAAGTCTCGGAGGCCGATATCGGCCACGTCAAACCCGGCATGCAGGCTTACTTCACCACCCTCGCCGGTGGTGCGCGGCGCTGGCAGAGCACGGTGCGCCAGATCCTCCCGGTGCCGCCCAAACCCCTGGACCCGAGTGGCCAGGGCAGCGGTGGCGGCAGCCCGTCGAGCAGCGGTAAAAGCGGCAGCGCGCGGGTGGTGCTGTACACCGTATTGCTGGACGTCGACAACGCCGACAACGCGCTGATGGCGGAAATGACCACCCAGGTATTTTTTGTCGCTGGCGCTGCGAAAGACGTGCTCACTGCCCCGGTTTCGGCCCTGCAGAACGGTGCCAGGGCCGACAGCCAACGCGTGCGGGTCGTTGCCAAGAACGGCAGCATTGAAGCCCGCGAAGTCAGCACCGGCCTCAGCGACCGCTTGCAGGTGCAGATCCTCGATGGGGTGAATGAGGGCGATCACCTGCTGATCGGTCCGGTCGACGGCCACGAGGGTTGAATGCAAACGCCGCTGATCGACCTCAAAGACATCCGTAAATCCTACGGCGGCGGTGACGCCCCCGAAGTCCATGTGCTGCGCGGCATCGACCTGTCGATTCATGCCGGTGAGTTCGTGGCGATTGTCGGCGCCTCCGGCTCCGGCAAGTCGACGCTGATGAACATCCTCGGCTGCCTCGACCGCCCGAGCGCCGGCGAATACCGGTTTGCCGGGGAAAACGTCGCGCAGCTGGACAGCGACGAACTGGCCTGGCTGCGCCGTGAAGCCTTCGGTTTTGTGTTCCAGGGTTACCACCTGATTCCCTCGGGCTCGGCCCAGGAAAACGTCGAGATGCCGGCGATCTACGCCGGCATCCCGGCCGCCGAACGCCATGCCCGCGCGGCCGCCCTGCTCGGCCGGCTGGGGCTGGCGGAGCGCACCGGCAACCGCCCCCATCAGCTCTCCGGCGGCCAGCAACAACGGGTGTCGATTGCCCGCGCGCTGATGAACGGCGGGCATATCATCCTTGCCGATGAACCCACCGGGGCCCTCGACAGCCAGAGCGGCGCCGAGGTCATGACCCTGCTCGATGAACTGGCGAGCCAGGGCCACGTGGTGATCCTGATCACCCACGACCGGGAAGTCGCGGCCCGGGCCAAGCGCATCATCGAAATCCGTGACGGGCTGATCATCAGCGACAGTGCCGCCACCCATCCAGAGGCCCAGTATTCGGCCAACCCCGGCGCCCTGCAGGCGGTGGATCTGCGCCAGCGCCTGAGCCAGGGCAGCGCAGCCAATGGCGCCTGGAAAGGCGAACTGCTGGATGCGGTGCACGCGGCCTGGCGGGTGATGTGGATCAACCGCTTTCGCACGGCCCTGACCCTGCTTGGGATCATCATCGGCGTGGCCTCGGTGGTGGTGATGCTGGCGGTGGGCGAAGGCAGCAAACGCCAGGTGATGGCGCAGATGGGTGCCTTTGGCTCGAACATCATTTACCTCGGTGGCTCGGCGCCAAACCCGCGCACGCCCGCCGGCGTAGTCACCCTCAGCGACGTCGCGGCCCTGGCCCGCCTGCCGCAGGTCAAGCGCATCATGCCGGTCAACGGCGCCGAGGCCGGGGTGCGTTTTGGCAACGCCGACCACCTGAGCTACGTGGGCGGCAACGACACCAATTTCCCGGCGATCTTCAACTGGCCGGTGGTCGAGGGCAGCTACTTCACCGAGGCCGACGAACGTAATGCCGCGGCGGTGGCGGTGATCGGCAAGAAGGTCCGCGACAAACTGCTCAAGGATGTCGCCAACCCCATCGGCCAGTACATCCTGATCGAGAACGTGCCCTTTCAAGTGGTCGGCGTGCTGGCGGAAAAAGGCGCCAGCTCCGGCGATCAGGACAGCGATGACCGCATTGCCATCCCCTACTCTGCCGCCAGCGTGCGCCTGTTCGGCACATACGAGCCGGAATACATCGCCATTGCCGCCGCCGATGCGCGCAAGGTCAAGGAAGCCGAACAGGCGATCGACCAGTTGATGCTAAAGCTGCACAACGGCAAGAAGGACTACGAACTGACCAACAACGCAGCGATGATCCAGGCCGAGGCGCGTACGCAAAATACCCTGTCGCTGATGCTCGGCTCGATTGCCGCGATTTCCCTGCTGGTGGGCGGTATCGGGGTGATGAACATCATGCTCATGACCGTGCGCGAGCGCACCCGCGAGATCGGCATCCGCATGGCCACCGGCGCCCGGCAACGGGACATCCTGCGCCAGTTCCTGACGGAAGCGGTGATGCTCTCGGTGGTCGGTGGCATAACCGGGATCGCCCTGGCCCTGCTGGTGGGCGGCGTGCTGATGCTCAGTGAAGTGGCCGTGGCGTTTTCCCTGTTCGCGGTCCTCGGCGCCTTCGGTTGCGCCCTGGTCACCGGCGTTATCTTCGGCTTCATGCCGGCCCGTAAAGCTGCCCGGCTCGACCCGGTCACGGCCCTTACCAGTGAATGATCGACCTATGAAGTCGCCTTTGAGTCTGCTCTGCACCTGCCTGCTGCTCAGTGCCTGCGGGACCTCCGCCGAGCGCCCGGACAGCGGCATCAGCGCGCCGCCCGCCTGGCAATCGCCCGTCAGCGCCAACACCGACGAACACCGCCAGCAATGGTGGGCCACGTTCGGCAGCCCGGAGCTCGAAGGCCTGATCGTCGACGCGCAGCTTGGCAGCCATGACCTGGCGGCTGCCGTGGCACGGGTGCGCCAGGCCCAGGCGACGGCGGTGATCGCCGGCGGACCGTTGCTGCCGCAGGTCCAGGCCGGGTTGAATGCCAACCGCCAGAAGCTGCTGCGCGGCAACGGCTACAGCCAGCTGGATGCCGACAGCAGCAACCAGGCCGTGGACTACTTTGACGCCAGCCTCAGCGCCAGCTACGAGATCGACTTCTGGGGCGCCCGGCACGCCGCCCGCGACAGCGCGCTGCAAGAGGTGCGCGCCAGCGAGTTCGATCAGGCGACCGTCGAGCTGACCCTGCTCAGCAGCGTGGCTAACCGTTACAGCCAGAGCCTGTCGCTGGCCGAGCAAAGCCGCATCGCCGAGCTGAACCTAGGGAACGCGCAACGGGTGCTGAAACTGGTGCAGACCCGCTACGACTCGGGGTCAGCCACAGCCCTGGAGCTGGCCCAGCAAAAGAGCCTGGTGGCGGCCCAACAGCGGCAATTACCGCTGGTGCAACAGCAGGCCGAAGACGCGCGGATCACCCTCGCGGCGCTGCTCGGTCGCCCGGTGCAAGCGCTGCCACGCAGCCACATGGCCTTCGCCCAAATGAGCTGGCCGAGCATCGCCAGCGGGGTGCCCAGCGACCTACTTAGCCGCCGCCCGGACATCGCCCGGGCCGAAGCGCAATTGGCTGCGGCCCAGGCCGACGTCATCGTGGCCCGTGCGGCGATGCTGCCCAGCGTCACCCTGAGCGCCAACATCGGCTCGGGGGCCGACACCTTCAGCGACCTGTTGCGCAGTCCGTTCTACAACCTCACGGCCGGGCTGGTGGCGCCGATCTTCAACAATGGCCGCCTCAGCGCCGAACGCGACCGCGCCACCGCGCGCCAGCAAGAGCTGCTGGAGAGTTATCGCGGGGCGATCATCAATGGCTTTGCCGACGTCGAAAAAGCCCTCACCCACATCCGTGGCCTGGACCAGCAACGCCAATGGCAAGGCGAGGAGCTGGCCCAGGCCCAGACCGCGTTCGCTATCGCCCAGAGCCGCTACCAGGCCGGCGCCGAGGATTTGCTCAGCGTGCTGGAAACCCAACGCTCCCTGTTCGCCGCCCAGGACTTGAACGTGCAACTGCGCCTGGCGCGGTTGCAGGCCAGTATGGGTTTGTACAAGGCGTTGGGGGGGAATTGGTGATCAGCAACGAAGCGTGGGACTGTGGGAGCGAGCTTGCTCGCGATGAGGCCGGCACAGCCAACATCCATGGTGCTAGACATACCGCTATCGCGAGCAAGCTCGCTCCCACAGGGGGTGGGCTTGTGCATGATCTGTCAGCCCCCCTAGCCATCTCCAACAACGGGCTGCTGGCCCCTTCACCACCCACCTGATTGTGGAGATTTCGTAAAAAACCTCATCGAACCTTTCCGGTTTTTCCATGGCCTCGCGTCTTACTTACAGAAGGTACAAATAATTCTCAGTCAATGCATGGAAGAGTAAAAGAATAATGCCCGCACCACACGGACTCCACCCTCTGGCCAAGGCCCTGCTGATTCGCCATTCCTTTCGTCCACGCCTGCCGACCCTGTGCGCCCTGGCACTGGCCGCGCCGCTGATCGGCCAGGCCCAGGCGCAGGTGGTGGAGGTCAACATCCAGGCCCAGCCACTGGGTAACGCGCTGCAGGAATTTGGTCGCCAGACCCACCTGCAAGTGCTGTACAGCCCGGACGATGTCGCCGGCCTGCGCAGCACCGCCATCCAGGGCAGCCTGGATTCCAACGCGGCGATTGCCCAGTTGCTGCAAGGCACCGGCATCAACTACAGCGTCCAGGGCAATACCCTGACCCTGCGCACCCGCAGTAGCAGCAACTCCTTGGACCTGGACCCGACCACTGTTTCCGCGACCCAGGAATCGGCATGGGGACCGGTTGACGGGATCGTGGCCAAGCGCAGCGGCACCGGGACCAAAACCGATACGCCGCTCAATGAAATCCCGCAGACCGTCAACGTGGTCACCGCCGATGAAGTCAAATCCCGTGGCGCCCAGACAGTCACCGAAGCCCTGCGCTACACCGCAGGCATGACCGGCGGCGGCTTCTCCGACCGCGTGGGGATTTTCGACGAGCCCACCTCCCGCGGTTTCACCCCGACCCCGGTGTACCTCGATGGCCTGCACCTGCCCTACGGCGGCGGCAGTACCGGCGGTTCGCTGCAGATCGACCCCTACACCCTGGAGCGCATCGAAGTGCTCAAGGGGCCGGCCTCGGTGCTCTACGGACAGAACCAGCCAGGCGGGATCGTCAACCTGGTGGGCAAGCGCCCGACCGCCACGCCGCTGCATGAAGTGGTGCTGGGCACCGGCAGCTACGACCGCCAGTACGGCGCCTTCGACTTCGCCGGTCCGATCGACGACCAGGGCGAGCTTCTCTATCGCCTCACCGGCCTGGCCAGCGACGCCAACTCGAACATCGACTACGTCGACAACAACCGCATGCTGCTGGCGCCGAGCCTGACCTGGCTGCCGAACGAGCGCACCAGCCTGACGCTGTTCGCTCAGTACCAGAAAGACCGCGACACCCCGGAAGCCCAGGGCCTGCCAGCAGAAGGCACGGTGTTCAACAGCCCCAACGGCAAGATCAGCCGTGACCTATTCCTCGGTGAGCCGGGCCTGAACACATACGACCGCGAGCAGTTTGTGGTCGGCTATGACGCCGCCTACGAACTCAACGACATCTGGACCCTCAAGCAACGCACCAGCTACGCCTACGTGGATGACCAGTACGTCGCGCCGCTGCACGGCTACGCCTACATTCCCAACCCGGCCACCGGTGTTGCTGACCAGCGCTACCAGAAACGCTTCGGCGTGGACTGGTCGCAAACCAACAAGGTCTACGGCATCGATAGCACCGCCCAGGCCAAGTTCAAGACCGGTGAGCTCGACCACACCGTTCTGCTGGGCGTGGACTACTACCACTTCAACACCCAATTCCTCGGCCTGTACGACCGCAACGGCCCGGCCCTCGACTTGTTCAACCCGGTCTATGGCAGTGAGTTCACCTTCAGCCAACCGTACCGCTGGGACAACACGATCAAGCAGACTGGCCTGTACGTGCAGGACCAGATGAAGTGGGACAAGTGGTTCCTGACCCTGGGTGGGCGGTATGACTACGCCACCACCGAAAACACCCTGCCAGGCAGCACCACCGCTGATACCCGGTCCACGGATGAGAAGTTCACCGGCCGGGCCGGCTTCGGCTACCTGTTCGAGAACGGCCTGACGCCCTACGTCAGCTACGCCGAATCGTTCCTGCCGCAAACCGGCGTGGACATGAGTGAGAAAGCCTTCAAGCCAACCGAAGGCAAGCAGTATGAAGTGGGCGTCAAGTACGAGCCGAGTGCCATCGACGGTTTCATCCAGTTGTCGGTGTACCAGATCGACCAGGAGAACATGCTGACCAACGACCTGAACAACCCGGGCTTCAGCATCCAGAGCGGCGCAGTGCGCTCGCGCGGTGTGGAGCTCGAAGGCAAGGTCAACGTCACCCAGAACCTGCGCGTGTTGGGTTCGGTGTCGCGCAACCAGATCAAGTGGCAGAGCACCAACGATGGTCGCGAGGGTCGTACCCTGGCCATGAGCCCACCGCTGACCGCTTCGGCATGGGTTGACTACCGCTTCGACCACAGTGCCCTTGCCGGTCTGGGCGCGGGCCTGGGCGTGCGTTACGTGCGCAGCAGCTACGGCTCGGACTACGAGGACGATTCGTTCCAGATTCCGTCCTACACCGTGTATGACGGCATGCTCTCCTACGACCTGGAACAATCGCCCCTGCGGGTCAAGGGCGTGAAGGTCAAACTGAACCTGGAAAACATCGAAGACAAAACGTACGTCGCCAGTTGCAACAGCACCCTGGACAGCTACTACGGCGAAGGCCGCACCGTCACGGCGGACATGACCTACACCTTCTAAACCCGCAACGTCAAACGCCGCTGCCTCAGGAATGGGGCAGCGGCGTTTTTGTTATGGGAACCTTGCAGGCCAGGCTTTCCCGATCAAGCAGGCAAGCGACGATAGCTCTGGACCGCCGCTCCCAGCACCACCACCCCGGCGGCAATCGCCAGCCAGAAGCCACTGCGGGCGCCAAAGGCGTCCACCAGCCAGCCGGAACCGGCGGCGCCGATGGCCACGCCGATGCTCAGGCCGGTCACCAACCAGGTCAGGCCCTCGGTGAGCTTGGCCGGCGGCACGATGCGCTCGACCAGGGCCATGGCGACAATCAGGGTCGGGGCAAAAAATAGCCCGGCGATGAACACCGTCAGTGCCAGCCCGACGATGTTGCTGGCCAGCAGCAGCGGCAGCGTGGTCAGCGCCGTCGCCACCCCGCCATAGAGGAACAGGCGCGGCAGCGGCACCTCGGTTTTCAGCGCACCAAATGCCAGGCCCGCCAGGCAGGAGCCAATGGCATACACCGAGAGCACGATGCTCGCCGCCGCCGGCTGCCCTTGCTGTTGGGCGAAGGCCACACTGACCACGTCCACCACGCCGACGATGGTGCCCAGGGCGACCATCAGCAGGATCAACCAGCGCACGTGTACCGAGGCGATGGCCGAGCCGGGTTGCGCCTGGTCATGGGGATGCACCCCAGGCTCGGTGCTGCGTTGCATGACAAACGCACTCACCCCGATGGCCAGCGCCAGCAGCGCCGCCAGCGGCCCGGCCTCGGGAAAGGCCACCACGCACAGCCCCACCGAGAGCGGCGGGCCGACGATGAAACAGACTTCGTCGAGCACCGACTCCAGGGCGTAGGCGGTTTGCAATTGCGGCTGACCGCGATAGATCTCGGTCCAGCGCGCCCGCACCATCGCTGACATGCTCGGCATGCAACCGGCCAATGCGGCGAACACAAACAGTGCCCAGTGCGGTGCCTGCAAGCGGGTACAGAGCAACAGCAGCAACAGTGCTCCACCGCCAATCAGGGCCGCGATGGGCAGCACCCGGCCCTGGCCGTAACGGTCGACCAGGCGCGACACCTGGGGTGCACACACGGCCGTGGCCAGGGCGAAGGTCGCGGCCACGGCACCGGCCAATGCATAACCGCCGTGCAATTGCGACAGCATGGTGATCAGGCCGATGCCAGTCATGGAAATCGGCATGCGCGCGATCATCCCGGCCAGCACAAAGGCCCGACTGCCGGGTGCAGTGAACAAGGCCGAATAGGGGTTTGCCATTGGGTTCCATCCTCTCCTGGGGCGTGCAACTTGCCATAATGCTCCGGCGTAGCAAAAATACATACGCCACGTATGTGTAAAATCATGCAAATATACGCGCCGTATGTCAAACCAAACACCGTGAGGGACACCATGGGCCAGCGACCACGCGCCGAAATGATCGAGCAGACCCGCGCCAAACTCATCAGCAGCGCCCGCCACGCCTTCGCCACCCAGGGCTATGGCAACACCTCGATGGACGACTTCACCGCCCACGTCGGCTTGACGCGTGGGGCGCTGTACCACCATTTCGGCGACAAGAAAGGCCTGTTGGCCGCGGTGGTCGCCCAGATCGACGGCGAAATGGACACCCGCCTCGACGCCATCTCCGCCGGTGCCAGCGACCCCTGGAGTGGTTTCTGCCAGCGCTGCACCGCGTACCTGCAGATGGCCCAGGAAACCGAGATCCAGCGCATCATGCTGCTGGACGCCCCGGCCGTGCTGGGCGACCTGACGCTGTCCTTGCAAATGGACTGCATCGCTACCTTGACCCGCCTGCTCGAACAACTGATGGCGCAGCAGATCATCACCGCCACCCCAGCCCAGGCCCTGGCACGGCTGATCAATGGCAGTCTGGTGCATGCCGCCCTGTGGATCGCCCGCGATCAAGCCCCCGCCGAACGCCTGGGCGAAGCGCTGTCGGGCCTGGAACTGATGTTGCGCGGCTTGCGCATCGACGGCGCAAATAAACCGACCTGAACCTGAACTCCCCTGCCTTTGCGCCAGTCTGCTGATTACGCTCCTGGTTTCGAGGTTGACGGGACATGGCTGCTCATCGTGACGAACGCCAAAGCGCCATTGACGCCCACGGCATCATTGGCGACCTGCGCACTGCCGCGCTGGTCAACGACAGGGGCAGCGTGGATTTTTTCTGCTGGCCGGAATTCGACAGCCCGTCGATCTTCTGTTCGTTGCTGGACACCCCCGAGGCCGGGATTTTTCAGTTGGCCCCCGACCTGCCCGACGCACGCCGCGAACAGATTTACCTGCCTGGCACCAACGTCCTGCAAACCCGCTGGCTGAACGCCCAGGCGGTGGTGGAAATCACCGACCTGCTGGCCATCGGCGACAGCGAGGACGACCTGCCTTTGTTGATTCGCCGCGTGCGGATGGTCAGCGGCAGCGCCACCTTCGGCTTGCACTGCGCGGTGCGCCACGACTACGCGCGCGCCGTCACCACGGCACGGGCCGAAGGGCCGGATATCTGCTTCGAAGCCCCGCAGCAGCCAAGTCTGCGCCTGCGCGCCAGCCTCCCCCTGCAGTTGGTCAAAAACGCAGCCAGCGCCCGCTTCGAGTTGCAGCAGGAGCAGAGTGCCGAATTTGTCCTGGGTGCCCTCGATGACCCGCGCTGGCAGGCTGGCAACGCTGACCTGTGCCTGCAGCGGACCGTGAAATTCTGGCGCGACTGGATCGGCAAATCCACCTACCGCGGGCGCTGGCGGGAGATGGTCAACCGCTCGGCGCTGGCGCTGAAGTTGCTGACCTCGCGCAAGCACGGCGCGATCCTCGCCGCCGCCACTTTCGGCCTGCCGGAAACCCCCGGTGGCATCCGCAACTGGGACTACCGCTACACCTGGATCCGCGACGCCTCGTTCACCGTCTACGCCTTCATGCGCCTGGGTTTTGTCGAGGAAGCCAACGCCTACATGCGCTGGTTGCGCGGGCGGGTCAGTGACTGCCAGGGCCAGCCGACCCGACTCAACATTCTGTATGGCATCGATGGACGCCAGGAACTGCCGGAGATCGAACTCAGTCACCTGAGTGGCCACGGCAACGCGCGGCCGGTGCGCATCGGCAATCAGGCCTACGATCAGGTGCAGCTGGATATCTTTGGCGAACTGATGGACGCGGTGTACCTGGTCAACAAGTACGGCGACGCAATTTCCCATGAGGGCTGGAAACACACGGTGCACGTGGTCGATCAGGTCTGCGACACCTGGCAGAGCAAGGATGTCGGCATCTGGGAAATGCGCGGCGAGCAGCACCACTTCCTGCATTCGCGACTGATGTGCTGGGTGGCGCTGGACCGGGCCATCCGCCTGGCCTCCAAGCGCTCGCTGCCGGCGCCGTTTGCCCGCTGGGACCAGACCCGCCAGGCAATCTACACCGATATCTGGGACAACTTCTGGGACGCCGGGCGCGGGCACTTCGTGCAGCACCTGGGCAGCACCGCCCTGGACGGCTCCATGCTGTTGATGCCGCTGGTGCGTTTTGTCAGCGCCAAGGATCCACGCTGGCTGTCGACCCTGCAGGCGATCCAGAAATCCCTGGTGCGCGACGGCATGGTTTATCGCTACCACAACGACGACAGCCAGATCGACGGCCTCAGCGGCACCGAAGGCGCATTTGCCGCCTGCTCGTTCTGGTATGTCGAATGCCTGGCCCGCGCCGGCCAGTTGGACAAGGCCCACCTGGAATTCGAACAACTGCTGCGCTATGCCAACCCACTGGGGCTGTACGCCGAAGAATTCGACAGCCACGCCCACCACCTGGGCAACACCCCACAGGCCTTGACCCACCTGGCGCTGATCAGCGCGGCGTGTTTTCTCGAGCGCAAGTTGAGCGGGGATGATGGGTACTGGCAGCCGTGAGGCCATAGGGAGATGGGAGGACTGCGTCCTCGAACGCAGCCTCGCGCGAAAACCGCTCCCGATAAACCTGCGGCACCACCCCCATGGCCCGCTGGAAGCTACGACGCAAGGTCTCCTCGCTGCCAAAACCACATTGCACCGCGATGCGCTTGATCGGCAGCGCGGTATCGCTCAACAGGCGGCGGGCGGTTTCCACGCGGATCCGCTCGATGGCGCGCGCCGGGGTCTGGCCGGTGTCGGCGCGATAGTGGCGGATAAAGCTGCGTTCGCTCATGCCCGCTTGCAGCGCCAGGGCCGGGATGCCGAGGTCGAGGCTGAGGTTGTCGGCGATCCAGGCATGCAGGTCGTCGAAGCGATTGCCCTGCTGTTGCAGGTCCAGGGTCACGCTGAACTGTGCCTGGCCACCCGGGCGCTTGAGGAACACCACCAGTTGCCGGGCGACTTCCAGGGCCATCGCGCGCCCCAGGTCGGCCTCCACCAACGCCAATGACAGGTCGATGCCAGCAGTGACCCCGGCCGAGGTCCAGACCGGGCCGTCGTTGATGAAGATCGGGTCGGGTTCGACCTGCAGGCGCGGGTGTTGCCGGGCCAGTTGCTCGCAGCGGGTCCAGTGGGTCGCCACTCGCCGCCCATCGAGCCAACCACTGGCTGCC
Source organism: Pseudomonas sp. RA_35y_Pfl2_P32 (assembly GCF_963970735.1). Classification (NCBI taxonomy): domain Bacteria; kingdom Pseudomonadati; phylum Pseudomonadota; class Gammaproteobacteria; order Pseudomonadales; family Pseudomonadaceae; genus Pseudomonas; species Pseudomonas sp. RA_35y_Pfl2_P32. The sequence continues at coordinate 17,171 of NZ_CAXAQF010000036.1, forward strand.
AGCAGAAACGCCCCGGTGCAGACCGAAGCCACCCGGCGCGAAATCGTCGCCTGCTGGCGCACCCAATCCACCAGCGCCGGATCTTCGGCCGCCGCATACACCCCCCAGCCGCCGGCGATGATCAGGGTGTCGGACGCCCTCTCCGGCAAAGGTTCGGCGAGCAGGACCAGGCCGGCCGAAGACAGCACCGCCCCGCCCCCCGGGCTGATTACCTGGGGCGCATAAGGCGTGGGCATCCCGCTCTGGGCCGCGACATCATTGGCCGAGGCAAATACCTGCAGCGGCCCGGTAACGTCCAGCAGTTGCACCTTGGCGAAGGCCAGCACATGAATGGGTTTCGGCGGGGTCGTAAACATTGGCGTAATTCGAGGGTTGATTGGCGTGTGCGCCAAAGACTAGAAGCCTAGAGTCAAGTCGTCCACCCCTGCCGGGGGGAATTGCCAATTCAGGAGAGAGCGCCATGACGTTGCAGATCGGTTTTCTGTTGTTCCCGCAAGTACAGCAATTGGACCTGACCGGGCCCTACGATGTGCTGGCGTCGCTGCCGGACGTGCAGGTGCACCTGATCTGGAAAGACCTGGCGCCGGTGACGTCCAGCACCGGCCTGGTGCTGCAGCCGACGTGCCGTTTTGCCGACTGTCCGGACCTGGATGTGTTGTGCATCCCCGGTGGCAGCGGCGTCGGGCCGTTGATGGAAGATGCGCAGACGCTGGCGTTCATCCAGGCCCAGGCGGCCAAGGTGCGGTACCTGACCTCCGTGTGCACCGGTGCCCTGGTGCTGGGTGCCGCCGGCCTGCTCAAGGGCAAGCGTGCGACGACCCACTGGGCCTATCACTCATTGCTGGGCCTGCTGGGCGCGATCCCGGTGCAGGAACGGGTGGTGCGCGACGGTTACCTGTTGACCGGTGGCGGGATCACCGCCGGGATCGACTTTGCCCTGACCCTGGCGGCCGAACTGTATGGCGATGACGTCGCCCAACGGGTGCAGTTGCAGCTCGAGTACGCGCCCGCCCCGCCCTTTGCCTCGGGTGAACCGCAGACCGCGCCTGCTGCCGTACTGCACCAGGCCAGGCAACTGGCCGCTGACTCGCTGGCCCAGCGCACGCTGATCACCCAACGGGCGGCCGCCAGGCTGCAGGACCCACTCGGCTAATTGGGACCGGCCTGGCGGTCATTCACCACGAATGAACTGACGCCGCCGTCGCCATAGGCCCGCTCGACCTTGGCGATCACCACTTGGTAACCGGCGTACCACTTGCGGTACTGCCGCTTGGCTTCCAGGTGACGCGGGTGCGTGGCGAAGGCGCGAATCGAGGCCTGGTCCTGCCAGTAATAACTGGCGTTGACGAGCTCGCCATCGGCCGAGCGCCAGGATTGGCTGCCGACAAATCCTGGCAGGCTACTGGCGACTTCGTCGATCAAGGCACTCAAGCGCTGGAATTCCTGGTCCTGCTGTCCCGGCTTGTAGATGAATGCGGCAATGTACATGACAACTCCTTGTGGTCTCAGGGGGTGCGCGTCAGCAGTGCCAGCCGGATGGCCAACAGTATCAGCACCGCGGCCAGGCCCAGGGCTTGCAGACGAGCATAGGGGGAACGGCTTGCCAGGCGCCGGCGCAGGACACCGCCAAAGACCCCCAGCAGGATATGGAACACCACGCTGACCGAGGTCAGTACCAGGCCCAGCACCACCAGTTGCAGGGCAATCGGCCCTTGCTCCGGGTGCACGAATTGCGGCAGGAACACCATGAAAAACAGCAGCGCCTTGGGGTTGAGCAGGCTGTTGAGCATGGCCCGCAGCAGCAAGGTTGGCAGTGCTACCAGCGGGGCCGATGCCGCTCTGGCGACCGAGCTTTGTAGCAGGGTCTTGAATGCCAGCCACAGCAGGTACAACACACCGGCATAACGAATCAGCTCGAAAGACGGCGGCCAACTGGCGACGAGGGTGGTGATCCCGGTGGCGGTCAGCGCCGTCAGCAGCAGGTCCGCCAGGCCGATGCCCAGCCCCGCGGCCACCCCGCCACGCCACCCATAGCTGACGCCATGGCTGATCACAAACACCATGTTCGGGCCCGGCGACAGCAGCAACAACACTACCGCGCCGACAAATATCCATAAGCTCGTCAGATCAATCATGGCGCCCACACTCGGTCAGCAAAGGCTGTAGAGTAGGACTACCATCTGATACAAACAAAAAATTGATCTAGATACACGGCAGCGAAAAATCATGTCCCGGATTCGCTACAAACGCCTCGTCGATGAGTTCGCCCAACAGATCCGCAGCGGTGCATTGTCGCCCGGCACCCAACTGCCCACCCTTCGCGCGCTGATGACCAGCCAGCGTATCGCCCTGGCCACCGCGTTGCGGGTCTACAACGAGCTGGAGGCCAGTGGACTGGTAGTTGGCGAAACCGGACGCGGCACCTTCGTGCGAGATGCATCAGTGCCGCGCGGCCTGGGCCTGGAACAACAGCCCCTGACTGCGGGCAGCGTGGACCTGACATTCAATTACCCTGCGGTGCCTGGCCAGGCGGAACTGCTGCGCGAAGGCCTGCGGGCACTGGCCGCCTCGGGCGATCTCGATGCCCTGCTGCATTCGCCCCCCCAAGGTGGCCGCCCCCATGAGCGGCAGACCGCCGCCCGGCATTTGCGCAATCGAGAGATTCGGGTGGCCGGGGATCAGGTACTGATCGTCAACGGTGCCCAGCAAGGCCTGGCCGTAACGCTGATGGCCTTGCTCAAGCCCGGGGATGTGTTGGCTCTGGACGCACTGACCTACCCCGGACTGAAAACCCTGGCCCAGGCGCATCGCCTGGACCTGGAGGCGCTGCCGCAAATCGCCGGGCACACCGACCTTGATGCGCTGGAGGCCCTGTGCCAGCGACGTCCGGTGCGCGCCCTGTATTGCATGCCGACCCTGCATAATCCGCTGGGAACGGTGATGTCCGCCCCCGACCGGCTGCGCCTGGCACACCTGGCCGAGCGTTATGGATTTGTGCTGATCGAGGACGGGGCCTATGCCTTTCTTGCGGAGCCATCGCCCAAACCGCTGTTTACCCTGGCACCCGAGCGCACCGTGTACATCGGTGGCTTGTCGAAAAGTGTCGCTTCCGGCCTGAGGGTAGGATTTGTGGTCGCACCCAAGGCGATCATTCCAGCGTTGGAGCATGCCATCCGCATTTCCACCTGGAGCACACCGTCGCTCAACGTCGCCCTGGCCTGTCGCTGGATCGACAACGGCGTGGTCGATGACCTCGAGGAAAAAAAGCGCCAGGATGCGCACTGCCGACAAACGCTGGCCCGCCAGGTCCTGCGCCACAGCACCTTGATCGGTCATCCGTCGTCCTACTATTTCTGGCTACCATTGCCGGAGGGCCTGCGCGCCGACCGGGTGGTGGCAGACCTGGCACGCCAAGGGGTCATGGTGACCAGCGCCGAACCTTTTGCCACCACCGCCCATGTGCCCCATGCCTTGCGGGTAGCCATGGGTTCAGTGGCCATGGACCGCCTCAAGCAGGCACTGGAGCGCGTGCGTGAAGCCGTCGCAGGGTGAACCGGAACTTTATCGCGCCCATAAAAAAACCCGCCGAAGCGGGTTTTCAAGACCATGACGACATCCTGTCGCTGCGTTCCTTGCATATGGCCGATCATCCCTGACCCTGAGTACATCCTGTGCTCAGTTGATGGACGTAGATTACGCTTCGGATCCAATGCGTAATAGACGACATAGCTAGTAACACGTGTAAGACATTCGCTATTAGCGCGAAGGTCAACCACCCTATGGCTGTCCGACATCCAGGGCCACCAGTGCGAGATTTGCCACCTGCAGCTGCTTGTCGGCCGCAAGCAAGTCGTCATCTTCCAGGAACCAGGCGGCGGACAGGCCGGCAAACGCCAGGACCCACTGCAATAACCGCCGCCGCTCCAGCCCTGCCTGCGCCGAGACCAGCGCCACTTGCCGGGTAAATCGTGCCGGGTCGGTGGCGCTGGGCAGGTCCGGGTTGCAGATCAGGTTGGCGTAGTCGTAGGTTCGCTCGCCGGTCACCCGCTTAGGGTCGATTGCCAGCCAGCCGCGCGGGCCGAAATCCAGGACGTTGTTGTGGTGCACATCGCCGTGCAGCACGACAATCTCCTGAGGGGTGGCCAGCAGGTACTCGGCGCTGGCCAGACACTGCCGCAGCCGCCCGCCATGGCGTCGCGCCGCCGCTGCCAATGAACCAAACCATTGCCCCAGGTCGATCAATGGCGGCACCGGCGCCGAACGCGGTGCATGCAGGCGCGCCACGGCGTCACAGATGATCCGGCTGGCCTGGTCGTCCGCCCCGTGCATGGCCATGTGCAGCAGCGAGCGCCGGCCTTCGGCGCGCTCCAGCAACAGCGCCGCACCGTCGTGGGCGTAGACCCGCGCGGCACCCTCTCCCGCCCACCAGGTCATCAGCAGGTTGCCGAACTGTTCTTCGTCATCGAGGGCGATTTTCAACATCGCCGGCGCCCCCTGGTAGCGCACCGGGAGCAGGCGACAGCCCAGGGTGATGATCGGCTCACCGTCGGGTTGCAACTGCCATTGGGTGAGGTAGGGTTCAAACATGCGGGGGCAATTCAAGGCTCGGCGGGGGTTTCAAGGGCTGCGAGGTAGGCCTCGATGTTGTTCATTTGCTCGTCCCAGCCGCGACTGTTCATGCGAAAGGCCTTGAGACGACGTTCTGCCGGGATCTTATCAAACCCCGACTCGACGACCTGCAACAAGGTGCCACCGTCCATGTCCTCGAGTTCGAACTGCACCAGGGTCGTGGGTTCGCCAGAGTAGTCGGTACCTGGGTCTACGGCATAGGGGTGCCAGCGGAAAGCGAACACCCGCTCCGGTTCGACCCGCATGACTTCGACATCCCAGACCAGGTGTTCATAGCCCTTGTAGGTGATCTGCCCCTGGGTCCGCACACCGGCGACGAAGCGCTTACCTTCCAGGGCCACGCCAAACCACTGGCCAAAGGCTTCGGCATTGGCCACCACCCGCCAGACTGTCGAGCGCGGAGCCTTGAGCAGGATCTTTCTTTCGATGCGATCTGATGTGTGCATTGAGCACCTCCTGTGATGAACACTAGGCGCGGACGGCCGAACGAGCAATCTTGCCGTTGCCTTCAACAGATACGACTCGTAGCAACGCTCATCGTTCCGAGCCCCGACAGACCCCGGCCAACAGTGGTAACGTCGGCTTTTGACCGCTCGTCAGTCCCGTAAAGGAATACACCATGCCCACACTCCACGGCAGTTGCCTGTGCCAGGCCATCGCCTATGAAGTCGACAGCCTCGACATGCCGATCAGCCATTGTCATTGCCATACCTGCCGCAAGGCCCATGCGGCGCCGTTCGCCTCGACGGCCGGGGTGATGCGCGAGCATTTTCGCTGGACCCGGGGCCTGGAGCTGCTGTCCTGCTTCGAGTCCTCGCCCGGCAAGCTGCGGCATTTCTGCTCGCGCTGCGGCAGCCACCTGATGGCCGAGCGCCTGGCCCAGCCCCATGTGATCGTGCGGGTGGCGACCCTTGATGAAGACCCGGGCCACAGACCCCAGGCTCATATCTGGACCTCCCACGATGTGCCGTGGCTGGTCCATCAAGGCGTGGTCGAATGTGCACAATGGCAGCCACCGGCTGACACCGGGCGCTGAAGATTTTGCCTCTGAACTACACTCACCCCACTTTTTTATCGTCAGCGAGTTTTCCCATGCGTAGCGTTTTTCTTCTAAGCGTTTTGTCGTTGCTGGCCACCACTGGCGCCCAGGCCGATGACTGCGCCAGCGCCAGCAACCAAGCCACCCTGAATGAGTGCGCGGCCAAGCAGTACCAGCAGGCCGACGCCCAGTTCAACACGCTGTACCAACAGATCAATGGCCAGTTGAAGGACAATCCCCAAGGCAAAAAACGCCTGCTGACCGCGCAACGTGCGTGGTTGGCGTTCCGCGATGCCGAGTGCACCTTTGCGGCGTCCGGGGTTGAAGGGGGCAGCGTCTACCCGATGATCCACAACCAGTGCCTGGCGGACCAGACGCAAAAACGCGTGGAGACCTTCAAGAGTTACCTCGACTGCCAGGAAGGCGACCTGAGTTGCCCGGTGCGCGCCTGACCGCACAGTTGGACCAAGGCACCAGGGTCCCTGCGCCGGCAAGCCGGTGCCCAAGGAGTCCCTGGTGTTTTCACGTCAAGGGCAAGCGCCCGTTTACCGGGTAAAGACCTGCGCCGTGGTGATCGCCATATCACCGCCCGGCAGCTTGATGTTGCCGATCTGCTGCATGGTCTCGGGGTCGAAGATCGCCACGTCGTTGAAGGTCCCGGCCAGGTAGATCTTGCTGCCGGCCTTGTTGAAGGAAATGCAGTAGTAGGAGTGGTCCAGGGTCGCCGCCTGGATCAGCTTCTTCTGTTTGATGTCGTACTTGGCCAGGCGATTGAGCACGCCGAACATCAGGTTGGGGTCCTTGGGCGAGCGCATGCCACTGAAGTAGATTTCGGTCAGCGGGCCGAAGTCGGTGGTCTCGGTCTTGCCGGTTTTCAGGTCGACGCTGAACAGGCCGTACAGGTACTCGGCGGTGGCCGGGTCCTGTTTCTTGTCCTTGAATTTTGCTGCGGTGTAGAGCAGCGAGAAGTCATGGCGATAAGTCTGCTGGTTCCACACGTAGAGCACGTCCGGCGCGCTGTAGTTGGGGCGTTTCCAGTGTCGACTGGGGATCAGCACGTCGAATGTTCCGGTCTGCACATCGACCTTGTAGACATCCGCACCGGCCACGTACAGGGTGCCGTCGTCGCCACTCTGCATGATGGTCAGCTGGCGTGGCGCCGGGAAACTGCGCACCGGCTTGGCGCTGGCACCGGCGTCGGTGGCGTAGACATCCAGGCGTGGCGCCAGCACTTCGTAGCGGTCGTTGAGCATTCGGGTCGGATTGGCGATGGTGTAGAGCTCCTTGCCGTCATGGCTGACGGTAAAGGCAAACATCGAGCGGGCCTTCTCCCCCGGATGCTGGGTGATGCTGGCGTGGAACACCTGCTTGCAGCTGTCCAGCTCGATGCCATACACATCCGCATAGTGGTTGTTGAGCACGTAGGCCGTCTTGCGATCCGGCGACAGCTGGATGGTCCCCGGCCCAAAGGCGTCCGGCAGCTTGCAGGACTTGTACAGGCTGTCGGTCTGCAGGTCGATGACGTGCAGGTTGTTGGGGTAATTGGTGGTCACCATGTATTCGTGACCGGGGTTGAGCGCCAGGTTTTCATCGGCCAGAACACTGAGCGAAACACTGCCCAGGAAGGCGAAAGCGGCCAGGCCGCAGGCTTTGATACGAAGCATGCTGGAATCCTTCTTCTTGTCCGATTACTTGTCTTTGGGGAAGACAGTGCCGAGGTTGCGCCAGTTGTCGTTGGAGGCCTGGGCATCCTTGTTCCAGTCCGGGTAGGTGCTCATCATGTCCGGCACCTGGGCCGGCCACCAGCACGGGTCCGAGCAGCCATAGAGGTCGGCCTCCATGGGTTGGCACAACGACGAGACGCCGCCAAAGGCATCGATTTCCCAACCCGGGTCGGTGGTCGAGGCGCACCCGGCGACAGAACTCATGGCCACCACTTCTTCGATGCGGTTTTCATCCGCGGCCTGATCCAGCTTCAACGCTTTGTTATTGATGGGCTTGAGATGTTTCATATCAGTGAGCCTTGCGCGGAGTGATGTAACTGCTGATGAACGCAGGGTTGTGAGCCATGATCCGGGTGTAGACCTCGATGCCGAAATCGACCCAGTCACGCATCAGTTCGCAGTAGTGATAGGTCGGGTGCGTCGGGTCGCCGTAGCGGGCGTAGCTCTCGTGGTAGCAGCCGCCGGAGCACAGGTTGCGGATCTGGCAGTCTTCGCAACCGGTGTTGCTGCGGTCCAGGCGCTGGGACAGGAAGTCGTTCAACTCCACCTGCTTGACCCCGCTGTGGACGTTGCCAAACGTCGGCAATGACGAACCGGTGAAGCGGTGGCACAGGTTCAGCTCGCCCTTGTGGTCGACCGCCAGCATCTTCAGCCCGGCGCCACACGGCAGGGCTTTCTTGTGGCCCTCGTGGATGTCGGTGATCAACTGGTGCAGGTTGGAGAAGCCGATGTTGCGGTGTTCCAACGCGGCCTCCAGGTAACGTCGACCGAGCCGTTTCATGCTGGCAAAGACTTCGATCAACTCCTCGCTGGACAGGTTGAAGGTGCTGATGTCGCCGGAGGTCACCGGGGCAAAGCCGACTTCGGCAAAACCCAGTTCGTTGAACAGGTGGTCCCAGATGGTTTCGACGTCGGTGACGCCGGTGGTCAGGGTTACGCGGGCACCGACCGGGCGGCTGTGGTAGCGCGAGAGCAACATCTGGGCCTTGCGCCGCACCACGTCATAGGTGCCCTGCCCGCCCACGGTGATGCGGTTGCGGTCGTGCACGGTCTTCGGTCCGTCGATGCTCACCGACAAGCCAAAGCGGTGGGCGTTGAGGTAGTCCACCGTCTCCTCGTTGAGCAGCGTGGCGTTGGTGGTCATGACGAACTCGACGAACTTGCCAGCCTCGGCAAAGCGCTTTTCACAATAGTCGACCATGTACTCGATCAGCTTGCGATTGCTCAGCGGTTCGCCGCCAAAGAACACCACGGTAAAGCGCTCTTCATCGGGGGATTCGCGCAGGAGCATTTCCACCGAGGCGATGGCGGTCTCGACCTCCATCTTCTTGCCGGCCGAGGGCTTGTCGAGGTCTTCCTTGTAGCAGTAGGTGCAGCTCAGGTTGCAGCCGGTGTTGACGTTGAGCACCACGGTGTTGATGGCGGTGCGTTCGACCCGTTTGGCGGCGATGTCCGGGGTCAGGGGCGAGCCGTCGCTGACCAGCTCCAGGGCCATCAGCTCGCGCAGGGTTTCGTGGATTTCCTCGCCACCGAACTGACTGGCCAGGCGTTGGATCAGCTCAGCGCTGGAACAGCCGTGACCGCGCAGGGCATCGATGATGCTGCCGGTCAGGGCATCGCTGGCGAACAGCGAACTGCTGGGGATATGAAACAGCATGCGGTCGGCATCCACCTGCACTTCGTGCAAGTTGCGTTCGACCAGATTCAAGATAGCGCCCATGGCAAACCTCCTGTGCAAACCCCATTGGCGGGGCCTGCGTTCATTCCAAAAAAGTCTCTGAAAACTGCAGGTTCAGCGGCCTCACGGAATGGGTGGGTTGTTCCAGCGTTGCACGGTGACGATCAGGTGGCCTTCGCCGGTCAGGGACTTTCCTGCGTCGTCGACGGCGGCGATCACCTTGAGGTTGCCGGCATTGTTGGTGGACATCTTGCGCGCCGAGTTCGGCCCGGCATCGCCCGGGGTGAACACGCCACTGTCGGCCTGCATGGTGCCGGCAAACTTGACGTCTTCGTCTTCCCTGGCGCGATCGTCAAAGGCCTCGACCTTCCACTGCGCCGGGAACACGCCGATGCGATAGGGCTTGCCGTCCGCGCCCTTGCCCCAGGCTTCGGCGTCGAAACGCCCCTGGACCTTGGGCGTCGAACCACCGCCATCACCGATCCGGGCCACCGAGAATTCAGGCACCACCTTGACCTCGGCAATCTCGTTGTAGACCGACAGGCCCGGGCCTTGCAGGTTGCCCAGGGTCACGGCACGCACGCCCGGCTGGGCATTGGCGGCGGCCTTGAGGCGGACCTTGATCTGTTCGGGGCTCTGGGCGATGACTTCCAGCACCTCGACGCCTTTGCCGAAGTCCGGCTGGCCTTGCAGGCCGCTGCCGATCAGGGTCACTTCAGTTTCGCTGCCGGCCTTGAGGTAGCCCGGCTGCACTGCCAGCAACCGGTTGCTGCCCTGTTTGGCGGCAAGGAAGTCGAGGCCACGTTCATCGTGCTCGGCCTCGAACATCCGGCCTTGCAGTTCGCTGCCTTTGGCGGCGAACACCTGGCGCATCACGACCCCGTCGACGGTCACGTTGCCGCGCCATTCGTAGCCGCTGTAGAGGATCGCGCTGCCGTCGCCGTTGAACGCTGTGCCGTCGGCGTATTGACCCTTGACGCTGACCTTGAAGGTGTCGTCGCCGTCGGCGCTGACGCTCATGATTCCGGCCAACTCGCCCTTGCCCGGCAGGTGACCGCTGAAGCTCCAGTCGCCCACCAGGGTCTGGGCCTTGGGCGCGGTTTGCTGCCAGGTTTTCCAGGCCGGGTTGTCCAGCGGATAACGCTTGGCCAACAGTGGCACCATCTCTTTGCGGGCCAAGTCGAACCAGTCGCGGTCACGAGACAGCGCCTGGTATTCCAGCGACGGCCATTGGCCGAGGTGGAAGTTCACCAGGCGCTCCCACTCCTGGGCTGGCCGGCGTTGCAGGGCAACCCGCGCCCCGGAGTGGCAGCGGCCGCACATCTGGCTGGTCTGCTCGTCGAACTGTTCGACGGTGTTGAGCCGCCGTTCCAGGGCATACCGCACGCCATCGGTTTCGCTCGGCGCCAGGCCCTGGGTGTCGGCCAGGTATTTGACCAGGGTCCGGCGGTCGTCATCGCTGATCTGCAAGCCATGCATGACCTGCATGCGCGCGATGCTCATCAGCCAGCCTTCCGGGGTCTTGCGCTGGTGGCTGATACGGCTCAAGGCATTCTCGGCTTCAGGGGTGTGACAGCCCTGGCAGGTTTCCTTGAGGATGCTCTGGGCGTCACGCGCGGCCATGCTTTGCGGAGCATGCAGGGTGGCACACGCGGCAAGCGCCAGCAGACTGGCGCTCATGCCTGATCGGAGTTTTCTCTTCATCAACGTCGAACCTCGCACGGTGCTTTCTTATTTTTTTAACAGTCGTTTTTATGGTTTCTGCCGCCAGCGAACAGGCCGCTGACGAAGGCAAGAGAAACGTCTGCCAAGGACCAATACACGGAGCGTGCCAGCTTATGAATAGCGCGTTGAATCAATGATTTGCTGGTAAACACCGGGGTTTTTCCGGCGACCGGTGCGGTGCCAGGCGTTTAATTTCGCGACAACTGTTGCAGGCTGAGACGAGCATAGGTGAGTGTTCCTCGTATAGGATGACCAACTATCCGCTTAACCGCTTCAGCTACGGGAACCGCGCCATGCTCATTGCTTTGCTCTTCGACCTCGACGGCACCCTCACCGACACCGACGCGCTGCACCTGCAAGCGATGCAACAGTTGTTGCTGGAGGAGGACGAGCGGGTGTTCACCAAGGCCGAGTTCGAAACCCATGTCAGCGGCCAGGCCAATGCTGCCATGTGCCGCTACCTGTTCCCCGAACGCTCGGTGGCCGAGCACGAGGCCTTTGCCGATCGCAAGGAACTGCGCTTTCGCCAGTTGTCAGCGCAACTGACGCCGATTGCCGGGCTGGTGCGATTACTGGATTTCGCCCAGGCGCAGGACATCGGCGTGGCGGTAGTGACCAATGCGCCCCGAGCCAATGCTGAGCACATGTTGCAGGCATTGGACCTGCGCGAGCGCTTCGAGCACGTGGTGGTCGCCGAAGAGTTGCCCCGCGCCAAGCCCGACCCCCTGCCCTACCTGACCGGCCTGGAACGCTTGCAGGCCAGCGCCGAGGTGAGCCTGGCGTTCGAGGACTCGATCCCCGGCCTGACGGCAGCGGTGAAGGCCGGGATTTTTACTGTGGGCCTGGTCACCAGCCAGCGCCGCGAAACGCTGCTGGCCGCAGGGGCGCACCTGGTGATCGAAGACTTCAACGACCCGCAATTGTGGGCGGTGATTGATCGCATGGCCGGGCGATAAAAACAGGCTACCGGTAGGAGCAAGGCTTGCCTGCGATGAACCTGAGGACGATAGGTAGCCCTTCGCCACTCAACAACCCGTCTCAGCGGTGCGTCTCAAAAACTGTCGCAATCTGCGACATCACCACTCCCAACACTCCACCCCTTTCGCCGTAAAAGCCTCTGGATACGGGGCCCGGGCAACCTGGCACAAGGGTTGCGATCAGCCTCGGCACACGAACAAGACGAGGCTCCATCATGTCGCTCCCCACTCCACTCCCTGCCGTTTCGGCGTTCATCCAGCGCGCCCCGCGCATGCTGATCGGTGCCGAATGGGTCGAGGCCGCCGACGGCCAGACCATGCCCCTGCACAACCCGGCCACGGGCGAGGTGCTGTGCGTCGTGCCCAGGGCCACCCCAGACGATGTCGACCGGGCGGTACTCGCTGCCCGCCAGGCGTTTGATGATTCGGCCTGGACCCGCACCCGCCCGCGTGAGCGGCAGAACCTGCTGTGGAAGCTCGCTGACCTGATGGAGCGCGACGCCCAGGTACTGGCGCAACTGGAATGCCTGAACAACGGCAAGAGTGCCGCGGTGGCCCAGGTCATGGACGTGCAATTGTCCATCGACTTCCTGCGCTACATGGCTGGCTGGGCGACCAAGATCGAGGGCTCCAGCGTTGAAGTCTCGCTGCCCCTGATGCCCGATGACCAGTTCCACAGTTTCATCCGGCGTGAAGCCGTGGGCGTGGTCGGTGCCATCGTCGCCTGGAACTTCCCGCTGCTGCTGGCCTGCTGGAAACTCGGCCCGGCCCTCGCCACCGGCTGCACCGTGGTGTTGAAACCCGCCGACGAAACCCCGCTGAGCGCCCTCAAGCTCGCCGAGCTGGTACTCGAAGCCGGTTACCCCAGCGGGGTGTTCAACGTGGTCACCGGCACCGGCATCACCGCGGGTTCCGCACTGACCCACAACCCGCTGGTGGACAAGCTGACCTTCACCGGCTCCACCGCGGTGGGCAAACAGATCGGCAAGATCGCCATGGATTCCATGACCCGGGTGACCCTGGAGCTGGGCGGGAAATCACCGACCATCGTCATGGCCGACGCCGACCTGGCGAGTGCCGCGGCGGGCGCCGCCAGTGCGATTTTCTTCAATCAGGGCCAGGTCTGCTGCGCCGGTTCCAGGCTCTATGTGCAGCGTAAGCATTTCGACAATGTGGTGGCCGACATCGCCGGCATTGCCAATGCAATGAAGCTGGGCAACGGTCTGGACCCAAGTGTGGAAATGGGCCCGCTGATCTCCGCGCGGCAACAGCAACGCGTCAGCAACTACATCGAGATGGGCCGGGAAAGCGGCGCGACCATTGCCTGTGGCGGTGAGCCGTTCGGACCCGGATTTTTCGTCAAGCCGACGGTGATTGTCGACGTCGACCAACAGCACTCGTTGGTCCAGGAGGAGATCTTCGGGCCAGTGCTGGTGGCGATTCCGTTCGATGACGAAGCCCAGGTGTTGCGCATGGCCAATGACAGTCCTTATGGCCTGGGGGCGAGCATCTGGTCCAACGACCTGGCGGCGGTGCACCGGATGATTCCGCGGATCAAGTCCGGCTCGGTCTGGGTCAACTGCCACAGCGCCCTCGACCCGGCGCTGCCATTTGGTGGCTACAAGATGTCCGGCGTGGGTCGGGAGATGGGGTATGCGGCGATCGAGCATTACACCGAGTTGAAGTCGGTGTTGATCAAGCTGTAACGCTCTCGCGAGCAGACGGAGCGAGGAGGCTCGCCCCGTCTGCACTCATTTCAGGGTTTAAAGCCCTGGGCCAGCAACCAACCACGAACGCCCTTGGCTTGCTCCCCGCTCAATCCCGCCATTACCTGCCCGGCTGGCTCATTGCGCAATCGCCGCAGCAACGGTGCCAGTTCCACCCCGTGCACATGCCAGATGCCTAATGGCTGGTCCGCTGTGATCACCACCTCGGCCTCGTCGACAAAACCGTCCTTGAGCACCGGTGCCCGTTCGATCCGCAGCGCGGCGAAATCCGCTTCGGCGTGTGCCACCTGGGTGTCTGGCCACTGTCGGCGAGCCTGCCAGAACGGCTGCTGGGGCCAGCGCTGTTCGTCGGCATAGAAGTCCCGGCCGATGCGTGCAAACCGCAGGAACAATTGCTCCACCCGCCGTTGGTGAAAGCCTTGGGCCAGCGCCGCCCGCTCGGGTTTGCGCAGCAGGGTGTTGATCACCACCGGGGCCTGCAGGGCTGATGACAGGGACTGGAAAATTCCGTTGCCCGACAGCGGGTCCACCGCCATCGCCGCGTCACCGACCCGGATCCAGTTGTCGCCACACACCTGCGAGGACACTATCGCGGTGCTGCTGCGGGCATGCAGTTGCAAGTCGAGTGGTGCGGCATCGGCAAAAAACGCCCGGGCCAGTGCCGACGCCTCACGCTGCTGGCGACAGTAGTCGAGCAACAGTGCCTTGGCCGGCAATGTGGCACTGGCCACGTCCACCGTCCATTGCCAGTAACACTGACCGTCGGCACGCCGGGCCATCCAGGCCCACCCCTGTTCCAGGCTTTCCACCGCACTGGCGGTGCTGCCCGGCGCGCCCTGCCAGCGATTGAGCAGGCTGACCGTCTCAGGTCCGCGCAGGCCTTTGCCAAGCGCGGGGGCCTGGCGCCCTCGTGCCTCGATGAGGAAGTCCGCCTGTAGCGGCTCGCGCCCCTGGACCTCGATCCTATGTCCTGATGCGCTCGACTGCACGTTCAGCACCCGGCCTTCGATCACCTCGACGCCCGCCCGGCGCAGGTCCTCGCGCAAGCCACGGTCAAAGCTCGGGCGATCCAGCAGGTACTCAATGTTCTGCGCATGCTGTTGACCGTTCCAGGACACCTGTCGCTGGGACGCCAGCGCCCCCTGCGCCAGTGCCTGGTCCAGTCCGGCGCCACGCAAGGCTTCCAGCACCCGCAGGGAAACCCCTTCCAGTGCCGCAAACCTTCGCCATTCGCTGACCAGCGTCACCGGATAACCCAACCTGCGCAGGCCCAGCGCAGTGGCCGCACCGGCCGGCCCGGCACCGAGGATCAGAAGCGTCTTCATGGGCCGCTACGCCGTTCTGGGCCACGATAGTGGGCGTTATCCTGCAGCCACTGGATGACCTGCCCATTGCTCGCCTGGGGATGGGCCAGCAGGAACGCGGTTATGTGCCCGCTCAACGCCGCACAGCCGAGGCTGGCGCCGGACTGCCCCGGGTAGGTGCCCTGCACGCACGCGGCGAAATCCGCCTGGGCACTGTCGAGCCACGACCACTGCGGCTCGGCACAACGGGCATCGCCCGTGACCCGCAGCACCTGTGGATAATTGGCTGGAAACACCCCCGCACCCTGCGCCGGGCTGGAGGCACAGAGCAACACCCCACGGGCCAGCGCCGCTGCACAGGCTTGACGCAGCAGGCTGCGATCCTGACGCAGGCCGAGGCTCAGATTGATCAGGCGAACGTCCTGCGCCACCAGCCAGTCGATCGCGGTGGCGATCTGCAAGGCACTGGTGACCCCGCGCCGGTCAAACACCTGGGCCACGCAGAACCGTGCGGCGGGCGCACGCCGGCCGATGGCCTCGAGCACCGCGCTGCCATGGCCCAGCGGATCGTCGCACAGCGCGCCTTCGGCCAGCCCATCGTCCAGCAGGGAGAAGCGTCGCCCCGCGACCACTTGCTGGCGTTGCGCCGTCGAGTGGCCGCTGTCGACCACGCCGATCAGTAGCTCAGGCTTCATGCAGCACCGTTTTTGCAATGAGCAGGCCGTCGAGCAGTTCAAAGCGCAAATCGGCATCGGCCAGGGTCGAGGGACGGTGGCTGATCAGGATCCGCGTGCGCCCGGCAAACAGTCGGTCGATGGCTTCGATGACGTCGCGCTCGGTGGTTTCATCCACCGCCGACGTGGCTTCGTCCAGTACCAGGATCAAGGGGTCCTGCAACAAGGCACGGGCAATGGCGATCCGCTGTTTCTGCCCGCCCGAGAGCTGCTGGCCGCGCTCACCCAACGGGCTGTCGAGGCCTTCGGGCAATGTAGCGATCAGGCTCTGGAGTTGCGCCAGACGCGCCACTTCGGCAATCGCCTCGCGGCTGGCGTCCGGCACCGCGTAGGCCAGGTTGTCCGCCAGGCTGCCGCGAAACAGCACGATGTCCTGGCTGACCACGGCAATCCGCCGGCGCAATTGGAACAGGTCCAGCGCCCGCAGATCGACCTCGCCCAGCAGTACCCGGCCGGACTGCGGATCGTGATGGCGTTGCAGCAGGTCGATCAGGGTCGACTTGCCGACGCCGGAGCCGCCGCTCAAGGCCACCTTCAAACCGTAGGGAATGCGTGCCTCGATACCGCGCAACGTGCTCGGGCGCCCGGGGTGGCTGAAGTGCACGTTGTCGAAACGCAGTTCACCGCCAGTCGGCATCGGTTGTGGCGTGAGGGGGGTCAGCACGCTCGGCGTTTCGCCCCGCAGCTCCATCACCCGGCCGAGGCTGACGGTCATGCGCTGGATCGCCACGTACAGACCCAGCAGGCTCTGGACCGGCCCGACGGCCATGCCCAGGTACGTGGAAAAGGCGATCAGCGCACCCAGCTGCCAGGTACCCTGTACCACCCAGTAGCCACCGATCAGGAAGGCACAGGCCCGCGACAAGGAGGTCAAGGTGCCCGGCACCGCCTGGGTGAAGAACTCGGTGACTTGCAGGCGCAGCAACTGGCCCATGTAACCCTGGCCCAGGGATTCCAGGCGCCGCGCTTCGCGTTGTTGCTGGCCGGCGGACTGGATGAATTTCATCACCGGGAGGGTCTCGACCATGAATGAGGACATGTCCGCCGAGCGCTCGCGCAACTGCCGCACATCCCGTTCGACCTTGCGCCGCATCCAGCGCAACCAGAGCACGTCGAGGGGAATCAGGATCAACGCGAGCAACGACAATTTCCACGACAGGGTCAGCAGCATGGCCACCGCGCAGACCAGGCCGATCACGCTGGATACCGCCGAGAACAGTGAGTCCACGGCAAAGCGCTGGATCTCGGCCACGTCGCCATCCAGGCGCGACATCAGGTCGCCGATCCGCCGTTGTCCGTAGAAGCCTGGCGACAGGGTTTGCAGGTGCCGGTACAGGTCGTCACGCAGGGCGAACAGAATCCGCCCCGAGAGTCGGGTGTGCAGGTAACGGTTGATCCCCGACAGCGCCGTGCCGAGCAACCCCGCGCCCACCATCAGCCCGGCGATCAGCACCAGCATGGAAAAGTCCCGGGCCAGCAAGCCGTCGTCGATCAACAGCTTGGTCAGCCAGGGTTGCACCAGGACCAGCAGCGAAGCGCACACCGATAGGCCCAGCAACCCGCCAATCGCCCACCGGTGCGGACGCACGAAGCTGTACAGCCAGGCCAGCGCGGCCTCCAGCGCCTGGGGGTTGGGGCTGTCGACCAGCCTGACCATCAAGCGCCGCATCAACTGCGCAACTGTTTTAGCTTGCGGTACAGGGTCGCGCGACTGATGCCCAGGGCGTCGGCGGCGGCCGAGACATTGCCTTGGTGGCTGTCCAGGGACTGGCGAATCAGCTCCAGTTCGTTCTCGCGGATGCTGCCGGCCTGGGGGCGTTCGCTGGCGTTCAATTCGTCGAGCATGCTGTCGGGCAGGTGATCCAGGGTCAGTGCGTTGTCCCCCGGTTCGCGCATGGCCAAGGCGGTGCGCAGGACCATTTCCAGTTGGCGGATGTTGCCCGGCCAGTGGTAGCCCCCGAGCAAGCGGTTCAGGTCGTCATGCAGGACCACCGCCGGGGCCTCCAGCTTGGCCAACAGGCGCGCGACCAGAGCGCTGAAGTCTTCGCGTTCGCGCAAGGCTGGGAGCATGACGCTGATGCCGTTGACCCGATAAAACAGGTCCTCGCGAAACAGTTTGTCTTCCACCAGGTGCTTGAGGTCACGGTGGGTGGCGCAGATCAGCGCGACGTCGATGTCCTGTTCTTCGCCGGCGCCCAGCGGCGCCACCTTGCGGTCCTGCAGCACGCGCAACAGTCGGGCCTGCAAGGCCAAAGGCATATCGCCGATTTCATCGAGAAACAGGGTGCCGCCATGGGCCTGCTGCAGGCGCCCGACCATGCCGCCACGCCGCGAACCGGTGAACGCGCCTTCGCGGTAGCCGAACAGTTCCGACTCGATCAGGCCTTCGGGAATCGCCGCGCAGTTCACCGCGACGAAGGGTTTGTCACACCGGGCGCCAGCCAGGTGCAGGGCGCGGGCGATGACTTCCTTGCCGGTGCCGGTTTCCCCCAGCAGCAACACGGGCAATTCATTGGCCAGGCCCTGACGGGCCATGCGCAAGGCGCGGGCATAACGCGGATTGTTGCCGGCCAGGGCTTCGAGGTCCACGGGCGCCTTGACCGGTTTTGCACTGCTGCGCGACGGAGTGCTGAGGGTGATCGAACGCTGGGGCGCACGCAGGGTTCTGTAGAAGAACTCGCCCTTGGCCGTTTGCAGGCTGCCGACACCGCCCTGCTGCAGACGCGCCAGCAGTTGCAAGCCGTCGACCCCGAGAAACTCTTCGCAGCGCCGCCCCACCAGCGCCGAACGCTCGGCGTGGAGCAACTGGCAGGCCTGACCGCTGACCGCGAGAATCTGCCCGCCCAGGCTCACGGCCAGCAGGCCCTGCCAGGGGGATTCGAGGTATTGCCGGCGACTGTGGAAAGCCAGGACGATTTCGTCCGGATAACTGGCGTTGAACACCCGGCTTTCGATCTGGCTGACGGCCATGGCGAGCAACGCGCTGCTGTCGTGGGCGCGGCCCAGGGGGCCTTCACGGGTCAGGTCGAGTACGCCGAGGATGTCGCCATGGGGGCAACGAATGGGGACCGAGGTGCAGGAGAAATCGCTCAGGCGATCGAGGTAGTGTTCGCCGCAATCGATCAGTGTCGGTCGCGCTTCCACCAGCGCGGTACCCAGTGCATTGGTGCCGCGAACGGCTTCGCTCCAGCAGGCGCCCAGGGTGATGTCCTGCAGGCCACTGCCCTTGAGGCGATCGGCGCGGCCTTCGACCGCCAGGATGGTGGCGTCGGAGTTGGCGAGGATGATCAGCCCTTCCTTGCCCTGGCGCTCGGCCAGGTAATCGATGGCTGGCAGGGCCGCATCGATCAGCAGCCGATTGCTAGCCAACAGCAGGTCAAGGCTCGCGCTCGATTCCAGCGCCAGTTCATGCTTGCCATTGAAGTGCACACCGTGGCTGAGACTGCGTCGCCATGAAGCATCGATTTCAGCGCGCAACACGCCGTCGGGGACTTCGCCTTCAAGGTGCAGTTTCTCCCGGGCGAGCCGGGCCTCGTGTGGCAGCTTTGCGGTTGTTGTTTTTATAAGGCTCATCAAGCGCTCCGGATCGGTCCGCCCAGTACGTTGCCGGGTCATGTCCATGCTCGCGGCGAAGCACGCAAGTCACGAGCAAATGTCTACACCCGGTTCAGGTGGCAGTAAAGGGAAGTTTGCCCGTTGACTGGGACAGCACTTGGCTCAACTGCGGGGACGATAGCAAAACCTGCGCCATGGACAATCGGCGTCGCCTTCTATGTTTACGTTAACGTCAAGCAACTGGCAAGTGCTGCGCAGGCCAACTTCATACCTGGGGATCGCCGTGAGCCTTGCTCGGGGCGGCATATTGCGGCTTAAGGTGGCCGTGGTTATCCAGCAGCCAGGCGTCCATGATCTGCCGCACCACGGGACCTGCGACACGACCGCCAGCCTCGCCGTTTTCGATCATCACCGAGATCACGATCTTCGGGTGTTCGGCCGGGGCAAACCCGACGAACAAGGCGTTGTCGCGGTTGCGCTCGAGGGTTTTCGCCCGGTTGTAACGTTCGCCCTGCTTGATCGCCACCACCTGGGCCGTACCGCTCTTACCGGCGATGCGGTACTGGGCACCCGCCGCTGCAGCCCGGGCAATGCCGCGGGCATCGTGCATGACCATCTGCATGCCGTGGTTGACCTGCTCCCAATCGCGCGGGTCTTTCAACAGGATGTTGGGCATTGGGTGCTCGTCCACTGGCGCAATGCCGTCGACGCTCCTGGCCAGGTGGGGGCGGTTCCACACGCCTTTGTTGGCAATCAGCGCCGTGGCCTGGGCGAGCTGCAAGGGGGTGACCTGCATGTACCCCTGGCCGATGCCGAGGATCACGGTTTCCCCCGGGAACCAGGCCTGGCGGCGGGTGGCGCGTTTCCAGGCGGGCGACGGCATCAGACCGGCAGACTCTTCGAACATGTCCAGCGAGACTTTTTCGCCGAGGCCGAACAGGGCCATGTAGTCGTGCAGGCGGTCGATGCCCAGCTTATGCGCCAGGTCGTAGAAATAGGTGTCGTTGGACCGCATGATCGCCGCGTCCATGTCGACCCAGCCGTCGCCATTGTGGTTCCAGTTACGGTACTTGTGGTCGAAGTCGGGCAATTGGTAGTAGCCCGGATCGAAGACCCGAGTCTGTGGCGTCACCACCCCGGCATCCAGGCCGGCGATCGCCACCTCTGGCTTGATGGTCGAGCCCGGCGCGTACAGGCCACGCAGCACGCGGTTGAACAGCGGGCGATCGATGGAGTCGTGCAGCGCGGCGTATTGCTTGAAGCTGATGCCGGTGACAAACAGGTTGGGGTCGAAACTCGGTTTGCTGACCATGGCCAGCACCTCGCCGGTGGCCGGGTCGAGGGCGACCACCGAACCCCGTCGATCGCCTAGAGCGGCTTCGGCCGCCTCTTGCAGTTTGACGTCGAGGCTGAGGACGATGTTCTTCCCGGGAATCGGGTCCGTGTGCTTGAGCACCCGCAGCACACGGCCCTGGGCGTTGGTCTCGACCTCTTCATAACCCACGTGACCGTGCAACTCGGACTCGTAGAATTTCTCGATGCCGGTCTTGCCGACTGATTGGGTGCCGCGATATTCCACCGAGTCCAGGGTCTTGGATTCTTTCTCGTTGATCCGCCCGACATAACCGATGGAGTGGGCAAAGTGCGCGCCCAGCGGGTAGTTGCGCACGAACTGCGGCTCGACATCGATGCCGGGCAAGCGGAACTCATTGACGGCAAGGATGGCGATTTGCTCTTCGCTCAACTCGTAGAACAGGGTGACGGGGACAAAAGGATGGCGCATCTGTTTCAGCGCCTTGTCGAACAGCGCGCGGTCTTCGGCAGGCAGGTGCAGCAGGCTGATGAGGGTATCCAGTTCGCCCTTCACATCGGTGGCACGCTCACGGGTCAGGGTGAGGTTGTAGCTGGGGCGGTTATCGGCCAGCAGCACTCCATTGCGATCGTAGATCAAGCCACGCGTCGGGGTGATGGGCAGCACGTGCACCCGATTGTTTTCGGAGATCGTCGAGTGGTAGTCAAACTCGACGACTTGCAGGATGTACAAGCGCACCACCAGGACACTGGTGATGGCCGCCACGAGCAGCGCGCAGGCCATAAGCCGCTTGTTGACCAGGCGGGTTTCTTTCTCATGGTCCTTGATCGGGATGGATTCAGGCATTTCTACGGCAACTCTTTGACTGGGTTAACCGCCAGTCCCTGGGCGTGTCATCAGTCCCTTGAAAAACGAGCTGCACCTTAGCAAAACCCTGGGTCCACTTCAGGGTTAATCCACCCAATGGCGCCCCTGGAACATGAAGGTTCTGTCAGGTTGGCGCATATTTTTTCGCGCGCAAAAACAAAACCCCTACCTGCATACGCAGATAGGGGTTTCGGAATTTAATCTTGACGATGACCTACTCTCACATGGGGAAACCCCACACTACCATCGGCGATGCATCGTTTCACT
>NZ_CAXAQF010000037.1:0-34218 GCF_963970735.1 Pseudomonas sp. RA_35y_Pfl2_P32
CGCGTTCGGTGGCTACAAGAAGTCCGGCGTCGGCCGTGAAACCCACAAGATGATGCTCGATCACTACCAGCAAACCAAAAACCTGCTGGTGAGCTACGACATCAACCCGCTGGGCTTCTTCTGATCCGGCACGAGACCGTGTAACGGCTATCGCGAGCAAGGCTGCGCCCCTACAGGATTACGTCAAACCTGTAGGCGCGTGCTTTGCCGTTGAGACAACTATTTCACCGAGGTAAAGCAAGATGAGTGCGGCTTCTCTGTATCCCGTTCGCCCCGAGGTTCTGGCCAATACTGAGCGATGTCGCAGGTTGCTGAGATTTTGCCGGTGGCCAGACAGGGCACTCGCTTTTCAACAGAATCGGCCAGAAGCGCTCGTTCGGCGCGTCAGAATTGAGCAGAAAGCGGCGATGAATCAGCTAGCCGCTCGAATCGAAGGTAACCATGGGCATCAGTCCCGACGCGGACGAAACCTGCTTGCTCATACATGAGCCGGGCGGGGTTGTCGGGACGTACGCTTAAAGCCAGATGAGTAAAGCCCCTCTGTTTGGCTGTGGTCGCATAAGCGTTCAGTAGTGCTCGACCAATACCGGTGCGCCTGAAATCTCGGCTGACGTTGATAGTGCATAGCTGCGCGTACTCGTGTTCTGGCATCCATAACGAGTAACCCGCGAACTGGTCTTCATGAATTGCCACCGTCAAACGATCAAAGTTCTCTACCCAACGAGTGAGATGTCGCTCTAATTGCAGCCGCCATGCATCTTCGTGATCAGGCTCCCAGCACCGTATGTAGTCCTGCTCACCCCGGTATATCGAAGGAATATCGGTCACACAGGCTTGCCTTAATATGAGTGTCATCGTGATTCCTTGAATTGCCCCTGACTTTTGAGACACAAACGACTGGCAGCTTTGGGTTGTGGATTCAACCGGTCGCGACAGGCAGAAAGCTGCCCGCCCCCACTAAGGTTGAAAGAATCGGTCGGGCCGGCAAGGGCCAAGGACAGGAGCCACCTTTCCTTCAATTATTTCTTCGCTGGCAAGACGACCGACTATCGGAGCAAGAATAACTCCGGGGTGCATCGTGCAGATGTACACACCGCTCACGTTGGGCAAGTAACCGACAATGGGAATGCCATCAGCGGGAAATGGCCTTAGCCCGACACATGCTAATTCCAGTTCAATGGCGTCGGCTCCATGAAGCTCCTTTTGGATGGCCTTGGCTGTTCGCCGCGCTATCGCTTCTGGCTGGTATTGCAAGGCATCACCCAGATAATCCTCCGCGGCTAGCAACGAACCATCCGCCTCTTGCCTGACTTCCATTACGGGGCTGGAGATAATGGTATGCACGAGGTTAGCGGGCGCCTTGTAGCGAATGAAAATGGCTGGATCCTCATCTATCGGAAGAGGAGCTTCAAGCCTTTCTGTGAGCGCTCTGGTGCCAATCCCCGCGGCGACTACAACAATATCGGCGTCAATTTTGCCCGTTGCCGTTTCGATGCCCGTCACCTGTCCATTCACCGTTGTAACGCCGAGAGCCCGAGTATGCGTGAACACATTCGCACCATGAGCCTTTGCGCCGGCAATCAAGGTATGTGTTGCGTGCACCGCATCCAGAGCGCCCACATCGGCGTCATACAATGCATGATCAGGGGGATGCTTGAGATTGGGTTCAATATCGAGCGCCTGGGCACGGGACACCAGGGTTTGCGCAGTCTTACTCGCTGACGCTTGTAGCGTTTCATCCAGGTCCGCGCCGTAAGTCAGGGCACCTGTCCATCGAATTTTCAGGTCGGGCAACTCCACTTCGAGTCGACGGAACTCATTGATGACTAAACTGCGCAAGTGTGCGATTGGGTCGAACCCTGTGTGAGAAACGTTGATCCAAGCGAATGAGGTACCCGTCACTCCGCACGCTATATCGCCAGCGTCTACCAACGTGACATCCGCGCCTTTGCCTGCCAGGTGATAAGCCAGGGACGCGCCGACTATGCCTGCGCCTATGACGACGATTCGATGGTGCTTGCGGTCTTCCACGTCAACCTCCCTTTTGGCGATCCCATGATTCTAAGAGCGTCGGGCGATACATGATGTGAAACGATGTGAAGCGATGTGAAAAAATGCTCGTCCGCGATGCGAATCACAGGCTGCAAACCTAGGCACGGCCGATGACAACAGGCTGCAATCCGTCGGCGAGCGCTTAACGCTGCCGTTGCGAGCAGCCCATCGACTGCTCAAGGTCGCGCGCACGCTGGCGGACCTTGAACAAGCCGAGGGGATCCGACACGAACATTTGGCCGAGGGACTGCAACATCGGCCGACAATGCTCCAGCCGGTATCAGCCCTTGGTCAGATCAACCAACGGCGTCTGCCGCACCTCAGTCTCCCGCCCACCCTGAATCTCGCTCACCTGCTTCAAGGCCTTATCCACAGCCGCCTTATCCGCCAACAAGCTGTAGTTGATGCGGAACTGCTTGTGTTCCTTCGGCCCAATGGTTGGTACCAGGTTCAGTGGCCGCTGATAACGGCGGTTGTAGGAGAAACTTGTCCCCGGCTCCAGCCCCGTGACATAGCCCTGGCCTTGGGTATCGGTGTTTTTCCACAGGGAAAACACGGGCAGTGTCTGTGTATTGAAGCCGACCGAAACGCCCAGGCTGCCGGCCTTGTTGTGCAAGACGGTCAACGTATCGCCCTTGGCATCGGCATACGGCACCACGTTGTAAACCGTTTCGTCGTAGTCCTTGGTCGGTGCGCGGTAGGTTTGCCAGTCGGGCAGATCGTCCTTGGCCTTGTCGTTGAACGGCGACACCTGTTTCACCGGCGCGGCGAAACGAGCGCCCTGCTCCAGGAACGGGGTGCTGAAGTTACTGTGATACAGCGCCTGGTATTCCTTCGGATAGTCGCCGTTGTTGGTCAGGGTGTCGTTGAGGGCGAACACGACGCTGCCGGGTTCGGTGACCAGTTCGGTCGCGACGGAGAAGTCGACCTTCTTGAACGCCTGCTCTTTCAGTTCGCCACGCAGGGTGATGGCGTACGGCGGTTTTTCATCGATGTGCAAGGTGACTTTGTTCGCCGGAATGTTGGCGGCCCGACCGTGCAGGGTCAGCAGTTCACCGTTGTCGACGCCAGGGTGGCCGACCCATTCGTATCCGCAGCGGGTGACCAGCTCATTGAAACCTTCCAACCAACCCAGACCACCGCGGCCATTGAGTTCGATGAAGGACGGATTGACCACTTCCTTGACCGGCGAATCCCAGCCCATGCGCACATTGCCGACCGAGGCCTGCAAGACGTTCATTCCGCGCGTCGGCACTACCGAGAGTTTCATCGTGCCGTTATCGATGTCGACGATGCTGACGCCCTCCTGCCGACCGCCGTGCAAGGTGCGCAGGGTCACGCTGAAGGGTTTGTCGGTTTTTATACCGAGTTGCTGGCTGGTGATCTGCCAGTTCTGGGCGGCTTTGTCGGTGTCGAGCAGAACGTAATCCCAGGCCATGGCGTGGGAGGCAGCGGACAGTGCGCTGAGGGCAACAACGAGTTTGAGCGGGGTCATGGCAGCAGCCTTTCTTGGAGTTGTGCCAGTTTTATAAACAAGATGAAACGTTTCAGCAAGCTTAAAAAGCGCCACTACACGGGCAAATGCCATGAAATATCTGGGACAAATCGGGAAATTGACTCGATGCCATCGCGAGCAGGCCCGCTCCCACAAATGAGCGCCGCAGGGGCACTCACTCCTCTGTTGAGCACGTTCGCCCGAATGAGCTGGCGTCAGATATAGATCGTGCCGCGCAGGTAGAGCGCCCCGTGGCCGCTGATAATGACTCGGTCGCTGTCCAGGACTTCGCAGTGCAACTGGCCCTTGCGCGCCCCACCTTGCTCGGCAGTCAGACTGCGCTTGCCTAAGCGCTTGGCCCAGTATGGCGCTAGTGAGGTGTGGGCCGAGCCGGTGACCGGGTCTTCATTCACCCCAACCCGAGGCCCGAACCAGCGAGAGACAAAGTCGAAGTTGCGACTCGGCGCGGTTACAGCGACACCGCGCACGTCGAACGCAGACAGAGCTACGAAGTCGGGATTGAGGCCTGCGATGATGGTTTCATTCTCGACCACCACTAGGTAATCGTCTGTTCGATAAAGCGCATCGGCCTGTTTCAGGCCCAAGGCTTGCAGCAGGCCTGGCGGGACAGCTACGGCT
Organism: Pseudomonas sp. RA_35y_Pfl2_P32; assembly: GCF_963970735.1. Taxonomy (NCBI): domain Bacteria; kingdom Pseudomonadati; phylum Pseudomonadota; class Gammaproteobacteria; order Pseudomonadales; family Pseudomonadaceae; genus Pseudomonas; species Pseudomonas sp. RA_35y_Pfl2_P32. Next base: position 4,187 of record NZ_CAXAQF010000037.1, read on the forward strand.
TCAGGCTGCTTGGCCGGGAAGTCCATGGCCAGGCGCCCGCCTTCGCGGCGCACGCGCAATTCACCGCTGCGAGTGGAAAAGCGCAGCATATCGCGGCTTTCCCCAAGCTGTTCAAATAGTACCCAGGCTGCTGCCAGGGTGGCGTGGCCGCAAAGGTCGACTTCCACCGTGGGGGTGAACCAGCGCAGCTCAAACACCTCACCGTTGCGCACCAAATACGCGGTCTCGGACAAGTTGTTCTCTGCTGCGATCTGTTGCAGCGTCGCATCAGGCAGCCAGGCCTCCAGCGGACATACCGCCGCCGGGTTGCCGCCGAAAGTCTCAGAGGAAAAAGCGTCCACCTGGAAAATATCGAGTTGCATTGTGGTCATTCCTGCCTGCCAGCATTTTCTGTAGCCCGGATCTGCTCCAGGTAGTTGTAGATGGTGTATCGGGTAACGCCGAGCGCGGCAGCGGCTTTTTCAATCCCGCCTTTGACAATGAATATCCCGCGATCTTGCATCTGCCGCACAGCCTCAAGTTTTTGAAGTTTTTTCATCCGTACGGCACCGCCGGGGCAAGCAACCTGAATGATTTCCACCATCATCTGCTCCATATCTCTCGGCTCATCGCCACGTGACTCAGGAGCGCCTTCCAGGCCCAGAAGCCCTCCGAGCAAAGCGTGGGCAGCCGCAATACCGCTCAAGTCGGCATTGATACAAAGACTGGCAAAAGGTTGCCCGCTGCTGTCGCGATACACCACCGTGGAGCTGCGGAGCGGGCGTCCGTCAGGCGCAACTGTAGGGTAATTCTCCACCAATACAGGATCGGTGCCTGAGTGATCCTCCATCGCGCGCCTGACGGCGATAAACCCCACGTCCTGACGCGGGCCGCCCAACAATGAACCGCCCTCCCTTCTTCCAGTAACATGACCATTGGCGATAGCAAGAATGGATCGCTCGGGATTGGTCAGGTCATGCAACACAATTTCCGTATGAAGTCCTACCGCACTACTGAGCATTTTGAGGGTGCTATAAAGCACATCAAGAATCAGCTGTCGCTCGGCTGGTGATGCTTCAGAAGCCTTCATTGGTGCCTTCAAGTGATTATCGAAGGCCGCGAAAATATCAACTACTCGTTGAACTATCAACTTATTGTTGAATTATTGGCATTTCAGAATCGGCTCAGTGGTTTTCCTGATAGGCAGCTTTGGGTCCAGGTTGTGTGAAAACGCCTGCGATTGTCTAACCTTCTGATCGTCTAGATCGTATCGGGGGCGATCATGAAGCGATTCATTTAGGGTGAGGCTCGGACGCAGGTGACGCTGCTGCCGGAGTGCCTGGACGACTGCGTAGCCGAAGAAAATCCAGTGCGCGTGGTCGACGTTTTCGTCGATGAACTCGACCTGGTTGCACTTGGGTTTGAAGGCGTTGATCCTGCTGCAACGGGGCGTCCGGCCTACCATCCTGCGATCTTGCTGAAGATCTATATCTACGGCTATCTCAATCGGATTCAGTCCACCCGCCGGCTTGAGCGTGAGGCCCAGCGTAACGTCGAGTTGATGTGGCTGACGGGGCGTTTGGCTCCAGATTTCAAAACCATCGCTGACTTTCGCAAGGACAACGGCAAGGCTATTCGCAGTGTCTGCCGGCAATTTGTGGTGCTTTGTCGCAACCTCAATCTCTTCTCCCAATCGATCATCGCCATCGACGGCAGCAAATTCAAAGCCGTCAATAATCGCGACCGCAACTTCACTCAGGGCAAGGTGAAGGCACGTATGCAGCAGATCGAGCAGAGCATTGATCGATGTCTGGCGGCGATGGATTCAGCGGATCGGGCAACGCCCGAAGTGGCCGAGGCTAAAGCAGAGCGGCTGAAAGAAAAGATAGAAACACCGAAAAAGCAGATGCAGAAACTCAAGGTCATCGAGGCGCAGCTCCACGACAGTCACAAGACGGGATGTCAATGAGGCGGTCTCAGTTCGAGACCTGCTCGAGGAAGATCAGTTGCAAAGGCTCTTTGAGCAAACTATCGGCGGTTGCCGCAAATTGCTTGAAGTACGGCGTCGCAAAATGCGCATCGAGGGCCGACTGGTCCTTGAACGCTTCGCGCATGTAGAACGTGCCAGGCTCATCGCGCAGTTCAAACAGCACATAGTCAAGGTTCCCGGGCTCGGTGCGCGTTGGTTCAACCAACGCCAACAAGCCTTGCTTGAGCGCCTGCTCTTTACCTGGCTTGGCCTTGAGTACGGCGATGGATATCAATGTTTTTTGCATAGTGGTCATTCCGTCAGAAGAAAGGGTTGGGTGTTGGCTGCCACATCCGCCGATCAACAACACCAGTAACGATAAGCCCATCGAGCGGATCAAGGCATTCATGCAAACCCCTCTAGAACAACCTTGCCCCGCGCCTTGTTGCTTTCGACCAGCGCGTGGGCGCGGCGCATATTGGCGGCATTTATAACGCCAAAATGTTCACCCAGCGTGGTCTGCAAAATGCCTTGGTCGATCAGTCGGGCAATGCGATTGAGCAGGTGATGCTGGTTGATCATGTCCGGAGTTTCGAACAGTGAGCGAGTGAACATCAGTTCCCAATGCAGGGATAACGACTTGAGCTTGAGTGGCATCACATCCAGGCTGCTTGGCTCATCAATCACCCCCAGGCGACCCTGAGGGCGCAACACTTCGATCAATTGCGGCAGGTGCTCCTCGGTATGGGTCAGGCTGGCCACATGACTGACCTCGCCAACCCCCAGAGCTTGCAATTGGGCCAGCATCGGCTGGCGATGGTCGATCACATGGTCGGCGCCCATGCGCTTGACCCAGTCGACGGTTTCCGGGCGCGAAGCGGTACCCATCACGGTAATGCCGGTCAACTGGCGGGCAAGTTGCAGCAGCATCGACCCCACACCGCCGGCAGCACCGACGACCAGCAATACATCACCATCGCCGCCGTTTTCACTGACGCCTAGGCGATCAAACAGCAATTCCCAGGCTGTAATCGATGTCAGCGGCAAGGCAGCAGCGTGGGCAGCGCTCAACGACTGCGGCCGGTGCCCGACAATGCGCTCATCCACTACCTGCAACTCGCTGTAACTGCCTGCCCGGGTCAGCGAGCCCGCGTAGTAGACCTTGTCGCCTGGCTTAAACAAACTGACGTCGGCGCCCACTTCCCGCACGGTTCCGGCCGCGTCCCAGCCAAGTATTTTCGGTTCTTTGGCGAAGCTACCGGAACGCACTTTGGTGTCCACCGGGTTGACCGCAACCGCTTCCACTTCCACCAGTAAATCCCTCGTGCCAGGCATTGGTGCGCAGATGTTCACGTCTTGCAGCGAGCGCGGGTCGTTGATGGGGAGACCGTGTTCGGTAAAGGTAATGGCTTTCATGACAACTCATTGATGAGGGGGTTGAGTGCATATTTACCTTTCCCGCTACAAAGAAAAATCAACACAATGCAGCAACACTTTCACTGCTGGAGAGAAAATGATTCGTATCGATGACCTTGGGCTGTTCCTGCGCAGCGCCGCCTTGGGCAGCTTTACCGCCGCGGCGCTCGAAGCTGATTTGCTGCCGGGGCAGGTTGCAGCCGCTATCAAGCGGCTGGAGCGGGAGCTGGGGGTGCGCCTGTTTACCCGTACGACGCGTAGCCTGCGCCTCAGCGCTGAAGGCGAGCAGTACTTGCCCACGGCTCGCTCAGTGCTCGAGCAACTGGAGCAAGGACGGGCGAACCTGCACGGTGACGATACACCGCTGCGCGGTACACTGCAGATCGCCGCCCCGTCGGATCTGGGACGCAATATCCTGCTGCCGTGGCTCACGGATTTTCGGGACCTGCATCCTGAGTTGAACCTACGCTTTCTACTCTCAGACCAAGTCAGCAACCTGTTTCGCGATCCGGTGGACGTGGCCATCCGCTATGGCATGAACGAAGACGCCAACTACATCGCCCTGCCCCTGGTTCCATTGAACCGCCGGGTACTGGTGGCATCGCCGGACTACCTGCTGCGCCATACCGCGCCACGAACGCCAGAAGACCTATCGCGTCACACGTGCCTGACCTACCTACAAAACGGCCGACTGCATGATCGCTGGCAATTGGGCACGAAAACGGTGCACGTCGCTGGCCCGTTGTTCAGCGATGACGCCGATGTGGTGCGCCGCTGGGCACTGGAGGGCCAAGGTATCGCCTACAAATCCTGGCTGGATGTCAGCGACGACGTGCAAGCGGGAAGGCTTGTGGTGCTGCTGACCGATTTTCCCGGTGACCTGTACCCTCTGAGTTTCGCCTGCCCCCACCGTGGGCAAGTATCGCGGGCCGTAGCCGAGCTTCATCAGTGGCTGAGTAAACGGTTCATCGCCATTGCTCCTTTTGTCAGGGAGGATCAATAAATCCACCGTTAGATGAACCGTTTGAATCGTCAACCGCGACCCAACTTGATAGGAGGAAAATCGCCAATATTCGTTCTTACTGGTATAGGATTTTTCTAGCCCCTCAATCACCCGCAGGTTCTGCACCGCAGCGGCCAGCGTGACTTCATCAGTCGCGCCACTTAGGCCACGTAGTCTCAGGCGAGACCATTTCAGGATGCGCTAGAGGCGAGCAAACAACATGTCGGCTTTTTACATTCGTGGCGAGAGCGCCAATACGCAGGTGTCGCTGCAATTCGCCGAGCCACATCGCGCGCGGCCCAAGCAACCTCGGCTCGCCCGTCTAGCCTCATGTTTTCTCAAACGTATGGGTTCGTATAATTAACCAGAAGAACCGTAAAGAAATCGTAGATCGCCTTGAATTGCGCAACAGATATCTTATCCTCCGAAACAAATTTTAACGGGAGAATATTATGAACGGCTCTGACTTGGGAATTATGGTTATTTCGATTATTGGAGTATTTGGTTTCGCCTCTTTTATTTTTGAGTATCTGAGCAGCCATCACAAAAAAAGAAAAGCACACACACACCAACCCTTATCGACAAAGAAAGGACCTGGCAAATAAAATCACCAACCCCTGAATAACGATCATCGCCCCCACCCCACAACTCTTGTTCTTTATAACACCCTTAATCTTTCGCCCTCATCCGTTCAACAATTTACGTGGCATCAAACCAGGCTTCCTTCATTACAGGAGGGAAGCCCATGGACTTTTGCTTCTTATCAGGCTAGTGGGGCTCGCGTGCAGCTGTTCGGCGCTATACCGACTGGGTCAAACCTGAAACGTAAATGTGTTGACTTCAATACTATCGTTTGCTGATCCAGCTTTACGCACATCAACCGTGCGCTGACTCACCAGCAACTACTCAAGGCGGTATGGGGTCCTTCGCACACCACCGATACGCCTTCCCTTCGAGTATTCAGGGGGGGCCTGCATAAAAAAAGTTTTGGCAGACCCTTTCCGGCCGCGACACCTCATCATGGAAACGGGAGTTGGGTACCGCTTCATTCCTTGAGCAAGGATTTACGCAGGGAACGTCTTTAACGTCACGATTTATGAGGCCCCACTAACACAATGCTTCTGTGCTGGAGGCGGTTGCACTCCGTTGCTGGACTGCTCGCGCGGGTAAAGCGTCACTGAGGCGCGCAACTTGTTACCGCCGAACGCACACATCTTGTCGAACGCCTTGTGACTGACGGGAAGATGCTGGCAGTCGAGTGCCTGACGGTGCTGACTGTGATCAATGTCCGGGTCATGCAGGTAGACGAAGTCTTCATCGTAGTCAGTGACAATGACCCAGTGCGGGGCTTTGGAGCGAGTCAGACGGTAGCTGCTGATCAACACCAGGGGCTGACCGCCGGCCTTCAGAGTAAGCGCCAGATCCAGTTGGTTGCTGCTGACCTGCTCCACATCACTGTGTTGAAGTTGCGTGCAGAACTCTTCGTGTACCAGGCGAATGACCCCCTTTTTATGTTCGTCGCGCACCCCGTCGAGAAACAGCGGACCTGCGATACTCACCTGCAGGCGTACTCGAAACCCTCGGCGCCAGGCCGCCAATGCCAATCCTTGAGGGCTGCACCCGCCGTGTCCCGAAGTCATGAACACCGTCGTGGCTTCACGCCAGATTTGCAGTTCATCCCGGCGTTCGATCAAGCGATCCGGTTGCAATGCCCTCATGGCCATCAAGAGGCAAGCCGGGCCGCAGGTAAACTCAGTGGTTTGTTGGTAATAAGGCACCTGGAACTCGCGGCTTTCCCGATGTTGCACAATGCGCTTCTCCAAACGCAACGCCTGCGCATGGTCTTCGTAGTAGTCCTGAACCACAGCGAAGCGCCGGTAACCGTTACGCTCATAAAGACTGAGCGCGACGGGATTATCCGGCCGCACTTCCAGTCGCAGGTAGGCGCAGTCGTGAGCGCGAGCGCAGTTTTCCGCCTGATCCAACAGCTGTTTTCCAAGACCCAGGCCGCGACCGTGGGTGGCGATTGCGATTGAATACAGACGTGCCAGGGAGGTGCCACGGTGAAACAGGACCAGACAGTAGCCCATCAGTTGACTGCCGTCTTGCGCAACGATCAGGCTGGCATGGGCTCGGCTGATCATCCACTGAAAACTGCGCGGCGTCAGTCGATCAGAGGTAAAGCATTGGTTCTCCAGCTCCAGCAGAGACTTAAGATCATCCTGTGTAGCGTTGCGAAATAACAGACTCATAGCCCCACCGTAAAAGTTGCGTAACGAAACGAGACTTTTTAAAAGTATCGTGCTTAATAGATAAGGACTTGTTCTCCAACGGACCTTTTCTTATGTCAGCGGTACAGGGCGGCTTGCGTGAAGTATCAGAGCAAAATCGGTTAACGGCAATATCAAATCTGACTTTTTTACCGGAGACTCCGGGAAGATCCAGCCAGGTGATTATTATTGTTGAACGAAAAGAAGACTGGGCCTCTTACTTCCCCTCGGAAGATCTGATGAGTGCGCAGGAGTACCTGGAACAGCCTCTTGAGATCGAAGCCGGCAAGCGTGTCCAGGTTATTAATCTGTGCCGAAGCTATAAGTATCTGGGGCACGGCTATTACTGTTCACTGCTGGCAGAAGCACGTGACCATAAAGTTATTCCGTCGGTGCGCACGATCAGTGAGCTGACCAAAAAATCACTGTATGGGCTGGCGCTGGATGATCTCGGCAAAACACTGGACAAAGCCTTGAACAACCACATCTACAGTAACACCGAAGGATTCACGCTCACTCTGTACTTCGGAAAAACAAATCTTGAACCCTTACAAGATCTGGCACGGCAAATCTTTGAAATATTTCCATGCCCGATCCTCTTGGTAGAGTTCCGTAAAAGTAATAGTTGGCGCATTGAAGGAATAAAATCCGGCGTGCTGCAAAAGTTGCGCGAAGACCAGGAAGATCAGTTTGCCAACTCGCTGGACAGTTTCAGCCGCAAGGTATGGCGAACACCGCGCTCACCACGCGTGGCCCGCTACGATCTGGCCATTTTGCATGACCCGCACGAGGCGCTGCCGCCTTCCAATGCCAAGGCACTCGAAAACTTTGTCCGGGTCGGCAAACGCCTGGGGATTGATGTCGATCTGATCGAAAAGAAAGACTATTCACGAATCGCCGAGTATGACGCCCTGTTGATTCGCGAAACCACCAGCGTGGATAACCATACCTACCGCTTCGCCAAGAAGGCGGAGAGCGAAGGCCTGGTGGTGATCGACGATCCCGCTTCAATCCTGCGCTGTACCAACAAGGTGTACCTGACGGATCTACTCAAAAGCCATCAATTGGGCATGCCGGCAACCGAGATTCTCTACAAGGAACGACCGGAAGACTTCGAGCGAGTGGGTGAACGCTTGGGCTTCCCATTGGTACTGAAGATTCCCGATGGTTGTTTTTCCCGTGGAGTGATCAAGGTCGAAAGCCAACAAGCACTGCTGGAAGCCACCGCTGAGCTATTCGAACACTCGGTGCTGCTACTGGCTCAGGAGTTCTTTTACACCGAGTACGACTGGCGCATAGGCGTGCTCAACCGCAAACCGATTTTCGCCTGTCAGTACTTCATGTCCAAAGGTCACTGGCAGATTTACAACCACAAAGCCAAGGGCCAGGACATTAATGGGGAATGCCGCACCCTGGCGGTTCACGAGGCTCCCCGGGCGGTGGTCGAACTCGCGGTGAAGACCGCCAACCTCATTGGTGATGGTTTGTACGGGGTCGACCTGAAACAGTCGGGGGACAAGGTGGTAGTGATCGAGGTCAACGACAACCCGAACATGGATGCGGGCATTGAAGACGCCTACTTGCAGGACGACCTGTATTCCTTGGTTCTGGAAGAGTTCATTCGCCGTCTCGAACTGAAACGTCGCGGTCAGGCGTGGTGAACGCATGATCCGTTACCAGCTTGCAAGACACTGATTTTTCTCAGTCGATAACGCCATAGGTCAGACGTGATCAAGAGTTTTCAACTCGCCAATGGGGCGCTGGTATCGGTTGAACACCTGGATGCCGACGTGATGTTGTTCAGCAATCCGGATGCGGCAGAACGGGATCTATTGCGCAGCGATTTCAAACTGGATGATCACGCGCTGGCTTCGGCACTGGATCCGGACGAAGTTTCACGCATTGAATTCCATCCGGATAACCTGTTCTTGATCTGGAAGCGTCCAGAGAGTTATTCGGGCGGAGATAGCCTGGCGTTCGAGGTCTCGTCGTTCGGCTTGCTGTTCTCTAAAACACGCTTGCTGATAATCGCGACTGACGATTCCCAGTTGAGTGGCCTGGGGGAACGGCACCCCTTGCACTCACCGCAGGATGTGCTGCTGGACATACTGTTCAACAATCTGCACCACTACCTGGGTCACCTCAAAGTGATCAAGAGGGTGGCTCGCGAGTTGCAGCACAAATTCAACGCCTCGATGGAAAACCGACATCTGATCCAGATGTTTAATCTCAGCGAAAGCCTGATCTATTACATCAACGCGATTCACAGCAACGGTGCTGTCCTGACCCGGCTGCGCAACCATGCAGAAAAAGAGCACTTCAGCGTCGAGGCGATCGCGCAGATCGACGATCTGATCATCGAGAACACCCAGTGCAACAAACAGGCGGAAATCTACTCCAGGGTGTTTGCCGGCTTGATCGATGCGCGGGGCAATTTGATGAACAACACCATGAACAACCTGCTGCGCAAACTGACGCTGATCAATGTGGTCTTCCTGCCTCTCAACCTGATCGCCAGCATTGGCGGCATGTCCGAGTTCAGCATGATGACTTCCGCCGCCCCCTGGTGGGTTGCCTATCCGCTGTTTCTCACAGGAATGCTGGTTGCAGGGGGCCTGATGGTCATCGCGCTCAAACGTCTGACGCGTGGTTCACCCAGCATGAGTAGCGCAGATTGAACGCGGAGCCTTTCAACGGCGCCTCGAAAATCAACACCTTGAACGCTCCTGCACTGGACCGACCCGCGGGCTCGACGGAGTAACGTGATACGGCAAGCCCCTCTGCTTGCTAACGAACCTCAGTCACGCCTGCTCGTGCATGAACCCACTCGGTTATCGTTTCAAGGGCGCCAGGGACGTAGGCATGACGACCTTCCATCAGGAACCTCAGCGTGGTTAGCCAGGACCATTCGCTGGTGAGTTGTGTGTTGTAGGGAACCGCCCTCAGGAGTCCATGACCTGCATCCGGTATGACTTCAATCCGGTTGGCGGGATGGTTGCCCCCTACAGTCTTTCTGTAAATATCTGCGTTGACCTCAGCATCGACATTCAGATCGTCCGCCCCCCACATCGCAAGCACGGGCACCTCGAGTTTTTTCAGATCATGGGTTGCATCTTCGTGAAGATTTCGCCGCACAAAAGCCCACCGTTCTGGGCTCATACTGCCCAGAAGCGTCGCTGGCGGCACTTGCGAAGAGGTAAACAAACGCTCGTCATCTGCGGCCATTTCCGCCATCGCTCGTTCGATGTCAGGCTCAGACATCCCTGTGCGTTGCAACCGCGTCCTAGTGTAATAGTCCCCTTGCCGTTGCCAGGATACGGCGCCTCCGACAAGCACAAGAAAGTCGGCACTGCTCGGCGTAAGACGGGGTAGTACCCAACCGGCTTGCGAAAAGCCAAGCACACCGACAGGGATTCCTTGCAGCTTGCTGCGCAGGGTAGAAACCGCGCTGCGCACGTTCACAGAGCGGTCAGTCATGGACTGACCGAGCCAATGCCCCTGTGAGCTCCCAATACCCGGTTTATCCCACGAAACAACAGCAATGCCAGCATCAAGAAGAGCATTGATGAGTGGATCATAACCTTGCCGTGACGTGCGATCTTGTGGGCCATCCCCATGAACCAGAGCGACTGCCGCTGTTGCAGTTTGGTCAGGAAGCCAGAGCGTACCCGCCAGGAGCAGTCCATTGGCTTCGAATGCAAAAGGTTCGCTTACTCTGCGATCCAGACCATAAGTGTCAAGCCGCGCGAGAACAACAAAAGCGGTTGCCATGACGAGACAAACGACGGTAATCAACCCGGCGCGATAACGCTTCATCCACATTACTTTATGCATCGTCACTCGTCCCTTGCCAACCATTGGATGTTGCCTGCCGGCCCACAGGAGGCTCCTTTGCATCGCCGCTTGACTGGATGCAGGCCTTGCCGAATACTAGACCAACCAGTCGATCTAGTAAATAAGGCTACAGGTCAACACCTGTATCTACGGAGAGAACATGAGAACCATTGATCCTGAGAAACACCAAGCCAAGCTGCACCAGATCCTCGAGGCGGCGGTGGCGTGCTTCGCCGAGAAAGGCTTTCACGGCACGTCGACCAAAGAGATCTGTTCCGTTGCGGGTATGAGCCCTGGCAACCTGTTCCACTATTTCCCCAATAAGCAGGCAATCATTGAGGCTATAGCGCAGGAAAACGGACGCGAAATGAGCGAGCACTTCGCCCAACTTGCCGCCGAACCCGATGCCATCGTGGCGATTGAACGATTGGTAAAGAATCTCTTGCAGCAGTACCTCGACCCTACCTACGCCAAGATCGGCGTAGAGGTCGTCGCCGAATCCATGCGCAACCCTGAAATGGCAGCGCTGTTCGCTGCCAGCGAAGCCGCAATCAAGGGCGATCTGGTAGCGCTTCTGCAACGGGGGATCGTCCAGGGTCAGATCGATGCCACCCTGGAGCCGAAGTTTGCAGCCACTTGGCTGATAGCCCTCATTGATGGCGCAGTCACCCGCTCTGTGCTGGATCTGGACTTCGAGCTCAGTACCTATACGCCAACGCTGATGCGCATGATCCGACGATTTCTTGAATAGGCCACTTCTCTAGGTTCACTGCCTGCTTGCCGCCCCCCTTCTCCAGCAAACGCTGGAGCGGCACAGGTGCGCGCGCCAAGCCCTACCCTCCTTCATTCCGACGCGCTATCTCGGACGCCCCCCAATGAACACTTCGATGAACCCGAACCGCGCCTTTGCCAGTGCACCACGATCTCGCCGCCCATGGTTTTGGGGGGGTGTCTGCCTGCTGCTGGTTAGCCTGGGAGCATGGTTGCTTTGGCCTTCCAGCAAACCCGCCGCATCCGTAATAGCGCCACTGCGGGTCAGCACCGTCACGGCAGGCCCTGCGATGCTCGATAGCTCTTTGCGCGTGAATGGGACGCTCGCCGCACGCGAGGAAATTGCGATCAGTTCCTCGGTGCCAGAACAGCGTGTGGCAGAGGTAAAAGTGGAGGAAGGAGACAGCGTCCAGGCTGGACAGTTGCTGGCTCGCCTGGAAACTCAAAGCCTGGACGCACAAGTTCGTCAAGCCAGAGCGGTGTGGACCCGTGCGGTTGCAACGGTCGCCCAGCAGGAAGCTGTCAAAGCTGAATCAGAAGCCAGCTTCAAGCGCATCGAACTGCTGAGTGAAAGCGGGGCAGTCAGTGAGCAGCAGGTAGATCAGAGTCGTGCTCAAGCGTACTCGGCAGCGGCCAATCTGCGTGCAGCACGCGCTGAAGTTGAACACGCGTTCGCACAACTTGCCGACGCTCGCCACCAGCGGAGCAAGGCCGACATCCAGGCGCCCTTTGCAGGCGTTATCGCGGAGCGCACGGCACGTGCAGGCTCCTTGAGCGGTGGCGATCCCTTGTTCCGGCTGATTCGAGAGGGTCTCATCGAATTCGAGGGTGAGGTGGCAGAAACCGATCTGATTGACATTGAGCCAGGACAAACGCTTAACGTTCAAATTACCGGGATTACTGCTCCCATGGAGGGGACCGTTCGATTGGTCGCCCCCAAGGTTGATGCCAGATCCCGACTCGGTCGCGTGCGCATTGCGTTGAGCTACTCCCCACTACTGCGCGCCGGCACCTATGCTCAAGCAACGCTGGGCCTGGAACGGCGCCAGCTCGACGTGACATTGCCGGCTCGGGCAGTTTCTGTCATCGATACCAATCGGGCCTACGTGATGCAGGTCAATGACCAGGGGGTCATCACGCGTCGGATGGTGACAAGCGGTCGGCGCAGCGGTGACTTGCTGGAGATCACCTCAGGCTTGCAGGCCGGCGAGCGGGTAGTGGCAAATGCGTCCGCTTTTGTGCGCGAAGGAGATGTTGTGACCACCTCCGACGGGGATGCCTATCTGACCGAGCAAACACCATGAGTTTCCAGATCTCATCTTGGGCCATTCGCCGGCCCATTCCCACGCTGGTTCTGTTCTTATTACTCGCAGTCGTCGGCATCGGCGCTTTCATCGGCTTGCCCATCAACGCGAATCCGCGAGTGGACTTTCCCGTCGTCACCGTTGCGGTCACCCTGCCCGGCGCCGCGTCGAGCGAGTTGGAAAATGCGGTCACCCGCCGCGTAGAAAATGCCATTGCCGGGCTTGCCGGTATCCGGCACATGAGCTCAACACTGAGCGATGGCACCTCTCTGACCACGGTTGAATTTCAACTCGGCGTCGATCCCGACCGCGCAACGAGTGACGTGCGCGAAGCCGTCACCGAGGTGCGCGCAGAATTACCGCCAGCCGTACTGGAACCACGCATTTCACGGGTAGATGTAGAAGGCGGCGCGATCCTCTATTACGCAGTCGATTCCGCTGAACGCAGTACCGTGGAACTTTCGTGGTTCGTGGACGATACCGTCAGCCGAGCATTGCTCGCGACACCCGGCGTGCAGCGTGTACAGCGCATGGGAGGCGTGAACCGTGAAATCCTGATTGAACTTAAGCCGGATCGGCTTGCAGCACTCGGCATCAGTGCCGAACAGGTCAACACACAATTGGTGCAGAGCAATGTGGATGTGCCTGGCGGACGCATCATTCTTTACGGCCGCGAACAAGCTATTAGAACGCTGGGTAGCGCCGCAAGCGTGGAGGCGCTTGCGGCTCGTCCAATTTCTCTGCCAGGGGCGCGATGGGCCACCTTGGGCGACCTTGCGACCGTGCGCGACGCCAGCAGTGAGCGCCGGGAACTTGCCCGGTTAAATGGTCGGGAAGTTGTTGGTTTTGCCGTTTATCGCACCAAAGGCTCCAGCGACACAGTGGTTGCTCAGGGCGTTGAAGAGACCATCGCGGGCCTACAACGCAGCTACGGCGATCTCAAGATCCAACAGTTCGCCTCCACGGTAGACTACACCCGCTCAAGCTACACAATGTCCATGATGACTTTGTTGGAAGGCGCAGGGTTGACCATCATTGTGGTGTTCTTCTTCTTGCGCAGCTGGCGCGCCACCTTGGTCGCGTCCATTGCGCTCCCGTTGTCGATCCTCCCGACATTCGCCGCCATGGCATTGCTGGGCTACACCCTAAACAGCATCACCTTACTGGCCTTGACCTTGGTCATCGGTATTCTGGTCGATGATGCCATTGTCGAAATTGAGAACATTGAGCGCCATCTGGACATGGGCAAGCGTCCGTTCCGGGCCGCGATTGATGCGTCCGGTGCGATAGGCTTCGCAGTCGTTGCCATCACCGCGACCATTGTGGCCGTGTTTCTTCCTGTCAGTTTCATTGGCGGCTACATTGGACGCTACTTCACACAGTTCGGTATTACCGTTTCCGTGGCCGTACTGGCCTCCATGTTGGTCGCAAGGATGGCAACACCGCTTCTCGCTGCCTATTTGATGCAGCCGAAGGTTGGTGGGGGTCCAGTTGGTCATGGCCCCTACGACCAGCCGGGCAAGTTGATGGCGCGCTATATAAGATTGTTGGACTGGTCACTTCGGCATCGCCGCCTGGCACTTTCGAGTGGGGTGGCGTTCCTTATCAGTTCGCTCCTCTTGATTCCTTTGCTTCCCACGGGTTTCCTGCCTGTCAGCGATCTGAGCCTGACGCAAGTCAACGTCGAGATGACGCCGGGTACACCACTGGCTCAGACAGACGAGAAGCTGCGAGAAGCCAGCAACCAAATCGCCCAGCACCAGGAAGTGAATGCCGTATTCACGCTGGCCGGAGGACAGGATGCTGCAGGGGCGAATGATGTCACCCAAGGCATGCTTCTGGTCCGCCTCAAGTCCCCAAACGAACGGGCGCTGAGTCAAAAAGGGTTCGAGCAATCATTACAGCAAGATCTGAATCAGTTCGATGACATACGATTCACCTTCCAGGGGGGCAGCGATGCACGTGATGTTTCCATCATCCTGCTCAGCGCGGACCCCCAACAGCTGTCAGAGAGCGCGAACGAACTTCAGCGACAAATGCGAGGCGTCGCAGGCATCGTCAATACTCAGGTCAACGAGCCGCTTGCTCGCCCGGAGTTATTAATCCAGCCCCGTCTTCACGAGGCGGCACAGGCGGGCGTCTCTGCTGCCAGTATCGGAAATATCATACGCATAGCCACACTCGGCGAAGTTGATGCAAGCTCTGCTCGATTCAACCTGCCCGATCGCCAGGTACCTATTCGCGTCGTGCTGGATGAGCGCTCACGCAGTGATCTGCACACGCTTCAAAATCTGAGCATTCCCACCGATGACGGCAACAGCGTTCCACTTCACGTCGTCGCCACGATCGGCTTCGCAGACGGCCCAGCTCGTATAGAGCGCTTTGACCGTCTTCGACGGGTGTCGGTGGATGCGGACCTGAGTGCTGGCGTCACCCTTGGCGATGCCCTCGACAGCATCAATACCCTACCCCTACTGCAGGCGCTGCCTGAGAGTGTGCGCCGTGTTGAATATGGTGATGCAGAGTACATGAGCGAGATGTTCGACAAGTTTGGTGTTGCCATGGGGTTTGGCATCCTGATGGTGTATGCCGTCCTTGTGCTGCTGTTCAAGGATTTTCTGCAGCCCATCACTATCCTGGTCGCGCTTCCTCTGTCCATCGGTGGTGCCATTCTAGGTCTACTGCTCTATGGCGCAGCACTCGACCTTCCCGCGATGATCGGCATCTTGATGTTAATGGGCATTGTCACGAAGAACTCTATTCTTCTGGTCGAGTTCGCCAGTGAGAAACGCCGGGAGGGGGTTTCGCGCAAAGACTCACTTCTGCGTTCAGGCGCAGAGCGTGCCCGTCCTATCATCATGACGACCATCGCCATGGCCGCCGGTATGGTTCCTGCAGTTCTCAGCAGTGGTGCCGACAGCGGCTTTCGGGCGCCGATGGCGATCGCTGTCATTGGGGGATTGATCACCTCGACTGTCCTGAGTTTGGTGTTCGTTCCCGTGGTATTCACTTATATGGACGACTTGCGGCTGTATCTCGCACAAAAATTGATGCGATTGACCTCGGTCACCGAGATTGATCGGAAGGAAGGCGATTCACAGGGCGAATCTTGAACCAGATTGAGTACATCGCTGGCAGGAAAACCAGCGTCATGACGGTCCCCACTAGGGTGCCGCCAATCAAGGTGTAAGCCAGGGTGCCCCAGAACACTGAGTGCGTTAGCGGGATGAATGCCAGAATCGCCGCCACCGCTGTGAGCAATACCGGGCGAGCGCGCTGTACCGTTGCTTCGACCACCGCATTGAACGGCTCAAGCCCATCCTTGACGTTGTGATCGATTTGCCCGATCAGGATCAAAGTGTTGCGCATCAGGATCCCGGAAAGGGCGATCAGCCCGACAAGGGCGTTGATCCCGAATGGCTGGTTGAACAGTAGCAGGGTTGGCACTACTCCAATCAATCCCAACGGTGCGGTGAAAAACACCATCACCATCGCCGACATCGAACGTACCTGAAGGATGATAATCAGCAATGTGATTGCGATCATGATCGGAAACAGTGGTGCCAATGCCACAGTGGCCTTTGCCGACTCCTCAATAGATCCGGCTTGCTCAATGCGATAGCCATCCGGAAGGCTCGCGATGATCGGCAGCAGTTCTTTCATTATCTTGTTGGATACATCCGGTGGTTGCAGATCCTGCGCAATATCACCGCGCACAGTGATGGTCGGTGCCCGGTCTCGACGGCGCAGAATCGGATCCTCCATACGTACCCTGACCTCACCTATCTGTGAAAGGGGAATGCGCTGGCCGGCAGCGCCCACCAGCGTGAAACCCTCGATCTTCGCAGGATCTAGCCGAATATCATCCGCTGCTCGCCCCACCACCTCCACTGAACGAATGTCTTCGCGCACAGACGTGATCGGGATGCCTGAGAGCAGGAACTGTAATTGCTGGGCAACTGCACTCGACGTCAACCCGAAAACTTGCAATCGATCCTGATCCAGAGAGAAATGCAGCGTGGGTGTTCGTGGTCCCCAATCGCGGTTGACGGTCCGCATCAGCGGACTCGCCTGCATGACCGTTTCAATCCGCCCAGCGATCTCTCGCAACGTGTCAGCATTTGGCCCCGTCACCCGGTACGCAACAGGAAACGGTGAGTAAGGACCGAACACCAGTTGTGTAACTCGAACCCGGGCCTCAGGTGCCAGCCCTTGAACAACAGCCTCACGCATCCGTAGCGTGAGAGACTCGCGTGCTTCCTGGCTTTCAGTCAGTACAACGATCTTGGCAAACGATGGGTCCGGCAGCTCCGGTGCCATTGCCAGATAAAAACGCGGCGAGCCCTGCCCGATGTAAGACGTGACGATCTTTGCTGCATCCTGCTTTTGCAGCCATGCCTCGACTTTAGCTGTCGTGGCGCTGGTCACCTCAATGGAGGTGCCATAAGGCATTTGCACTTCGATGAGTACTTCTGGACGATCCGATGTCGGGAAGAATTGTTTTTTAACCAATCCCATCCCGAGAATCGCCACCACAAACGCAGCGATCACCGCACCTGCCACCCACCATTTCCGGGCAATGACCTGAGCCAGGAGTCCTCGAAAACGGTTGTAGTGGGCGGTGTCATAAATAGCGGCATGCCCCCCTGCAACGGGCTTGATTGCAGGCAACATCTTCACCCCCAGATAAGGCGTGAAGACCACTGCAACGACCCAGGAGGCAATCAACGCGATGCCGACAATCCAGAACATGTTGCTGGTGTACTCGCCAGCAGTCGACTGCGCAAAACCGTTGGGCATGAAACCCACAGCGGTCACTAATGTACCGGCAAGCATTGGCGCTGCGGTGTGGCTCCAGGCGTAAGCTGATGCCTTGATACGGTCGTAACCTTCTTCCATCTTCACCACCATCATTTCGATGGCAATGATGGCGTCGTCCACCAACAGGCCCAGCGCCAGGATTAATGATCCCAGGGTAATTCGGTCAAAGTTCTTGCCTGTGGCCGCCATCACCACGAAGACAATCGCCAGTGTCAGCGGTACGGCCGCGGCAACGACCACCCCCACCCGCCAGCCCATACTGAGGAAGCAGACCAGCATCACCACCAGCAGCGCGACGAAAAATTTGATCATGAACTCGTCAACGGCCGAACTGATGTTCACCGACTGGTCAGTGACCTTCGCAAGCGTCATGCCCAATGGCATGCCTTGATTGATTTTGGCCGTTTCAGCATCCAGCGCTTTACCAAGGTCCAGACCGTTCCACCCGTCGCGCATCACGATGCCCAACAGCAGGGCCGGTTCACCCTGGTTGCGCACCAGAAAAGTCGCGGGGTCTTCGTACCCGCGCTCGACTGTCGCCACATCCGAAAGCTTCAGGGTTTTGCCCCGCGCCACAATGGGCGTGTTGCGGATTTTCCCCAGTGTGTCGAGGGCCCCATCCAGACGGAGAAACACCTGCGCCCCGCTGGTTTCAATCGAACCGGCAGGGGTCAAAACGTTCTGGTTATTGAGTGCCGAAAAAATCGCCTGCACAGAGATACCCAGGGTTGCCAGCCGTTCATGGGAGAACGATACGAAGATCCGCTCGGCTTGTTCACCGATGATATTGATCTTTTTCACACCCGGTACATGAAGCAAACGCTGGCGCAGCGATTCAGCATCGCGCACGAGTAATCGTTGGGGTTCACCTTTAGCCTTTAACGCAAAAAGGGCAAAGGTCACGTCCGAGAATTCATCATTGACCATCGGACCGATAACGCCCGCAGGCAAGCTTTTCGATACATCACTGAGTTTTTTACGCGCTTGATAAAACTCCTCCTGCACTTGCGAAGGTGGGGTTTTATCCAATAGTGAGACCATGGTGAAAGCCAGGCCTGGCCGAGTGTAGGTCTCACTACGGTCATACCATTTCAATTCCTGCAGGCGCTTTTCAAGCGGTTCAGCGACCTGGTCCTGCATCTCTTGCGCGGTCGCGCCTGGCCATACGGAAATCACGGTCATCTGTTTGACGGTGAATGGCGGGTCTTCTGCGCGGCCCAGTTTGAAAAATGAAAGCGTTCCCGCCACGCCGATCAAAAAAATCAGGAACAGCGTGATGGACCGTTCGCGAACGGCCAGTGCAGAAAGGTTGAAACGACCCCCGCTCATGGTCGTTCCCCTTCGTTAACGTAATCCGGTTGCTGGACCCGCACCTGCTCACCCTCGTGGAGTAAATGCGCTCCCAAAGCAACGATCTGTTCACCGGGGTTGAGGTCGCCACTGACCGCCGCCGACTCGTCGCTCAAACCCAGCAGTTGAACGGCGCGCCATGAGACTGTGGCTGGCGTGCCCGTTACGATCCACACGCCTGGCCCCTTCCCGGAGTCGTAGATGGCGGCCATGGGAACCGCAAGCGCGAGCTGGGCAGCCTTGTCGTCAGCGATACGGAGCGTGACGGTAGAACCCAGCGGTGGGTTGGCGCTTGAGTCATCAAGCACATAGCGGGCTTCGAACGTACGCGTGAGCGGATCAGCTGCGTCGGACAGCAACCTCAGCTTCGCAGGAATTATCTTCGTACCACCGCCGTACAACTTGGCCTGAGCCTGGGCGCCAATAGCGGGACGCAATGTTTCGGGTAAATGGACGATAGCCTCGCGCGGCCCAGCCTTGGCCAACCTGACGACGGGTTGACCTGCACTTACGACCTGCCCAGGCTCGGCCAAAGTGTCAATCACTACACCGTCGGCATCGGCGAGCAAAAGGGCGTATTCACTGGCGTTGCGAGCGACATTGGCCTGGGCTTGCGCCGCGTTGAATTCTGCCTTTGCCGTGTCAGCCATCGACTTGATCCGATCGTAAGCCGAAGCCGAGATTGCACCAGCGGCTACCAGATCGCGATGACGCGCTTCGTCATCTGCTGTTTGCTTGGCCCGTGCAGCCGCGGCCGCAACCACTTGCACTTGGGCTTGGGCCTGGAGACCAAGGTCAATGGGATCCAGGCGCATCAGGGGCTGGCCCCGTTTGACTGCCTGCCCGGTGTCAACCAAACGCTCCAGTACCTTCCCCGATACGCGAAACCCCAAATCGCTTTGAACACGAGCGACCACCACACCGGTAAACGAACGCGATGCGCCATCAGCGCTCGCGACCGTAGCGGCTCTTACCAGGGGCGGTTGAGTTCGCGGATCGCGCTCGCTCGACGATTCGCCGCAGGCAGTCAACACGAGAGGCCATAAGCAAACGGCAATGGTTGCAGATCTGGATCGAAGCATGGGATCCCTGACTCATATCAAGTGAACAGGGAAACGATTTTCTATTTAGTGACCAAATTAGTCAATAGTCACAATCTCAAGGCGCCAGGCTACGCAGTATCAGGGCCGACAGGTGCACCGGAGCCGTCGTGACGATATCCAGGTTGTACTGCAACTGCACGGGACTGATGTAGGGGCGCATGACCAGATGAATCGCCTGGACGGCCTCATCCAGGGGAGTCTTGCGCTCGAACTCGCCCAACTGCCGCCCTTCGAGAACGATCTCCTGGACCAGCAGGCGCAGGCGCTCGTCGTGTGCCTTGGCAGAGGGCCACTGGTCTCGACCCGCTACAGCGGCTATGTCATAGAGCTTGCGGTCGTGAAAAAACAGGTCACTACCTGCCTCGACGAGCGCGCGGAACAAGCGCCGTAGCTTCTCGGAGGCCGTTGGCGCATCCGCGATCGCCGTCTCCACGATGGCCATGATCATTGCCAGCCGATTGGCGCAAATCACCTCACCGATAGCCTGTTTGGAGTCAAAGAATTTGTAGATATAGGCTTTGGAGAAGCCGATGGCCTTGGCCAGATCGGAGACCGTGGTCTTCTCGTATCCGTAGTGTCCGAAGTGCTGGGTGGCCGCCTCCACGACCTGGTCACGCACGCTATGGTCCGATGGACCGCGTGCCGGGGTCGTCTTCGATTGATTAGTCATATTTGCAGCTTAGCTCCACGAGCCCTGATTGACAACGAGTGACCATATTGTAATATCGTCACACCTTAAATCTGCACAGGGGAAATTCAATGCGCCCGCTCTCTACGTACGCACTGGTCATAAGTACCGGCCTACTGGCGAGT
Organism: Pseudomonas sp. RA_35y_Pfl2_P32; assembly: GCF_963970735.1. NCBI lineage: Bacteria > Pseudomonadati > Pseudomonadota > Gammaproteobacteria > Pseudomonadales > Pseudomonadaceae > Pseudomonas > Pseudomonas sp. RA_35y_Pfl2_P32. The sequence continues at coordinate 24,820 of NZ_CAXAQF010000037.1, forward strand.
TGCGCCGTAGGTCCGGATTATCAGCGTCCAGACGCTCCACTCAATGATCGTTTTCTGACGCAACCGGGTAAAGAACCGAATATTACAGTGCGCTCAGCAAGCAATGTCGTTTGGTGGGAAGGTTTCGATGATCCCTTGCTCAGCGACTTTGTCTCACGGGCCCTGACCAAGAATCTCAACCTGGCCCAAGCCAATGCGCAACTCACCCAGGCGCGGGCAGCAATCGGTATTGCAACGGCGGCGCTTCTGCCATCTGGCTACTCCAGCGCCCAAGCGGCACGCGCCTATCAATCAGTTGAAACGCCACTCGGCCAAGTCCTTGACTCGACGCCCGGCTATGATCGCTATGGCAACGCCTACGAAGCTGACCTCAGCGCAAGCTGGGAGTTAGATGTATTCGGCGGTCTGCGCCGCGGCAGACAGGCTGCACTGGCTGAGTACGAGGCCTCTGAAGCAAGCGTCATTGCAGCAAGGCTTGCAGTCGCCGCTCTGACGGCTGATACCTACATCACCATCCGGGGCCTGCAAACCCGATTGGCCATTGCCCAGCAACAGGTCAACACACAGGAGGATCTACTGGAGAAGGTTCAGCTGCTTTACGGCAAGGGGCTGGCTGCGGAATACGAACTGCGTCAGACGCAGGGCGAGCTTGCGCAGGCCCAGGCGAGCGTACCGGTTCTGCGCACGGGGCTTGATGCGACCCTGAATGCACTGGACGTAATGCTTGGCGTACCTCCCGGCACCAACCGTCAAACCTTGGCGACAGCCAAAGGTATTCCGCACCCTCCGCAGCTGACGTCGACCGGTACCCCTGCAGATCTGCTGCGTCGCAGGCCCGACCTCATCGTGGCAGAGCGTCGCCTCGCCGCTTCAAGCGCCCGCATTGGAATGGCGGTGAGCGAGTATTACCCGAAGCTCTCCCTGAGTGCATTGCTGGGCAGCGCAACTGCAGTATCAAGCGGCAATCTGTTCAGCAGCGGAGCGAACCAATCGGCAGCCGTTCTAGGGCTGCGATGGAGGCTCTTCGATTTTGGCCGAGTAAGCGCTCAGATCGAGCAGGCCAAGGGCAGCGAAGCTGAAGCCCTGGCTGCTTACCGCCAGGCAGTCCTGCAAGCCACTGGAGATGTTGAAAACGCCTTCTCCTCCCTGGCCAATCGCCAAGCTCAGGCTGCCACGCTAAGCAGAGGTGAAACCGCTCTTGCCTACGCTAGACAATCTTCATTCATGGGATATCAAAAAGGCGCGATTAGCTTGATTGAGGTGCTACGTGCCGATGAAAAGCTGCTGCAAACATCCGACGCACGGGCCCAGGCGCAAATGGAGTCGGCGCGCTCGGCTGTTGCTGCATTCAAAGCGCTCGGTGGTGGATGGCAACCCTTGGAACCTATCGTTGCCACTCGATCAATGTGAGGGCGGACCTAGGGGGGGGTCTCAATCAGGCCAGCCATATGACGGCTGATACAAGACTCAGCATCGACTGGTAGTTTCTTGCCAGTCGCTCATATCTGGTTGCGATACGGCGGTACTGCTTCAGTTTCTGGAAAAAACGCTCCACCAGACCGGCAAGTCGGCTCCCACAACACAGAAGCCGTCTTGCCGGCGACGGCTTCGGCGCGATTTAGCAATGAAGCAACCAGGTGATTCTCAACTGTATGCGTTGATAAACCAGGTGATCATCGGGATAGCCACAATGTCGATCAGCACGGCACCGCACAGCGGCACGATGATGAAGGCTTTGTACGAGAACACTTTGTAATGGTCACAAATGGCGCCCATGTTGGCCACTGCATTGGGCGTCGCGCCCAGCCCGTGACCCATGAAGCCCGCGCACAAGACTGCCGCGTCGTAGTTGCGGCCAAACAGGCGGAACAGGACGAACACGCACAGCAAAATCATGATCACCACCTGCACCACCAGAATCACCAGCAGCGGCAAGCCGAGCTTCTCCAGCTCCCAAAACTTCAGACTCATCATTGCCATGGTCAGGAACATGCCCAGGCACACATCGCCGATAGTGCTGACGGCATGGTCGGGCATCTCGATAACCTGAGCACGGTCATTGAGGTTGCGCAGGATGATCGCGACGAACATGGCGCCCACATAGCTCGGCAACACGATACCCAGATGCTGTTGCAAGCTGGAGCCCAGCCAGAACCCCAGCACCATGATCACCACAATGCAGGTCAACAAGCGCAACAAGGTGGCAGCATCCAGCGCGGGCGGCGGGGTATGGACCACTTCTTCGAACGCCTTGAGGCTGCCAACGGCTTCGGCCTTGACCACGAGTTTGTTGCGCTCGATCAACCAGCGCGCCAGCGGGCTACCCAGCAAGCCGCCTGCCACCATGCCAAAGGTTGCAGCTGCCAGCGCTGCAGTGGTCGCACCGACCGCACCGAGGTTTTCAGCAATCGGCCCGAAAGCTGCCGCCGCACCAAAACCGCCTTCCAGTGACACCGCGCCGGCCATAATCCCCAGCAACGGGTCGATGCCCAGCAGCTTGGCGACACTGACACCCACCACGTTTTGCACAAGCGCCAGGCCCCAGCACGCACCCAGGTAGATAAACAGCAATTTGCCACCCTTGCGCAGCAAACCCAGGCTACCACCCAAACCGACAGTGGTGAAAAACGCCACCATCAGCGGGGTTTGCAGGCTGGTGTCGAGGGTCAGGTTGAGCAGTTGTTGATCACGTAACAGCCAGATCACCAAGGCAAAACCAAAACCACCAATCACCGGTGCAGGAACACACAGGTGACGCAGCCAGTAGCTACGTTTTTTCAGTTGGGCACCCAGGCCCAGCAGGAGCAGCGCGAGAGCGAGGGTGCTCAGCGCATCCAGTTCGAATGTCAGCATGGCGAATTTCTCTTTTTCTTATGATTCAACAAGCGGTTTCAGGGATTTACGGAAAAACTTAATCGATCAGGCTGGCGAGCAGACGCGCGCCAATGCGGGCGGTTCGATTGTCGATATCCAGGCCGGGGTTGAGTTCGGCGATGTCGGCCATGCGCAATTTGCCGCTGGCCTTGGCATGTCGTATCAGGTGCTCGACGATCTGCATGTCCACGCCATGGGCAGACGGCGCACTGACACCGGGCGCCTGGCTGGCGGGCAGAACATCAAGGCAGATGGTCATGTAGAGGTGATCGACGTCTTGCAAGAACTCATCGATCAGCGCTTCGCAGGCGGGTATGTCCCAGCTGTTCATTTGCCGGTCGAGGCGGTAACGCACATTCAGTCGCTGCGCCTGCTCAAACAGCGCCAGGGTGTTGTTCAACTGGCTGACACCCAGGCAGCAATAGGTGAACGGCATCTGTGCACGCTGGCAGTACTCGGCTATCTGGCGAAAAGGGGTACCCGAACTGCTTTGTTCACCATGGCGCAGATCAAAGTGGGCATCAAAGTTGAGAACGCCGATCCGCGCATGCGGGGTGGCCTGGCGCAGGTGATCGGCCAGGCCGCTAAAGCTGGCAAAGGCGATTTCATGGCCGCCACCCAACCCCAACGGCAAATGCCCCTGGTTGAGCAGATAGCTGACGTGGTGAGCGTAAATCTGCTGCGCGCCTTCGAGGTTGCTGTCGGTGCAGCTCACATCGCCCGCGTCATACAGCGGCGCACGGCCGTGCCACGCCAGGTTGGCCAGCGCCTTGCGCAGTGCTGACGGGCCAAGACGGGCGCCGGTGCGTCCTTGATTACGTTTGACGCCTTCATCACAGGCCAGTCCAATCAGTGCTGCACCCGCAGACTGACCCTCGCAGAAGGGCTTGACCCATTGATGCCAGCGCAGCGCAGCCTGCCCTTCGCCAGCGTCGATACGACCTGTCCACAGGGGTATGTCAGAAACAGCAGTCATGCTTGAAACTCCAGTCAAATTCAGTCGAGCCGGGCGCTCAGGCGCAGGGCCACGTCCTGGGTCCAGCGGATCAGGCGTTCACTGCGGGTGTGCGCCCGGGAGGCAGGAGCCATGAGGCTGATGGCGCCTTGCAGGCGATTGCGGCTGTCGAGTAACGGCGCGCTGATACCCCAAATGCCGTCGTCGATTTCACTCACACTCACGGCATAACCGGCAGCGCGGATATCGGCAAAACTGCGCTGGTACGTGGCGACTTCCTCGCTTGCGACGCCTTGCGCCAAAAGAGCTGACAGGCTTTGCGCCTCATCCATATAGGCCAACAGCACTCTCGCCGACGCACCGACCAACAGCGGCTGGGCCAGCCCTTTTTGGTAGCAGCAACGCAGCGGTTGCGGGCTGTCGACCAGCTCGATGCAAATCGCCTGGCCATTGCTGGGCACCATTAACGCCACGCTTTCCTGGCTTTGCTCGGCCAGGCGCTTGAGTTCCGGCTTGGCAAGGGTCACCAGCACGGCTTCGCGGTCGAATTTCTTGGCCAGTTGCAAACAGGTTGGCCCCGGCAAATAGCGGCCCTGACCGTTCTCTTCGGCAAGCCCCCAGCGCAGCAGGGTCTTGAGATGGCGATAAGTGCTGCTGAGTGGCTGTGCCAGTTGCTCGGACAGTTCTTTGGCGGAGATCGCCTCGCCGGACTGCCCCAAAGTGACGAGGATTTGCAGCAAGCGATCAGTGGGTGTGTTGTAGTTCATATCGGCCTCATGCTCTTGCGGGCATGGTGCACCGAGTTTTCCATTAACTGAAACCAGATTCCCACTGAGTGGGAAAAAACCCGCAGATAACGATCAGCGGTCAGCCCTTAGCCTCACGGATGATCTGCCGAATCGCGCCAACAAACACCTCCATCGGCTGCCCACCACTGACTGCATACTGATCGTTGAACACGATAGTCGGCACCGAACTCACGCCACGAGAGATCCACAGTTGCTCCTGCTCACAAACTTCAGCGGCATATTCATCAGAGGCGAGCGTGTCCTTGCGCCGGGCTGCCTCCCTCGTGAAAACGAACTTCAGGATATGAAGAAGCAGAAAGCCGACGTAGAAGATGCCGGGCAGCCGTTCACACTCTTGGACACCAACCGGCGGGCCGCCCACACCCAAACGGCCAAAGACATTGGCAAGTCACGAGTACCTGATGCGCATTGAGACCCGATCATCCGATCCATCAAGCAGGCTGTCATCACCGAGCGTGACAAGCTCAAGGCGCAGCTCAATGAAGTGGCAAGGCAGCTAAATAGCCGCCCTCGGAAAACACTGGACGACGAAACACCCGCAGAACGATTTAGCCAATCTGTTGCATCGACCGGTTGCATCCACAGCCAAACGCGGTCGTTCAGCGCTTCAGAAGAATCGAAGGTTGAGTGTTTGCCGGACGCTGCCGGAACTAACTGGTGCGTTCCTGAGTTGAATACCTGGCGCGATGCTCGCTCAACATCAATGTCGCTATAGCAACCAGTACAGGTACAAAAGCAAGCGCACAGATAACGGTCCAGCCGTATCGATTCAATACGCCTCCCGATGCAAACGAGCCAAGCACCACGGCGCCAAAGACAATGAAATCATTGAACGCTTGGACGCTATTTCTTTCGCTTGGCTTATGGCATTGAAGGACGAGCGCAGAAGCGCCGACAAAACCGAAATTCCAACCCATCCCTAGAAGGATCAAACATAGATAAAAGTGGTAGGACTGCACGCCGGATAGCCCGACAACAATAGACGCGGCGGTTAACATCAACCCCATCAACACGACGCGGTTTGCCCCAAAACGGCGGATCAGATTTCCGGTAAAAAAACTGGGGGCGTACATTGCAATGACGTGCCACTGCAATGCCAGGTTCGATGATTTCAGTGAAAGATCCTCATGCTTCATTGCTAGTGGGGCCGAAGTCATCAGGAAATTCATCAAGGTGTAAATGATGACACCACAGAGCATTGCGTTGATGAGTCGAGGTTGCCGAACAATCACCGCAAGCGGGCGACCTGGAGTACGAACAGCCGCCTCATGACGTGGTAAATCGACACCTAGCAGCACCGCCGCCGAAACCACCGCCATGAATGCGGCTGCAACATAAGTAACGATAAACAGGTGGGATTCCCAAAGGTCCATCGTATAAGTGACCGTCTGTGGACCCAGTACACCCGCCGCTAGCCCGGCCGCCATGACGATTGAAAGCGCCCAGGGCTGCTTGTTTTCTGGAACGCATTCTGCAGCGGCGAAACGAAACGTCAGCACCACAGCGGCATAAGCACCACCAAACAGCATCGCAGTACAGAAAATAAGGAAAGAAGACACATAAATGCCAATCGCCGCCAGCACTCCCATCAGGATGCCGCACAACGCTCCCAGCATAAACACGAGACTGCGTCCATAGCGCTGCGCAATAGCGCCGGCAGGTAGCGTGCAACTCGCCATGCCCACGACAAAAATGGAGATAGGCAGTGTCGCCAATGCTTTGTCCGGTGCAAGCATGTCTCCCACAATTGCGCCGGTCGTATAGACGATGACGGAGTTACTACTCGCGAATGCCTGGGCAGTTGCCAGTCGAAAAATGTTGCTGTTCCCAGATGTGGTTAACACGACTTCCCTCCCTTGAATGAATCGTCCCTTAATGCAGCAAATGCAGCGCGCCGATTATCAATGAAAACGAATTGCCGCGCTGCTCCTTTCAGTATCCAAGTGCCCGTACCGGCGCACGTCATCGACAAGGGCCTCCCGACAGCGGATCTACTAGCCCACGTCATGGTGACCAAGTTGGCGCTCAAGAGTCCCCAAAACTGCGTCGGCGACCAAACGTTTCAACGTTGTATTGCTGCTCGGCAAACTCATGTGCTTTCGCTCAGAACGTCTTTTTTCGATTGGGAGGGGTTCATTGAGGTGCTTTCTGAGTGGTTAGAACAGCCCTCCCAACGCTTCCGGCTCCCAGTTCATGATCACACCTTCGCCACTGACTTCGGCCTTGCCCTGGCGTTGGTTAGATGCTTTCTGCTGGCGAGAATCCAATGTGGGTAGCCAAGCAACTCGGCCACAAAGACTGGACCATGATCGCCAAGGTGTACGGTCGCTGGATGCCCTCGCTGATGTCGGAGCCGGAGGGCGAGCCGAGGCGCTTTTTGCTGGTATTACCAGGGTTCTGCCAACCTCCCCTCTAGACGCCGCGAGTTAACTCGAAACGGTCCAGGTTCATCATCTTGAAGGACATCCCTGAGGGCCGCGTAGCCTGCGGCTTTCAGCCCGGCAGAAAGCCCTCCTTGGGGTTTATATGGCTCAGTTTGGCTATGTAATGACAACATTATGCCAGCCTGACGCCCCTCCTCCGGCCTTGCCAACCGAGCCCACTTCCAAGCCTTCTGCTACGCTGAAAACTACGCGGAAGATTCGCGATACCGAACAGCGACCTGCTCCCATCCCTGCTTCAGAAACTCAACGAAAACCAGCCCGCGCTTGAAGCCGCCATCATGGAGCTTTCAATCTGGGTTGAGCAGCACTGGTCACCGGGGGTGGCCGAGAACGTACTTGGTGCCCTGGACACCATCGACCGTAATGAGGAGTTCATCAAGCTGACACTGGCCGTGCTCATGACTCCGGAGTGATACCAACTCACACTTTCTGCAAATGACCGCGATCGGGAGACACCCTCCCAACAGGCAGCAATCGGCCGATTCTGTTGAAAAAGTCGACTTCTGTTCCTACGGCAGAAAAGTACGCGTTCGAGATTGAAATTCGTGCGTTGCGCAGAGGGGTCAAGGCTCAGATTTGACGTAGCGGTGTGCAAAAATGGCATTTTCACCGTTCGATAAATGGGTAGCTCGACCGGGTCGACTTTTTCAACACAATCGGCCAGAAGCAGTCATTCACGTTTCGTCGGAAAAGTGTTTCTGAGCCAAATTCGGGGAGACAATCGAGAGCGATCTTCACATCTCGATCATTTATGCCCTTAGGGCGTGGTCAGGAGGAAACCATGAGCAAACGCGACAAGCGTGGCAATCCTGTTTCCTATGGCTCGCAGGAGGCAATCGATGCTCTGGATAGAGCTTGCGACTTGCTGCATGCCTACCAGGCCGATCCTCTGGCTGCGGCTGACAAAATTATCGCGCAGCACCCGGATTTTGCGCTGGCCTACGCCTTTCGTGCTGGCGCGATTGCGACTGCGACCGACAAAGCGTTTGACTCAGAGCTGTTCAAGAGCCTGGACGTGGCAGAGCAGTTGGCACCGAAAGCGAATGATCGCGAGAGGCAGCATATCCATGCAGTACGCGCTTGGTTCGACGGCGACTGGGAGCGGGCAATCGAAATCTGGGGGCGTGTTTCGATCGAGCACCCTCGCGATCTGCTGGCACTACAATACGCCCACTTGGGCGACTTCTATCTAGGTTACTCGCACATGCTACGCGATCGCGTGGCTCGTGTGATGTCGCGCTGGGATAACGACGTTCCTGGCTTTGGCTTTGTGAAAGGGATGTACGCCTTTGGCCTGGAAGAGGCAGGTGATTACCGGCAGGCCGAAGAGCAGGGTCGCGAGGCTGTTGCCTTGAACCCGCAGGATGGTTGGGCAGTGCATGCCGTCACTCATGTCATGGAAATGCAGGGCCGTAGCGAAGAGGGGGCTAAGTACCTTTCATCCAGCGCCAATGCCTGGGCTCCCAATAGCATGTTTTCCTTCCATTTGTGGTGGCACAAAGCGCTATTCCTCCTTGAGGCAAATGACGTGGCTGGCGCGCTTCGTCTCTTTGATGAGGACATTTCAGCGGGTGGATTTGGTCAAGCGCTTGAGCTACTCGATGGATCAGCGCTGCTCTGGAGACTCTCCCTGCTCGGTCATGACGTTGGAGATCGGTGGAAAGGACTGGCCAAAAAATGGGAGTCCCGTTGTGAAGACGGCTTCTACGCCTTTAACGACGTGAACGCGATGATGTCATTCGTGGGTACTGGAAACAGACGCGCACAAGCTCAGCAGTTGGATGCCCTGAAGCGGGCCGCTGCTGGCAGTGGTACCAAAGCCATGATGAGTAGAGAGATTGGTGTGCCAGCGTGCGAAGGGTTGGTGGCGTTTGGTCGTGGGGATTACGCCCAAGCTATAGCTTCGTTGATGCCGCTACGCGCCAAAGCTAACCGCTTCGGCGGTAGTCACGCGCAGCGTGATGTCTTCTCATGGACGCTGACCGAAGCAGCTATTCGCCTTGGCAATCGCGCACTTGCCGAGGCACTGGTTGCCGAGCGCCTTGCATTAAAACCTGAGAGCCCGATCAACCTCGCCTGGAAAATACGCGCGGGTCAATTACCGTCGCTGCCTGCGGGATACCGTCTACTACAGGACGACGCTTACTGATGACCGCTATGGGTCGGTTGCAGCTCTTCGCGACAGGCAGCAATCGGCCAGAAGCAATGGGATGGACTCCTCCTCACCTCGGCATCTTGAGTGCCAGACTGAAAGTGCGAACCACAGTCAACAGTGAGAAGGAGTCCACACATGAAGCTTATGCGCATTGGGGTCGAC
>NZ_CAXAQF010000038.1:0-32851 GCF_963970735.1 Pseudomonas sp. RA_35y_Pfl2_P32
TGATTACATCGAGATGTTCTACAACGTAAAACGCCGCCATGGTTTCAACAATCAGCTGTCACCGGTAGAGTTTGAAAAGCGTTACGCAATGAGCTTGCAAGGTGTCTAGAGAATCCGGGGCGATTCAACCGTTGGGCCGAGACGAAAGGGCTTTGTCGCTCGCATTTCCAAGTACGGCAAGCAAGTCTATCTAGGAAAGTTTGGCGACATCATCACTGCATTCGAGGCGTACAAAGCAGCTCATTCGGCTTACTGCATTGAGCTGGCCGAGAATTACGAGAACCAGATTGCCCCACGTGTAATTGAGCGCCTACGTACCTGCTCCCGCCACATTCGGGACTGATTCACACCCTCTCAAATACCACCGCAGGCCTAAGCCTGCGGCAACCAAAAGTAACGAGGCAAACGCCTATGAAATGAACTGAATAGGAGAAATGAAGATGAGTAGTATCGCCCCCAATAAAGTGATCCACACTGCTGTATCCGCTCCAGGAGCGGGCAAGACTCAAGCATTCATTGCCCAGATTCCGTCTCTGCTGTCTGCGGGACGCTCCATCGTTCTCGCACTCCCCACCCTCGACCTCACCGATAGCTTTGTTAGCCGTTTGCCAGCAGGCGTGCTCTACCGTGTAATAAACTCGACTACCTGTGACCACGTTGGCTCGGAACTGATGGCTGCTTTGACGCAGAGGACAAGTCATCTGATTATCACGACACATCAGAGCGTCTTCGCGGTACGACCTAATTTGCTCTGGGGCTGGATGCTAGTCATCGACGAACTACCACCTGTGGTTGATTTTCCAGCGTTCCCATTCGAGCCGTCGGAGCTTGCACAACTGTTCGTGAATGCAGTGGAGCAGGATGGGCGCCTACACATCCGGGAAGGTTGTGCTGGTGCGATTGAAACATCATTGGCGACCTTCAAGGCTGTATCGGCAGGAGCTGAACGCACTTCGATGCTGAGCAAAGAAGGGGCTCGTATCTACGAATGCCTGAAGGATGGGCATCCGGTCTTTATTGATTCTGAGATACCCAATGGCAACAGATATGTACGATCAGTAGTCGAGTCCAACTGCTGGGACACTTTCGCTGCGGCGGAAGAGGTGCACGTTCTTGCGGCCACTATAATTGGTAGTCAGTTCGATGATTTTGCTCAGGTGCATGGTGTCACATACGAAAAGTCGGAGTTCACGCCAGCGTTTGAAGGCTACACCTCCCCTGTCACGATCCACCCTGTTATGCCGAAGGGGCGCAACTACAGCAAATCCGCTGTAACAATGACTAATCATGACGGCAGTTCTACGGACCAGCCGAAGCAGGGACAGCTTCTGGTGATTGACGACATATTGAAGGCAGTTCTCCAGCGAACTACTGGAACTCCTCTGCTATTCAGCAACAATTGGGCGGGTTTCAGATGGTTGCGAAGGGGAGCTGTGCATCGCTGCTCAATCGACAGTCGAGGCTTGAACGAGTATCAGGGAGAAACTGATGCAATTCTTCTATTTGGTGGAAACCCATCGCCATCCGATCAGCTCGCACTGGAATTTCTGGCAACGAAGTATGGTCGTGTATTTCGCCAAGGATTCATCGTTACCAGATTTTTGGAACCTAGCTTGCAGGCAGCAACTCGAACAGCAGTACGAGACAGAAGCAATATCAAGCCGATACAGCTGTTTGTGCAGGATGGGCGAGTAGCCGACTATCTTGTCTCCACCTACATGCCAGATGCAGTGATCGATTGGAGGTTGTCTGAGATATGTCCAGTGGGTGAAGACCGTAGAACGACAGTGGACGCGCGTAGAATTCAAGTCTGCGAATTGTTTGCACAAGGCAAGAAAAATGCTGAGATAGCTCGCCTCACCGGCGTTCATCGAAATACTCTTTTAAGCTGGAGAGAGGATTGGAGAGTAGGTCAAGCAGCTTAAATTCAAACCGGTTGCACATCACAATCCTAGATTTAGTTTGCAGGATACAAATTGCACATTGACCCTAAGAGGCTTATTAGGAAAGGTGTGCAGTTTTGATTATGCAGTAGCATCGTCCCGATTCTGGATCAGCACACCAGTAAATTAGTAGAGTATCAATACACCTCCAAGCTCTTGCTCTTGATCTGCTCCCACCGAAGGTGACGTGTTTAACTGTCAGCGTTCGCTGACGGGATACTACCGAATACTTCCGTATTCATTTCTGCACCAACAGACATGAGCAAGATCAAGATCACCAGCGACGAGCTGGATTTGTGTAAGTCTCATTTTTATTACTGGAGTACATCCGAAGGAATGTCGGCGGTTACGCCATAATAGCTGAGTCAAAATGAAAGCTTCCGCTTTCGGTGCGTCCAACCAGCGGAGCTGAAGTGGTATAACGCTCAAAGCTGATGCTTTGGGTGTGCATGACTACATGCCTATGGCTTATTGCCTGAAATCACGTCCAGCCATCCCGATGATTTTTCTTCAGGTGCAAGAGATGGCGACTGCGCTTCACTGGGACTAATTTGATTGACAGCCATAGCAATTTTCGTGAGCTTGTCGTGCATTGACACCAGTAGGAACCAAATGCCCGACCCGAAGCAGCCAACCAGAAAACCCAGTATCGCACCGATGACTTCGTAGCCTGTTCCGGAGCCTATGATGGCACCTCCAATGACACTGAAGACAAAATACCTACCCAAGCAAAAAAGCTCACAACCTTAATGACCAGATGCTTCATCTCAATTCCCTCGCAGCCCTATTGATGTCAATATATTCAAGACTCGGACTAAGCAGGCAGCTCTCTCTTTCTCCAATACCAGCCTCCAAAACTTACCTTATTTGGACACTCGCGAGAAAGCACGATATTAAACGGCAGTAGCAGCCAGGCATGTGTCTCTTTTCACAATAAACATCGAGCATTCTTTTACTCTGCTATATGAGCATCAATATCGAGGAGCTTAGCCACTTCCTCTTTTCGCTTATTGCTGAATTGCCATACTCGACCAATGGACGCCACCGTGACAAACTGGCCATATAGGCTAGCCGGCCACTTGTAACTTTTGTCATGCAGCCCATCCACGTAGAATGATTTCTCTGTACACTTCCTTAAAGCATAGGACGAACCCTTATCAGCGATCACTGGCACTTGTTGCTTTTTAGCCCTACGAAGAACAACATCCTCTTCACGTATAAGTCTATTCACCTCCTTCGTCGCAACAGTCGGAGCCGTATTGATATTACCCATAACAATAGTCAGGTGCCTAATCAACTTCATAGAAAGATCAGACTCACCATCAAAGTCTTCTTGGACCCCGCCACCTCTAATCTCTTTTTTGAATTCACACAAACGAGACCACTGATCAGTATCGTGCTCCTGAGGCAAAGGACGTTTAGAGAAATATATTAGTGTGGGGCGCTTCTCTTTGATAAAATATTTTATCTCCTCCACCGTACCCGACTTCTCTACACCTGTATCACTTCCCAACCTAGACCAAAAAAGCGAAACAATAATATCGCAATCTTTAACAATCAAGTCGTTAAGTATCCCTTGAGGGCGATCCCCCTGAAGTGGTGCACTATCAAGTTCCCACATCACAGGAAGCAATATTGTTTCAGTCCTAATGCTATTCATAGAGTTCCAAGTATGGATAGCAGTCTCAATCACTTTCCTCTCGGCACTAACATCCGAAGGAGACCCAATCAAAACACGGTAAGCCGTCACAGGAACTGGCATGCAAAACACCCCTATTGGTAATCACAGCAATAGAAAAATATTATCTAAGATTATTGAATAGCTCTCTTGCTGAGAGAGGCACTCTGTCAATCTGACCCGACTCCAATATTCTCACTATGGAATGTTCTTCGTCACCACTTACACGACCATAAAACAAATAATAGCGATCGCGCTCAAAAGTTTTCCAACCGCGACTCTCGAAGATATCCAATTCACAGTGACCGCTGAGCTGGTGCTGGGGTGACTTAAAGTTAAAGAAGACCCGATTAAACCTCCCCTTGGCGATAGAGGTAGGCTGACCAAAAAACAAGAAGCTTTTTCCAAGATATTTGCGTATATCACGCTGAGCTTTTTCAATAGAAACTATCAAGTCGCGCAGTAGAACCGCGTCCTCTTCCTCGAACTGAATAGCGATATCAAGACTTATTTGAGCCAGACGCACTAGCCTACCTACGGTACGAAAGTGCCCTGGATTGAGTAGATTCCCATCGGCATCGTAGAAATTCTCGAATCCTCTACCATTCACCGAGGAACCGCCCTGCACCTCCTTCCTCTTACGCGGGCTCTGATCCTGATCGTCATGATCATCCTCATCTTCCTCGTTCTCCGCCAGGCTCTTCCAACCCGCAAATGTAACGAGGTTAATGGCTCGCCTCTCTTTGCCGCTATCTCCCTCACCTCCTCCTGCACCAGCCTTTCTCCGGTGGGGACATTCAACCGTGTCAAATCCGGGCATATGGAAGTAAAACGCAGGAACTCCATCTTTTCGCTTTGGGGTCTTGCGTGGCCGCCTACTACACATGACACCGCATTCAGGGCAGTAGATCAGTCCGTGATGCTCATCATCGAGGTAGAACTCTGGAAGCAGCCGGGGCGCGCCAACGAGGGCTGCTGGTGCCACAGTTGGTGGCTGAGGCTTTAGGGACAGAAAGGCAACTTGAGGGATCGAGATCTGAGACATACATTCCTTTGCTTCATCAGACTATTAACCGTCGAAAACTACATTCCAGCTTCATCGGATAGTAGCAAGACGCCATCCACTAACGCTATGGGTCTGCTAGAAACAGTGCTCGCCGACAGGGACATCATTTCCACAATGGACGCGAAGTCCTAAGGCAGGGACAGCTCCATTACCCTTGGGCCCACATAACCGAATCTCATCCGGACAGTGGAGAGCATTCAGCTCCAACGACGAAGCACCGCTGCAACCAATAATGGTCACCGAGCAAATCGAGCTAGCTATCAGCAAAATGTCTCAAAGCCAACTATTAGGTTTGGCAGATGAAAGCGTCGGCTCTGCCCTTGACCACCCAGCATTGCGCTATCAAAGCAGTAGACCTATCCGGTAGTGACGTGGGCGCTACGCAGTGGCCAAAATAATCTATCAATAAAGTCTTTAAAATAGCTTAATGATAAACTATCATTGATCTATTAAATTGAGACCCCAAAGGATAGCCAACCATGAACGCCCACTTATACCTCCGAGCATCGACCAAAGATCAAGATGCCAATCGTGCAAAGGTGGTCTTGGAGTTGTTCGCCGTCGAGAGGGGTTTGAACGTCGTTGGTGTGTATGCAGAAAACATCAGTGGCACCAAGCTCAATCGCCCTGAGCTGCTCGCCTTGCTCGATACTGCCGAGAGTGGAGACGTGCTATTGGTTGAGTCTGTAGACCGCCTCAGTCGTCTCTCACAAGCTGACTGGGACACTCTCAAAGCCACCATCAAAGCCAAGGGACTTCGGTTGGTGGTAGCTGATCTACCTACCAGTCACATGCTGGTTGAAGCCAAAGGAATTACCGGGCAAATCATGGATGTGATCAACAACATGTTGATTGATTTGATGGCAACCATGGCTCGATTGGATCAAGAGAAGCGTGTGGAGCGCATCAAGCAAGGGTTGGAGAACAAGAAAGCTGCTGATCCTGAGTGGAAGCCATCAGGTAAAGGAAGGAACGCTGCCAAATGGTCGGAGGTACAGGCACTGATGCAGAAACATCCAACCATGTCCGCTGATCAGATTGCCAAACTGGCTGACTGCGGTGTCGCCACGGTGTACAGGATCAAGAAAGAAACGAAGGCAGCGTGATGCTGGGTACTACACGGATACATCTGATTAAGCTATTCGGGGCCCCGTGCCCCATCTTATTTTAGAAAAGCTGCTGCTTTAACTTGGCTCCCTCGCACTTGGCTTAGCACCTCGGGAAAAACCACCAGTATTATTTTCCAAGCTAGAAAACCAAACGATTATCGAAGTGCACCGGAAATTTTGGCGCGGGGGGTATTTTTAATATAGTAAATTGATGCTTATACAGGACAATGGGAACAAAAACGCAGCGAGGAATGTGGACAAACAAGAGAAATAAATGCTGTCCACTTCAATAATACTTTCTATACCTTATAATGAGGCAATGTTGCATTCATATCTCACACAACAATGCAACCATCTGCATTACCTTCGAGAACTAAGAATCATCATGCACATCTTCATTACTTAGCGATCTAAAGGCACGATCCAAACCAACACCACACCCGCTTCTAAATTTCGAAAGATGAAAACCGCAGAGCTTTGGAAGAACATCACCGACAATATCAAGCTCTACATCTTTTGCGAACACCATCCATCTATTATCTTTTTCCAACGCATCTGAAATCGCGTATGCATCTATAGTCTGGGCATCCAAGCAATAAGTATCAAACTTACTTCCAGCCAAAACTAGAACCCGCTTCGGAGAGACCGTGACGATTTTGACACTCGCCTGCACCATTCGATCAGAACAGGAATATACCCCATCTTCATTATAGGAAAATATATCAATGTTGGCCATTTTAATTACTAACTTGGCAGACTTTATATATTCACTGCAACGCTGCAAATCTTGCTCACCGAGTTTTTTGGACTGCCCAGAGGCACTATTATCCACTTCATATCTGTTTGCCATTTTTGCGGAGTTAATAAAATCCAACTCAACATTAAATGCATAGGCAACATTCATCCACGAAGATGTAAAAATTAATACTTTATTCCAGAAAGGCTTTTCTTTAGAGTGAGACTCTAACCTTGCTGCAACACTATCACCCTGACCAACATATATAGCTCTACCGTATCTCTTTTTATCATAGTGATCCGCATATATAACATACACTCCTGCCAAATCCAAAAATTTCTCACGACTAAACTTAATAAATATTTCACGAGACATCACTAGGATACGGCCATCCCAGCCGGCGGCGGTAATTTCTGTTACACCGTCGAGCGGTGTTTTAGCTATACTTATAGAGTCCACTTTAAATCACCACTACCTACACCATAGACAAATTATAATTTTTAGCCTGCAACCAGCCAGCCCATTCCTTACTAGCCTTTAATATATTTAAACAACCAATTGACAGCCAACTCAATCTAGAACACTAGTAGCAATACCCAAGCCAAAAATTACATACCACACAGGAACTACGGCAATCCGACTAAAGCTTACTAGCACTTAGCTTAAGTTGGCCATCAATATAAATTACCGATATATTTGAACCGGAAATTGCTAGATGCACGGCATTCATATTGTCAACCTGCGTTTGAGTCATCCCCAAATCTAGTATCAGATAGATAGCCTTACGCGATTTCTCTGACTTCATATACTCAGGAAGCTGACGCACAATGCCGTTTTTAAGGTGCGAATTATCCGATTTTTTTATTTCCACAAGCACACTATTTTCGCCATTGGAACCAAACTTAAAATCAACCGGGCCTCGACCCGAATTTGATTCCCTAGCAATCATTATCTTATTCGCTTCACAGTACGCTTCAGCAATCCCATAAAATGCCAACTGGATCGCCGTTTCGTTTTTAATCTTAGACTTTCCATCATAAAAGAGTGTATTCAAGCCATTGTTTTCAACAAGCTGCTTAAATTTATTGCAGATAGTAACAACAAGCTCATACACCTCGTCCAAGCTGGGGTGAGCACTTAGAGTCAAATCTATCGGATTCTCAGAAACTGCCTCTACAGTTCTTTGATACCATGCGTACTCACCTTTTTTGTCCTCGTTGAAATCATATGGCTTAACATCCTTAGATGCATACTGATCAACCAGATCATCAAGAAGGTCAGGATATTTTAAAACTAGTTTTTTAAGTTCCTCTTTCTTCATATTAGCTAATGCTCGCCAGCTAGAGCCAACCAATGCATTGAGCGTTTCTCTTATTTCGGCGCTGTTAACTCCAATTTCATTCGATCCACTCCACTCAAAGGCCGAGGGCAAATCCCTCAACAGCTCTTTTGGGACTAGCAGAATCGGTTCTTTTGTAAATGGGTTTTGTGGAATATTAGTTTTACGGTCTATGACACCGTTCCAACCCTGCGGCAAAATTTTCTGATAGACATTCGAGGAGTAAGTTAAAATATCGTCCTGAATAATATTGGCTGTCATATCACTTATCCGATCAGCTCCAAAATTATCTTCAAACAAGCCAACTAGCTCAAACAATTCAGGATCACTTTTTCCAGCATCAATGATTAGCTTAGCAGTTGTTAAAATCTTATCCCTAAGCCCTTTTCCAATACCGCTCCCCGAAGTCCCCCCATTAGAATAGCCAATACAAAGCCCACGCACTTCGTGCCAACTCATTTTAGTCGCAGCAGACTTCCAAAAAGGGTCGTCTTTTCGCTGACTGTGCTGCAATAGCTTCCCGATTGCTAAAAATCTGCTTTGCAAGTCTGTATAGCTGGAGGAAAACTCTGGCGTTTTACAATGCTTTAGTAAGAGCGGGTCGATAAACAGGCGCGTATCGTGATCGAGAATGGGGTCGAAAACCCCTAGGGCTTCTAAGCTAGCGTTAGAAATTCCGAGGTATTTAGATAAAGACGTTGGCATGACAATCCTTGTGCGTTGGCGTTCTTTGGCAAAATGCCATGATACCGATGCGCTTTCAATCATCCTATCGTCTTGTCTTGCCAGTGCCTCGCACCCATATCCGCTTAGGTATACAAACTGCTTGATCTGAGCAGCCTGCGAACTGAAGCACGGAAGCATTCGTGACGTTACTGGCCACCCCTGATCAGTCGCTTTACTGGTGCCCGATCAGAGGGGCTAAGGAGCTATCCAAGGGCGTCGCCACAATCAAACGTCTTGGAACAAGGCAACTCACACAGAGTTAACACATCGTTTGGCGTAGCGCCTCCTGAGGGCTCACAGGGAGCTAGATTTATTTTTAAAATTAAGAACGATTCCCATCTAGAAGCTCGCGGATGGCTTAGTAACCCTCGCTTGAAACACACCTTCCAAACGTCAATCGTCCTAGCTTATATTTTCCAGTCTAAAATCTAGCCAATATCAAGGTTCGTCACTTTTCGCGCCGCGGGCGATGGGAAACCCCACAGAAACCATGAGTAAGTTACGGCTATGTAGCTAGGTTTCAAGTAGCTCCAAAGCTTCAGCGGGCTCGAAGCCATGCGTATCTCTGTGCCATTGAAAGTACTTCTTCGTTTTCTGGCTCCAAGCAGGTACGACATTACCCAACACACCATCAATGTAACTCGATATAGCCGCAGGCGCTTCGAGGGATGGATGCCTAACAACCGCCCCGTTCTTTACCGATATGTATCCGAACTCAAAAAGTGGGTCACATCCCATACGGCACATAGGGGCTGCAATATTTTCGATATCCAGCTTTTCCTTTCTGTCGCAGGAAGCCCGTTTTTTGATGTGCGCAGCAACCAGCATGTTGCGGGGATAGTCGTTTAAGCAGATGCAGCATGTACCAGTGGCCAAGCCTTTAAAGAGGTGTTTCACGATGAAGCGGTGCTCGTTTCTAGTCGGTCTCGTAGCAGAACCATCCGTCTCCATCTGGAGGCTAATTTCAACGCGAGCCTCTTCGAGACTTATAGGCTCATCAGCAAGCTCGTACAGTAGCTTCTCGTAGCGATCAATAATCGCTGCACTGTCTGCTTCGGAGAAGCGATTGAAAGACATACGAGGCTGGCTTTCGGTGCAGAGCAGGATGTCAGGATATGGAATAGACACATGGCGTACATCCGAAACGAAGTAAACGTTCTCCCAAGTGATTCCCTCACTGACGTCTTTAAAACCCCACAGATGAAGAGCAAGGGCTCGATTACGGGTGCGATGAGTAAACCTCGACGCAACTGTAACCATTCCTTTGACGTTGAAGATGACCACGTCGTTTGGAGCCATTCTCAGCCAAGCAGCTTCGGTATTGCTGGGCGATAGCCCCCAGATATACAGCTTGCCCGAGGGATTCTCTGCTCGCAGTATCGCACCAAGCGCAGGATCAAGAAGGTGCACGATATCGTCAAGAAAGATGGGGTTGAGTATGGTGTTCTGAAGGTTCTGCCTCGCAACTGGATCAGAGCAAGGCTGGTACACAACTGCGGCAGTCATTTCTCTCTCCTTGAGTACTTCACAGCATTGCCCTTGGACTTATCAACGGGATACTTCTCTGCATTTCGCTTGATTTTGGCTTGGGCCGCCGCTGCAACGTCGATCTGTAGCCTATCTCCCAGTCTGAGCGGATAAAGCAGAACATCGGCCATCTCTTCTTCAACGGCCTTTACTGCCTCATCGCTAAGGACAGCACGCTCACTCTGTTCAGCAGTGAGCCACTGAAAGAGCTCTGTAAGCTCCCCCACCTCACCGGACAATGCCATCACTAGATTCTTTGGGGTATGGAACTGATCCCAGTCCCTCTCGATAGCAAACGCAGCCAGATCGGACTGCAGTTGTTTCAGTACGTCCATTCCGATTCCATGCACTATGATCAAGATTGCGTGGACGCTAACGACTCTGACAAAGCCTGTCTAGCGACCATCACATCACACGATCACCAAGACCTCTCGACAACACAACCCCCCTTCCCCTCCTGCGAAATATAGAAGAATCACAGCTCAGAACAGGTCTTGTAGGCGTTCACATTGCTCGGTGTGAACGAAGCCTATATTTTGTGAACGTTCTGCATGAAATCCAGGACAACAAAAAAGGGCTCACCTTTCGGTGAGCCCTTCTAGACCGCCCAGCAGAGCGGATTTTGTTTGGTAGGCGCGATTGGACTCGAACCAACGACCCCCACCATGTCAAGGTGGTGCTCTAACCAACTGAGCTACGTGCCTGCTGTGAGGCGGCATTCTACGGAATTGCGCAGGGGTGTCAACACCTTTTTTTCACCTAAGCCTATGAATATGCAAAATATTTAATTTTGCTGTGGCAAAGCGGGATTTCCCCCCGCTGGCAGTGGATTTTTAACTCAGGTAGGATCGCTGCATTCGTAAAATATATTAAACAGAGGCTTCGGGATGGCGAACACTCCTTATCCGCAATCCTATTACGCCGCGTCGGCCAACCCCGCCCCGGCGCGCCCTGCGCTGCAGGATGAGGTGGAAACCGATGTCTGCGTGATTGGCGCAGGCTACACCGGGTTGTCCAGCGCGCTTTTCCTGCTGGAGAGCGGGTTTCGGGTGACGGTGCTGGAGGCTGCCAAGGTCGGTTTTGGTGCCTCGGGTCGCAATGGCGGGCAGATCGTCAACAGCTACAGCCGCGACATCGATGTGATCGAGCGCAGTGTCGGCCCCAAGCAGGCGCAGTTACTGGGGCAGATGGCCTTTGAAGGCGGGCGGATCATTCGAGATCGTGTCGCCCGGTACCAGATCCAGTGCGACCTCAAGGACGGCGGTGTGTTTGCCGCCATCACCGGCAAGCAGATGGGGCACCTGGAGGCGCAGAAACGTTTGTGGGAGCGCTACGGCCACAGCCAGCTCGAACTGCTCGACAAAACCCGCATCCGTGAAGTCGTGGGCTGCGAGCAGTACGTGGGCGGCATGCTCGACATGAGCGGCGGTCATATCCACCCGCTCAACCTGGCGCTGGGCGAAGCCGCTGCCGTCGAGTCCCTGGGCGGTACGATTTATGAGCAGTCGCCGGCGGTGCGTATCGAACGCGGCGCCAATCCGGTGGTACATACGCCGACGGGCAAGGTGCGAGCCAAGTTCATCATCGTCGCGGGCAATGCCTACCTGGGCAACCTGGTCCCGGAACTCGCCGCCAAGTCGATGCCCTGCGGCACCCAAGTGATTACCACCGAACCCCTGGACGAGGCCCTGGCCAACAGCCTGTTGCCCCAGGACTACTGCGTCGAAGACTGCAACTACCTGCTCGACTATTACCGCCTCTCCGGGGACAAGCGCCTGATTTTCGGCGGCGGTGTGGTGTATGGCGCGCGGGATCCGGCGAACATCGAGGCGATCATCCGGCCGAAAATGCTCAAGGCCTTCCCCCAACTCAAGGACGTGAAAATTGACTACGCCTGGACGGGTAATTTCCTGCTGACCCTGTCGCGCCTGCCACAGGTCGGGCGCCTGGGCGACAACCTCTACTACTCCCAAGGCTGCAGCGGTCACGGTGTCACTTACACCCACCTGGCCGGCAAAGTGCTGGCCGAAGCCTTGCGCGGCCAGGCCGAGCGGTTTGACGCCTTCGCCGACCTGCCCCACTACCCCTTCCCCGGCGGCCAGTTGCTGCGCACCCCGTTTGCCGCGCTGGGTGCCTGGTACTACGGCCTGCGGGACAAGTTCGACTTCTGATCCCTCCCTGCGGGCGCGGCTTTATCGCTGCGCCCGCACACGCAGGACGTCAGGTGTAGACCGGCCAAGTCTCGACGATCTGGCCGCCGCGCACCGCCAGCAAATCGCCAAACTGCAGCAACACCGACTCGGTCTGGGTCGGCCGCAGAAACACCTGGTCATCCACCGCCAGGCCCACCGCCTGCGAGCCATTGACCATTTCCTGGTTGGAACTGCGGCCATAGAGCCCGTTGCTCTGCAACCCGGCCGGCGATTCGAACTCGGCCATCCAGTTACCGCCATAGATGAAGTAGGTCTCGCGCTGATTGATGTCCCACCACGACAACAACCTGGACTTGCCGTCCAGCGCCGGAATCTGCACCGCCCCTGTACGCTTCAACACCGGGGTAGCGATCCAGGTTGCCGGCACGTGCTCGGCGAGTGAGGGCAAATCGTAATGGGTCGGCTTGAGCATGGCCGTGCCCACTGACACCTCGCTGCTCAGCGATTCCTGCTCATGCAGGCGATAGCTGGGGCTGCCAGCCGTATTGAGCGTGAGGTCCGAGTGCCAGAGGTCGGCAAATTGCTGGCGGGTGAAATCGACGTAGCCGTTGTACCGAGTCATGACCTTGGCAAACAGCTCATCGGCGCTACCCAGGATGCCCGGCACCCCCATGCCGACAAAGGGATCGTAGCCCATGAACCCGGCAAACTGCAGATGCTGCGCGTTGGTGCGGATCAATCCGAGCATCTGCCCCAGGGTAGCCATGTCCGCCACGCCGCCGCGGTGCAGGCCGACATCCAACTCGATATTGACCCGCAACTGAGTGCCCAGGCCCCGGGCCAATGCCAGGTACTGCTGCAGATGCTCCGGCGTATCGAGCAGCCATTGCAACTGCCGCGCCGGATCGAACGAACCCTTGTGGGTTTGATAGAACAGCTCGGCCGAACGCACCGGCAGCGGCTTGCCCAAGAGGATGTCGGACTCGGGGAAAACCAATGCATCATGATTGAGAAACGGCTGATGAAACGACATCAGTCGCTGAGTTCCAGCGCGCTTGCAGATGTAGGCCAACAGCCCCGGTGACGGCAGAGATTTCTCCACCAGGCGTAAGTGCTTGCCACCGCGCTTGACCGACTGCATCACCACATCGATGTTGTGGTCCAGTCGATCCAGATCAATCAGCAGCACCGGGCGCATCGGGCCGTGGTTCTTCAGTTGCTGGTTCAAGGCACTGAAGTATTCGGAATAGACGCTGCCCCGGTCGCCGGGGCGCAACCACGCCCCCACTCCCAACAGCAACACACCAAGGCCCACGGCCCCACCGAGGAAATTGCGACGGTCGATGCTCATCCGCTGACCCCCAGGATCGATGACAAATGGGCGTTTAAGAACTTGCCGCCCGGGTCCAGCGCTTCGCGAACCTGGCGAAACGACTGCCAGCGCGGGTACAGCGCTTGCAGGTTACGGGCGTTCAAGCTGTGCAGCTTGCCCCAATGTGGACGGCCGGCGTACTTCCAGAAAATCGGCTCGATGGCCGCGAAGAAGTTGTGATGGTCCATCTGGTAGTGCTGATGCACCGAGATCGAACAACTGTCGCGCCCCTCGAACATGCTCAGGGGGATGTCATCGGCCTTGACGTAGCGGTACTCGATGGGAAACCAGGTGCGAAGATCCCTGTCAGTGATCAGCTTGATGATCTCGCGCAGGCAGGCCGGGCCATGCTCGGCCGGCACCGAGTACTCCATTTCGTTGAAACGCACCGTACGCACATTGGCATAGATGTCGAAGGAGTCGCCCACCCGATCATCAAAATTGGCAATGTGCCGCAAGCTGTTGAGCAAGGTACGACGGGCATCAGGGAAATCACTGACGTACTTGTCGAACTTCTCGATGAGGTTGACGAATTCATTGCCCCCCTCCTCGTCGGCACTGATCGGCGGTGTCGCCGGGTCGGTGGTTTCATTGAGGGCAATCGACAAGGCGTAGTCCGAATGGGTCACCACCAGCATTTCCCAGTGCTGGTTCTCCCGGGTGAGTTTTTCCACGTCCTCCAGCAGCTCTTCGGTCTTGGCGATCCACTGGTGCTCGCGCAGGCGGTAGGCCGGGCGATTCTGCATGCGGATCTTGCTGACCACCCCCAGAGCCCCCAGCGACACCCGGGCCGCGTCGAATACCTCCGAGTGACGGGTGCTGTCGCATTCGAGCACCTCCCCTGCGGCCGTGACCAGTTGCAAACCGGCGACGTAGGCAGAATAGGAGGGAAACTGTTTGCCGGTGCCATGGGTCGAGGTGCAAATGGCACCGGCCAGGGTCTGGTAGTCGATATCGGCCATGTTGCTCAGGCCCTGGCCGACTTCCTTCAAGGCCAGGCCCATGCGCGACATGGGTGTGCCGGCGCCAAATTCGGCCTGCAGGGTCTGCGGATCATGACTGAGCAGGCCGGTAAAGTGACTCAACGACAGCAACGTGCCATCGGTGGGCACCAGAGCGCTGAAGGAATGTGCCGATCCCACCGGACGAATCTTGCCCGGGGCACGGCCAATCACCTGTACCAGTTCGTCCAGATCCTTCGGCGCCAGACGGGCCTCGGGCAGGCAACTCTGGGCACCCGACCAGTTGCGCCAGGGAATCAGCCGTGGCGCGCGCACCAGCTGTGCCAGCACCGGATTACTGCTCAAGGCCGTCAGGGCACCGACCAGGCTGGCCCGCTGCAGAAGCTGGCGTCGTGTGAGGTCCATCGTCATCAATCCCACCGTGTGGTTTTTATTGGAGGTGTTGGCCGGACATGAAGCTGATCAGCGCCAGGAAATCGGCTTCGCTGCATTGCATGCATAGGCCCATGGGGGGCATGCCATTGTGGCCGTTGATGGTGTGGTCCAGCAGGCTGTCCACCCCTTGTTGCAGGCGCGGTTGCCAGGCCACTGAGTCACCGGTCAACGGCGCGCCCGAGGCGGGGTTGGCGTGGCACAGCTTGCAACTGCTGTCGTAGGTGCGCGCCAACCCGGCATCGGCGGGCATGCTCGCGGCGGCGGCCACGCGATCAGGCGCGCCCTTGGGCTCCTCGCCGCAGCCGCCCAACACGCCGAGTACCAGCGCCAGCGCCGCCCCACGGCAGGAAAACCGCCACCCGGCTCGAATCAGTGCCCACATAAGTTTCCTCACTTGTACCGCGCCGCGGCATGGCGCATTTTTTGTAGTTAAGACCAACCATTGAACACTAAGGCAGCCGCTGCCTGCGGTTGAGGGCATTGGGGGTCAACAAGGGGGCTTTCGAGGCCATGCGCGTCGAACCGCCCTCTGCCAGAGCGTGACGGTTTGTTACACCCGCCGCGCGCCAAATCGACTACGCTTGGGCCAGCCATTGATGAAGAAACCGCTCTAGAATGCCCTTTAGCGCGTAGATGGCCGACCTTGTAGCAGCTGGCGCAGCCTGCGTTCGAGTGCGCAGCACGCGCCCATCCAGCCCCACATCAGGGCCTGGTTGGGCGACAGCTGCTACGGATCGCGCAAGAAGCGGATTGATCACGAGTAGCCTTCAAGGCGTATAACCCATAGAGCGATTTTTTGCCTGCACGCCGCCTGCCGACCCAAGGCCTCAGCCGGCGTTGCCCACATCCAGTACGGGGTAGTTTCATGAGCACACAAAACATTCTCAGCACACTGTTTCCTGCTCTCGCCGACATCCCCGAGCCGTATCGCCCGGACGAGCCGATCGAACAACGCGAGTACCTGGTCGAGGGCGCCCTGCATACCTGGAACGGCCCTCTGGCGGTGGTTCGCAGCCCGGTGTACCTGGACGTCGACGGAGTCGACGAACAAGTCATTCTCGGCAGCACCCCGCTGCTCGATGCCGAAACCGCCCTCACCGCCCTCGACGCCGCCGTCCGCGCCTACGACCGCGGCCAAGGCAGTTGGCCGACAATGCGCGTGGCCGAGCGGATCCAGCATGTGGAGGCTTTCCTTGGGCGCATGCGCGAACAGCGCGCGGCCGTGGTCAAGCTGCTGATGTGGGAAATCGGCAAGAACCTCAAGGACTCGGAAAAAGAGTTCGACCGCACCTGCGACTACATCGTCGACACCGTCAACGCCCTCAAGGAACTGGACCGTCGCTCCAGCCGCTTTGAACTGGAACAGGACACCCTCGGCCAGATCCGCCGCGTCCCCCTGGGCGTCGCCCTGTGCATGGGCCCCTACAACTACCCGCTCAACGAGACCTTCACCACCCTGATCCCGGCGCTGATCATGGGCAATACCGTGGTGTTCAAGCCCGCCAAGCTGGGGGTGCTGCTGATTCGCCCGCTGCTCGAAGCCTTCCGCGACAGCTTCCCGGCCGGGGTGATCAACGTGATCTACGGCAGTGGCCGCGAGACCGTCAGCGCGCTGATGGCCAGCGGCAAGATCGACATCTTTGCCTTTATCGGCACCAACAAGGCCGCCAGCGACCTGAAGAAGCTGCACCCCAAGCCACACCGCTTGCGTGCCGCCCTGGGCCTGGATGCCAAGAACCCTGGCATCGTGTTGCCCGAAGTCGACCTGGACAACGCGGTCAACGAAGCCGTCACCGGTTCGCTGTCGTTCAACGGCCAGCGTTGCACCGCGTTGAAAATCCTGTTTGTGCATGAACAGGTGGTCGATCGTTTCATCGAGAAATTCAACCACAAGCTCGCCACCCTCAAACCCGGCATGCCGTGGGAAAACGGCGTGGCGCTGACCCCACTGCCGGAGTCGGGCAAAGTCGACTACCTGCACGGCCTGGTGGACGACGCCGTACGCAAGGGCGCCAAGGTGATCAACGCCAACGGCGGCCAGGCCCGCGGGTCATTCTTCTACCCGGCGGTGCTGTACCCGGTGACCACTGACATGCGCGTCTATCAGGAAGAACAGTTCGGCCCGGTGGTGCCTATCGTGCCCTATCGTGACCTGGATACGGTGATCGACTACGTCCTGGAGTCAGACTTCGGCCAACAGCTGAGCCTGTTCGGCACCAACGCCGCCGAAGTCGGACGCCTGGTCGATACCTTTGCCAACCAGGTCGGGCGCATCAACATCAACGCCCAGTGCCAGCGCGGCCCGGATACCTTCCCGTTCAACGGCCGGAAGAATTCGGCAGAAGGCACGCTGTCGGTGCACGACGCCTTGCGCACGTTCTCGATTCGCACCCTGGTGGCGACCAAGTTCCAGGAAAGCAACAAAGCGCTGATCAGCGACATCATTCGCAGCCGGGAGTCGAGCTTCCTGACCACCGACTATATTTTCTAGCACACGGCTCAAGGACATCCCGGCAACCCGATGATCGCCTTTCGCTCACTGCGCCTGCCCCCCGTGTTGCGGCGCCTGCTACGGCCCTTGCTGGACCCGTACCGGCGCTACCGCAACGCCCGGGTGATCCACGCCATCCGGGTCTCACTGGGCCTGCTGGCGACGATCCTGTTGACCACGGGGATCAACCTGCCCCATGGAGAATGGGCGTCCGTCACCATGCTGGTAGTCATCGGCGGCCTGCAACACCACGGCAACATCGGCAAAAAAGCCGCCGAGCGCGCCTATGGCACGTTGATCGGGGCCGCCGTGGGGTTGCTGCTGGTGCTGCAGCAGGCCTGGCTCGGCCTGCCATGGCTGACCTACTTCGGCATGTCGGTGGTGTGCGGCTTCTTCTCCTACCACGCCATCGGCAAGGGCGGTTACACCGCGCTGCTGTCGGCGATCACCGTGTTCATCGTCGCCGGCCATGGCGACAACCCGGTCACCGACGGGCTGTGGCGTACCGTGGATATCCTCATCGGTATCGTCCTGGCCCTGGCGTTTTCCTTCGCCCTGCCGCTGTATGCGGTGTACTCCTGGCGCTACAAACTGGCCGGGGCACTGCGTGACTGCGCAAGCATCTACAGCCGGATCATCAGCGGTCAGTCGGTGACCGACGACCACTACCTCAAACGCCTCGGGCGCCTCAACGGCGTGATGGTGCAGTTGCGCTCGCTGATGCCCTCGGTGTCCAAGGAAGTGCGCATCTCCATGACCGAACTGGACGCCGTGCAACGCAACTTGCGGCTGTGCATCAGCACCCTGGAAATCCTCGCCAACACCCGCCCCGATACCCGCGACGAACACGCCATGGCGCAGATGCAACTGGCGCTCAAAGCCGAACATCGCGAGATTCGCCGACTGCTGATCGGCATGGCCCGCGCCCTGCAATCCGGCACCACCCAGCGCCTTGAGCGCACCAGCAGCGAGCCGTTGCTGCACAACGCGATGGACACGCCGGTGTACAGCGCACTGGATGGTTACCGGTTGTTGACCCGGCAACTGACCAGCAACCTCAACGAGATGCGCCAGCGCCTGGTCAAGTCGGCCCCCCACTGGAAGATCTGAGTACCGTTCACGTCGTCACGGCCTTGCGCGCGGCACTGCCCCAACCTTGTTGCATGCCGGCAGCCGCCAGCAGAATCGCCGCCACACCGATCCATTGCAACAGTTCCAGGCGATGACCAAAGGCCAGCCAGTCCACCAGAATCGCCGCGATCGGGTAGATGAACGACAACGCACCGGTCAATGCCGTCGGCAGTTTCTGAATCGCGCCGTACAACAGCACGTACATCACCCCGGTGTGGACAATACCCAGGGTCAACAGGCTGGCCCAAGCCGTGGAGTGTTGTGGCAGCGCCGACCAACTGGCCCAAGGTGCCAGCAACAGCACCCCGGTGCAGACCTGGATCAGCGCAATCAAGTGCGGTGGTGTGCCGGTCAGGCGCTTGATGATCAGCGCGGCAAAGGCGTACAGCAGCGCTGCGCCCAACGCCAGGGCAATCCCCAGCAGGTACTGGCCGCCACCCGCACCCTGCTCACCATGGGCACTGACGATCGCCAGCATCCCGAGAAACGCCAACCCCAGCCAGGCCAACTTTTGCACGGTGATCTTCTCGCCGAGGAACAACGCCGCCAGCCCCACCAGCATGAACGGCTGCACGTTGTACACCGCCGTACCAATGGCAATTGACGCCCGGGAGTAGGAAGCAAACAGCAGCACCCAGTTGCCGACAATCGCCACCCCGCTGAGCACGGCCAGGAGGAAGGTGGTACGCGTCAGAATGCCCGGGCGCAAAAAACCAAACAGCCCGCAGATCAGCAGCAGGGTCGCGGCGCCGAATACGCAGCGCCAGAACACCACATCCAGTACCGGCTGGCCGCTGACCAGCACGAACCAGCCGATGGTGCCGGAAATCAGCATGGCGGCGGTCATTTCCAGCGAGCCGCGGCGAAGGGTGTTGTCCATGATCAGGTTCCTCGTTGTGAGCGCAAAGTATGGCGCTGCGGCCCCCACCGCCTCCATAACCAAATGCAGGCTAAACTGCGGGCTCACCTTTTTTATCAAGGCAATTTCAGGTTATTGCCTAAGAGGCTTCAGATGACTGACGACATTGATCAACTGCTGATCAGCGCCCTGATGCAGGACTCCCGGCGCTCGCTCAAGGCCCTGGCGCAAATCAGCGGCTTGTCTTCCCCCAGCGTCGCCGAACGCCTGCGCCGCCTCGAGGAGCGCGGTGTGCTCACCGGCTACACCGTCGAAATCGATCCCAAGTGCTTTGGCTACCAGTTGCAGGCCATCGTGCGCATCCGCCCACTGCCCGGCCAATTGCAGAATGTCGAACGGCAGATCCAGGCCATCCCCGAGTTCACCGAGTGTGACAAGGTCACCGGCGACGACTGCTTCATCGCGCGCCTGCACGTGCGCTCGATGGAGCAACTCGACACCCTGCTCGACCGCCTCAACAGCTACGCCGAGACCAACACTGCGATCGTCAAGAAAACCCCGGTCAAACGCCGTCTGCCCCCGATGGCCTGAGTGTGGTCTGGCGCACAAGCGCGTAGAGTGCAGATTTTCCGGCGAAGGATTGGCGGCATGAACATTCACGGCGTGCTCCTGGCAGCGATGCTGCTGTCAGGCTGCGGAACGGTACAGACAGTGGTGCGCAGCGACGAAGCGGCGGCAGCCAGCCTCAAGGAACAGAAAAGTTACTGCGGCGCCGTACCCCGCATCTACAGTGGGGTGACTTACGACTTCTGCACCCTGTACGCACCGCTGAAGGAAGGCATCGACGCGCAAAAACACGACAACGGCACCATCATCGTGTTGATCGACGCGCTGATTTCCGGGGTTCTGGACACCGCCCTGCTGCCGTACACCATCTACCGGCAACACGCTGACGGCAGCATCATCGTCACCGAGTGACGCCTGGCCGAATGCCGGGCAAAAAAAAACCGCCGAAGCGGTTTTTTTGTACCTGGAGCGTCGATCAGTCATCGCGGCTCATGATGCCGAACAGCTGCAACAAGCTGACGAACAGGTTGTAGATCGATACATACAGGCTGATGGTCGCCATGATGTAGTTACGCTCGCCGCCATGGATGATGGCGCTGGTCTGGAACAGAATGCAGACCGAGGAAAACAGCACGAAGCCAGCGCTGATCGCCAGTTGCAGGCCGCTGATCTGGAAGAACATGCTCGCCAGCACCGCGCCCAGCAGGACAAAGAAACCCGCCGTGATGAAACCACCGAGGAAGCTCATGTCCTTGCGGGTGATCAGCACATAAGCCGACAGGCCTCCGAACACCAGTGCGGTCATGGCGAAGGCCGAGCTGACCACTTCAGCGCCACCCTGCATGCCCAGGTAACGGTTGAGGATCGGGCCAAGCAGGAAGCCCATGAAACCGGTCAGGGCAAAAGCCGACACCAGGCCCCAGGCCGAATCACGGAGTTTGTTGGTGAGGAAGAACAGGCCGTAGAAGCCGATCAGCACCACAAAGATGTTCGGATAGCCGACCCGCATCTGCTGCGCCACGAACGCCATCACACCGCTGAAGGCCAGGGTAAGGGCGAGCAAGCCGTACGTGTTGCGCAGGACGCGGCTAACCTCTAGCTGCTCAGCCTGCACGCTGTTATTAACTGCGTAATCCTGTTCGCGCATGGCGACACTCCTGTAGGTTTGAAACGTTCAGTCGCAAAGATCATAACAGACGCTCTGTAACAAGCTATGCGCAGAGTTTGACAGTGTGTTTCATTCGGGTATTATGGCGCCCGCAATGCAGTTTGGAAGCGTGGCCGAGTGGTTTAAGGCAACGGTCTTGAAAACCGTCGATGGGCAACTATCCTAGAGTTCGAATCTCTACGCTTCCGCCACATTTATACGACAAAGCCCTGATTATTCAGGGCTTTGTCGTTTCTGGGGTTTTGCTTTATGAGCCGCGCCTGCGATGCGTTCCATAACAATTATGGAAGCGTTCCATAATTAACGCCGTTTCAGCCCTCCTCCGGCGTCCTGCCGAACGAACATCACCCCCAAGCTCCCTGCTACGCTGAAAACTCCACGGAGGATTCGCGATGCCAAATTCTGACCTACTCCCTTCACTGCTGTTCAAGATCAACGAGAACCAGCTCGCCCTCGAGGCCGCCATCATGGAGCTATCGAACTGGGTGGAGGCTCGAGGCTCGGCAGACGTCGCCGAAAACGTCCGCGGCGCCCTGCACACGATCGACCGTAACGAGGAGTTCATCAAACTGACGCTCGCCCTGCTCATGACACCGGACTGACAACGTATGAGCACTACCCTTTTCAGGGCTCAACTGACCAGTGTCGCAGCCCTCATCTAACCGATGATCGACTGGGTGCAGCAGGCCTTCACGTTCCGGACTGACTGGCTAGGGCAGCATTCAGCCTTTCAACTAGCGGAACTCGAAGAACTCATAACGCAGATTGCGCTCTGGAATTCGGTGTTCGCGCATCAGCTCCTTGACCTGAGCCAGCAGCCCTTTGGGGCCGCAGAAGCTGATCTGGATTTGCTCTGGGTCGGTTTCGCGGGAAACCTTGCGCAAGGTTTCGGCCAGTTTGTCGGCACTGCTGTCATGGCCGACGAACTCGGCGCTGCGCTCTTCAGCCATCGTCTTCATTTGCTCGACACTGGGGAACGCGCGCGAGGGGTTGAAGCAGTAAACCAGCGTGACATTGTCGAAGCGCTTGGCAGCTTTGTCCTGCAACCAGGAAACGAATGGCGAAATGCCCACCCCGCCACCAATCCAGATCTCCCGCTGGGCATCGGGCAGGCGCTTGAAGTACCCGTAAGGGGCATAGATATCGGCTAGCATGCCGACCTTGACCTGTTTGCGCAGCGCTTGGGTATAGTCGCCCAAGGCGCGGATCACGAAGTGGATGTGGCCGTTGTCTTTATGGGCACTGGCGATCGTAAACGGGTGCGGCTCACGCAAACCCTTTTCCTTCATTGCCAGGAAAGCGAATTGCCCGGCCTTGAACGGGAAGCCGCGATGGACCGGTGCCAGCTCCAGGTGTAGGGAGCCTTTGGCGGTGGACACTGCAGCAACCTTGTACTCGCCCGCAGTGGCGATGAAGGGGTAAAGCACCAGCTTGTACAGGGCAGCAATGACCCCCAAGCCACAGAGTACGGCCAACCAGATGCCAGAGGGGCTGTTCAGGGTAATCGGTGACTTGAAGCTCAGCCAATGGGCAATGACGATCAGGAACAGCGGGCCAGAGAGTTTGTGCCACCAGCGCCAGACGCTGTAGGGAATGTTTCGGTTCAGGGCCAGCAACACGATCATACCCAGTACTACATAGCTAAGTTGGCGCACCATGCGAGTCCAGTACTTGGAAAACTCCAAAATCGCGGCACTGTTCCAGGCGTCAAGGTTGGCTTTGAACACCAGGTGGTAGCTGGCGAAGACCAACGCCCAGATTCCCAGCCATTTGTGCGTTTCATACACCCGATCCAGCCCGCCGAACAGTCGCTCGATGAGGTGCCAACGAGCGGCCAGCAGGCATGACACCGCCATGTTGGCCAATGCCGAGGCACCCAGCACCAAGCTGAGGGTGGCCGAGGTCATCCAGGTATCAGAAGGAATTTCGAGCAAAATGGTAAGCGTAGTGATCAGCAGTATACTCACGACGCAATGCCAGCTTTTCATGCGGTTAGACTCCAGTTATCAGCGTCAATAACCTAACGGTTTTCGAGGCGGTCGGTGCTGACCTGGGTCACGGGCGGATCGACGGTGTACGCAATAACGGTATTGTAGTTCCGTGTTTGGAAGCTCCAGCCCAGCTAGGACTTCAGACTAGACGACCAAGAATGCTGGGGGTTGTTCGCTGGAGTTAGTTAGAATTAGCTCGCGCCAAGTATTGCGACACGAAAGAGCTATCATCTGAGATACGCTTCCAGAAAGTAGCCGCGATGTGAATATTCAAGGATCGCTCAAAATCGAGGTTGATCCAGCTACGATTTTTCGGTGGCATCAGGGAACCCTGACGAGACCCAATGTAAACCCTGCTGACAGGCAGCTATAGGCCAGAAGCGGCCCTTCGCTATAGTATTTTGAGACCGTCCGGTGTCTCAATATAAGACCGCAAACCATATTGGTCATTGCGTATGACTTTGACCGGGCCGCAGAAGCCAATCATTTCCAAATGGTGCTCGACAGCACCCGGTTCGGGATGGAAAATCTCAAGACGCTGCAACTGACAGCCCTTCTCGTCAAGTCTCTGTGCCGGTGGCTTCGAGTCGCCCCAGTCGATCAGGCTGGGCACTACTCCATCCAGCGGCAGTTGTCCGTCTGTATGGATGGAAATACTCCACGACAGCTCGCCTCTGTTCATCGGTTCGATAACACCAAAAGCACTCTGTAGCTCTTCATCTGCGGCATCCAGAAATTCCGTGCGCGCGACCCAGTGGGCCAGACGTGGAGATGCTTGGGCGTTTAGTTTATCAAGCCCAAACCACCTGGGCCTCCTGGGTTTCGGCGCCAAAGGGTCGGGCGCAATCACCTCGAGATAAAAACAGTCGCCTAATCGTAAAAGTAGATTATGAGTGCTCATGCGGGGATGATTGCCACCCTGCTGCATGCTCACCCCTAATTGCCTTTCGACCAGTTGTGCGCCTGCCGCTAGTGTCGGTGACACGATGACCAGATGGTCAACAATGGAACGCCTCATGGGCACAACTCCAGATTCAAGAGTTCCTGGACGGTCTGCCGCCGCCTTATCATTCGGTAGCTTTGGTTCTCGATCAGTAACTCCGGCAACAGGGGGCGACTGTTGTAGTTCGAAGACATGGAAGCACCATAGGCGCCCGTATCATGAATCACCAGCAGGTCGCCGACCCTGGCCTGCGGCAAGTCCTGGGGAGCCAACGCGTGTTCGCTCTGAGTAAACACATCACCAGCCTCACAGAGTGGGCCGGCCACCAGGGTGGGTTGCAAAGGGCGAGACACTGGTAGGCCATCAACGTCGAGCAAGGTCATGCGATGGTACGAGCCGTACAAGACGGGCCGCATCAAGTCATTGAACCCGGCATCGACCAGAATGAAGGTATTGCCACCTGCCTTCTTCACAGCGCGAACCTCGGTCACGAGGTAACCCGACTCTGCCAGCAGAAAGCGTCCAGGTTCGATCTCCATGCGTACGGCATGGCCAAGGATTGCCTCGATTTTCTCCCGAGCAGCGGCCCAAATCCGGGCATATTGGTTGATATCGACCGGTTTGTCGGTACTTGTGTACGGTGTAGCCAGACCTCCACCAAGGGAGAAGGCCTCTATGTTCCTGTCCAGCCGAGCAATGAGGTCAGTCATCGACTGAGCTACCTGCGCCAGGTGCGGGTAATCCACGCCCGAGCCAATATGCATATGGACACCTACCAGGTGCAGACCCCAAGTGCTAATGCAGTCGAGTGCCTCTTCCAGTTGTTCGTGCCAGATACCATGCTTGCTATTTTCGCCTCCCGTGTTGGTCTTGCGACTGTGGCCATGGCCGAACCCGGGATTGATACGGAGCCAGACCCGATGCCCTGGCGATCGCTCCCCCAACTGCCGAAGCATATCGATCGAGCCGACATTGACCTCGATCCTTGATTCGATTACCCGGGCCAAGGTCGTTTGATCTAGCAGGTCACACGTCAACACAACACCCGCTGGATCGCCATCCACCGACGCTCCCGCCGCGAAGGCACGCTCCACCTCCCCCCAAGAAACCGCATCGAGCACCACCCCCCGTTCGCGCATCAAGCGAAGAATATGCAGATTGGGATTGGCTTTCTGCGCGTAGCGCACCGTATCGAAGCCGCGCAGTTTTTCAATTCGATCAATAATCGTCCGGGCGTCATACGCCCAAAGTGGCGAACCATGACGGCGAACCGCAGCGGCTAATAATTCAAAAGGTGCATCAGCATTCATGAGCGTGCCTCGTTACAGGAATGCAACCAGCATGAACTGAGTAAAAATTTCATAAAAATAGTTTTTTTTCTTTAATCGATTCATATCTGATATACCCAGCCTTTTCCTTTCTGGTCTTTCCATGAAGCTATCGCTGCGCCATATCGAAATATTCCGAGCTATCATGGCTGCCGGCAGCGTTACCAATGCTGCGCGACTGCTGTTCACGTCACAGCCGACTATTAGCCGTGAACTGGCTCGGTTGGAGCAGGTTGTTGGGCTGCGCCTGTTTGACCGTGAGGGGGGGCGCCTGCTAGCGACGGCGCAGGCGTTGCTGCTGATTGAGGAAGTCGAGCGGGCCTACGTCGGCCTGGAGCGCATTGATCGATTCGCCCAGGCGATCCGCAACTTTGAACATGGCAGGCTGGCTATTACTTCCCTGCCGCTCTTCTCTCATGCCTTGCTCCCTGAGGTGTGCCAGCAGTTTCATCAGAGTCACCCGGGTGTCAGCGTGAGCATCACTGCACAGGAGTCGCCATTGCTGGAAGAGTCACTGCTGGCACAGCAGCATGACCTTGGCTTGACTGAAGGCGAGCAAGTGCCACGAGGTGCCCAAGGAGAGCTCCTATTTAGCGCTGGCCTGGTTTGCGTGTTACCGGATCGACACCCGTTGTTGAACAAGTCCCAACTGGAGCTGAGCGACTTTCACGAGGTGAATTTCATCAATCTGGCGAGCCTTGATACCTACCGGCAACGGTTGGATCAGCACTTCAGAGCCGCGGGAGTGAACAGGCGCACGATCATCGAGACGACTAGCGCGGCATCGGTATGCGCCATGGTCAAGCAAGGGCTAGGAGTAGCGATTATCAACCCATTGAGCGGGCTAGAAGCAGCGCACAGTGGGCTGTCGATTCGCCGGCTGAGCGTTAGCGTCCCCTATTCGGTCATGTTGATACGCCCCGAACATAGACCGGGTTCAGCAGCAGTAGATTTGTTTTGTGAGGCGCTGCGGGCGCAGGCGCTAGAACTTACCGCTCGCCTGGCAAAAGGGATTTGAAAGGGCAACTTGGTCGCGTTGAGGCTAGGCACCCAGCGGCCCACACTGATGCTGCGTTGAAAAATGTAGCTTCTAGGCTTCCGGATAGACAGCGCATGATGAACCATTTGGGTCGTACATCCTTGAGTCAGAGCTGCGTGCCCATTACGCATTGAGGTCGCTCACCACCTGACGGTGCATCGCGATGTCGCAACGTGAAAACCGCTGAGGTCGTCGACAGGCCGCTATTGGCCGACTGCTGCCCTTCGCGAAGGGCAGCTTTGGGTTGAAGCGAACATTTACCGAGCAAAGGACGTGCTCCTTGCATGTCGATTCGTTAAAGAACCCGACGGCAATTGTATTCATGTAGAGAAAATTGCGGATCTAATTACCGGCGCTTGGCGCGCGGGCGCAACAACAATTTTGGGTCATACCCTCGCACCAACTGGCAACCTCTACCCTCCAAATTGCTGCCCCACCACCTCAACGATAAAACCCTTCACCTCACGCAACAGCGGCGAATGCCTCAAATCGGCATGCACAACCAGCCAGATCTCACGGCAGAAACCCTCGCCTTCGAAAGGTAACCGTCGCAACTGTGGATCGGCATCACCGATGAATGTCGGCAATCCGGCAACGCCCACGCCTGCACGTGCGGCGGCATGCTGAGTAGTGATATCGCTGACTTCACACACAATGCTTCGCCCCTGAGCGACCTTCGCCAGCCATTTCTGATGGGGCATGTCGGCCAGCTGCTCCTCATAGGCAATGAATACCCACTGAGCAGGTGACGCAAGGTGGACATAGTCGGTGCTTGCGTAGAGCGCGAACGGCATGCTGCCCAATTTTCGTGTGACGCTGTCCGGCTCGGTGGGCCGATACAAGCGTATGGCAATATCGGCTTCACGACGCCCGAGCGATACGCTTTGCGCCTGGCTGGCGATGGCCAGTTGCACCTGCGGATAACGCTCACGGAATTGGCCCAAAGTGCTCATTAGGAAATTGGTGGCCAGTACCGGCGGTGCGCTCAGGGTAACCCGCCCAGCCGCATGGGTTTGTTCGGCTCGAACGGCCCGCTCGATCGCAAAAGCGCTATTTTCCATTTCTTTGGATATCCGCAATACCTGCGCTCCGATCTCGGTCAACTGGCATGAGCGTGGCAAGCGGTCAATAAGGCGCACACCCAGGTCTCCCTCCAATGCGCCCAAACGACGACTGACAGTCGCATGATCAACCTTCAGCGTGCGCCCGGCCCCCGATAGACTGCCGGCTTGGGCGATGGCCAAAAAGACGCGGAGACTCTCCCAGTCGAACATTGGTGCGTTTTCTCCAGTGAGCTGTGCGATTTCACCGAATTTTCGCACAGATCGCGATCCCATAACCTATGGCTTTCCTTCAGAAGGTCTACCTCATGTCCTCTTCTCTTCACGCTTCTCCAAGGCTTGTCCAGCTCGCTACGTGCCTGGGCTTTTTCGTGGTGCTCATGGACGTCAGTGTCGTCAACGTCGCGCTTCAAGCCCTGCATCTGGGCATAGGGGCCGATATCACCGACCTCCAGTGGCTGGTCAATGCTTATGCCCTGGTGTTTGCCTCACTCCTTCTGCTGGCAGGCACGCTGGGCGATCGGCTGGGCGCCAAACGCGTGTTCATGCTCGGGTACGGCGTCTTTTCGCTGGCCTCGCTCGGTTGTGGCTTTGCCTCAAGCATCGCATCGTTGATCAGCTGGCGCCTGGTGCAAGGACTGGGTGCGGCTCTGCTGGTACCCACTTCGTTGTCGTTGCTTCGGGAGGCATTCCAGGAGGAGTCCGCACGTAACCGAGCGGTGGGCTGGTGGGGTGCCGGCGGCGGAATCGCGCTAGCGGCGGGTCCGGTAATAGGTGGTTTGTTCATTACCACGTTGGGCTGGCGCAGCTTGTTTCTCATCAACGTGCCAATCGGCCTCATCGGGCTTTGGCTGACTGCCCGGCATGCACCCTCATCCCCCACTCAGCCTGATCGGAGCCTCGATATGCCTGGGCAGATCGTCGCCGTGCTGACGCTGGCCAGCTTCACATTCGCCCTGACGCAGGCAAGCCAGCTGGGCTGGTCAAACCCTGAAATCCTTGGCGCGGCCATGGCGTGTGTATTGCTGGGCGCGATTTTCATCTGGATGCAAACGCACACCGCACAGCCTATGCTGCCTCTGGCGCTGTTCCGTGCCCCCCTACTGCGTAGCGCGACCCTCATCGGAATGCTGGCGAACCTGGTATTCTATGGCGTGGTTTTCGCCCTGAGCCTGTTTTTCCAGACCATCGAGCACTTCTCCCCCAACCAGACAGGGCTTGCTTTCCTGCCGATGATGGCAGTGCTGATGGTCATGAACATTCTGGCAGGCAGGCTGATCTGCCACATCCAGCACCGAGTATTGGCCACCGGCGGCCTGCTGCTCTCGGCCTTGGGCTATGTGCTGATGGCACCAGCCTTGGCCACCCATGCCTATGGCTGGTTGGTGGTACCAATGCTATTGGCTGGCAGCGGTATCGCTTTGACCATTCCCACCATTACCAGCGCGACATTGGCGGCGGTGCCAAGCAACCAGGCAGGTATTGCCTCCGCGCTGCTGAACGCAGCTCGACAAGTCGGCGGCATCATAGGGGTCGCGGTGTTCGGCTTCATGATCAGCGACAATGCAGAACAGCAGTTCCTGCGGGGACTGGATCATACGTTGATGATTTCGGCGCTGTTGTTGTTACTGGCTTCAGGCGTGGCATTCGCCGGGCTGCGGCCAACTCGAGCCATGGGCCTTTGCGCTGCCCGACTGCCCTCGTGAGCAATAGCAGGGAGGCACGACCATTGAAGACAGAGCGTTTAGCCTGATCGAGATGGCATTGCGCTGAAGGAACGTCCACTTCCGGCCAATAGCGGTCATCCGGCGACGTATCCTGAGCAGACATTCGTACTCCTTGAAGATTGACCTACTTGGGAACTGATACCCGTCACGTCTCTTCGACCGTTGTCGGGATGCTTAGTCCTACCTTCACATTGCCCATTGAAACCAATGTCTTGAAGCGCTTGACGTTATTGCTCTCAAAGAAAAGCGTTCTGGTC
The DNA here is from genome assembly GCF_963970735.1 of Pseudomonas sp. RA_35y_Pfl2_P32. NCBI lineage: Bacteria > Pseudomonadati > Pseudomonadota > Gammaproteobacteria > Pseudomonadales > Pseudomonadaceae > Pseudomonas > Pseudomonas sp. RA_35y_Pfl2_P32. The sequence goes on from NZ_CAXAQF010000038.1 coordinate 29,609, forward strand.
AACTCCGTGTATTGCTCCATGTTCCTGACCGACATGATGAGGACAAAATCGCACTCACCTGCTACGTAGTAGCACTGCTGGACTTGTGGACAGGCCAAGAACGCGCGCTTCATCTCATCCAGAAGATCCAGACGTTCATTTTCCACTTCCACTTCCGTTATCACCGTAAGCCTGTGATCCAAATGGGCGGGGTCCAACAGCGCAACAGTCTTGCGAATCACCCCATCCGAATTCATTTTCTTCAAGCGTCGATTCACGGCAGCCGAAGAAAGGTTAACGCGGGCACCCAGATCTTGCTGGGAGGTCGTCGCATCCTCTTGAATAGCTTCGAGGAGTGCGAAATCAAAATGATCAAGGCTCATTTTTGTCAGCTCTAAATAAAAGTTCGTAACAGCCATTCGAGGCGAAATATAAGTTCATTCAGGGAGCAAAAATCAAGAAATTAGTGCGCTTGATTGAAATAACATTTACCTAACAAGACAGCCAACAGCGCCGCGGATAGTTTTCCAGTTGTCCGTCGCACCCGGAGAGCTTAATGAGCAAGTCCCCTGATCTACGACTGAACGATCCCATTCTTCTGCTCGCGAGCATACCGGTATCGATCAACTGGCCACAGGTGCCGATGCGCAGCTCGATGCACTAGTCAATCGATAGAACGTTCACACGCAATCTTGAAAAAACCAATCTGCCACGGGGTCTGCCCAGTGGCGACGGCCCTGCTTTGCCTAAAGGAAACCAACATGCTGTTTGCCAACCCGAACGCAATACGCGAGACCTATCCTGATCGCTTGAAGGACATCATGAACGTCGAGAAAGCCAATCAGAGTGGTGCATGGCTTTCACAATGGTCGCGACTCAATCCGGCCGGTACGCCGCTGCACTCACTCCCGGATCTGGCCGCAGAGCTGGGGGTTGCCGACATTCTGGTGAAGGATGAATCGAAGCGATCGGAGCTGGGAAGTTTCAAAGCGCTGGGCGCGCCAATTGCACTTGTTCGACTCATTTTGTGCGAATTTCCGGAGCAGCGTTTCGACGCCCATGGCTTGTTGTCTGGACGGTACAGTTCGGCACTCGCCGATTTCACTGTCATCAGTGCTACTGACGGCAACCATGGCCGGGCTCTGGCGGCAGCTGCGCAGAGCGTCGGCTGCGGCTGCGTCATCGTCCTTCATGCAAACGTCAGCATCGAACGTGAACAAGCGATTGCCACTTATGGCGCCGAAATCATACGGATCAGCGGTAACTACGATCAGTCGGTGGAAGAAGCGGCAGCGCTTGCCCAGAAGAACGGTTGGTGGGTGGTTTCCGACACGTCCTATGAGGGTTATGAGGATATTCCGCGTGACGTGATGCAGGGCTACGGCACCATCGCAGCCGAAATCATCGAAACTGGCTGTGCATTCACCCACGTGTTCCTTCAGGGCGGTGTCGGTGGGTTGGCGGCGGGTATTGCAAGCTATCTCTGGGAGCTCAAAGGAGGGCAGCGCCCAACGTTTATTGTCGTAGAACCGGATCAAGCGGATTGCCTCTACCAAAGTGCAATCGCAGGCAAAGCCGCCAAAACCAACGGCTCGGTGGATTCGGTAATGGCTGGCCTGGCGTGCGGCGATACATCTCCCTTGGCCTGGAAGTTCTTGCAACCCAGTGTCGATTTCTTCATGACGATTCAGGACAGCGAAGCGGTTAGCGCCATGCGTCGTCTCGCAGTCGGCAGCGAGCAGGACATCCCGCTGGAAGCAGGTGAATCGGCTGTTGCAGGACTTGTCGGCCTTGTCCGCATTATCAATTCGCAAACCCTTTGCGCTGAAGTCGGCATCAACACTCAGTCACGGATTCTTTTGATCAGTACTGAGGGTGCCACCGCTCCGGGTGTGTATGCCGAGTTGGTTGGCGAAACCGACGCTTCGGTACGTGCGCGACAACAGGCCTGGTTAGCGAAGGCCTGAAACTGACCCTTTTTGTTTTCCATGGAGACCAGGCACCGCCGGTCTCCGTGGGCTGCTCCTAATAAAAAGAACAATGGAGAAATAATGAAAACTACCAAACGCAATATCGGACCATGGTCACTGATGTTTACCGGCTCGGGCTCGATCATCGGCTCAGACTTCCACAATGAACCCCGGATACCCAGTGGCGATTAAAAGATGATGTCCAGCACAAACGGCAAGACGGCTCTCGGCGTACTGTTCAACGTGCTCGCTTCGGTGCTGTTCGCCGTCATGTATGCTTACACGAGCCTGCTGACGGCGTTAAGTGCAGAGGAGATTTACGGCTGGCGAACGTTGCTGACTCTGCCCTGTTTAACACTGTTGGTGATCACGACCGGTCACTGGGGCGAGGTAAAGTCGATATTCTTGAGGTTGTGCCGTGAGCGATTGTTTTGGGCAAAACGCTTGCTCTCATCGGCGCTGTTGAGCGTGCAGCTGTGGCTATTCATGTGGGCTCCCGTGAATGGCCACGCTCTCGATGTTTCGCTCGGGTACTTTCTGCTGCCAATCACCACAGCACTGGTAGGACGACTTGTCTTCAAAGAAAAGCTTACACGCTTCCAACTTTTGGCATGTGCGCTGGCGGCGACAGGAGTGTTCAATGAACTGGTGATCGCCAGGCAGATCGCCTGGCCTGCCTTCGCGGTGTGTCTCGGGTACCCGATTTATTACTACTTGCGCAGGGTCATTGGCACAAACAATCTTGGCGGACTTTGGTTCGACTTGAGTATTAGTCTGCCCGTCAGCTTCTTTTTCATCACCCAAGGTGCATTGCTTAACAGTGAGCACGGCGGTATGAATCTGCCATGGCTAGTCGTCGGACTCGGAGCAATCAGTGCCGCTGCTCTCGCATTCTCCGCCTTGTCTGCTGAGAAGCTGAACCTGTCACTTTACGGTTTGCTGACGTATGTCGAGCCCGTCCTGCTGGTGTGCGCATCCCTGTTGCTGGGTGAGGCCATCAAACCTGCTCAGTGGCCAACCTATATCGCTATTGGTGCAGCAGTTCTGGTGCTATGTCTGGAAGGGCGCCTGGCACTAAGAAATTCATTTCGTCATCGCCGGTTAACCCCTCCGAGTTTTGATCCTCCAAATTCAGTGAATCATGAGGCGGATGTCAAAAGACCCCAGTGAATCGCCCCGGGTTTCGTAGACACCTCCATGCCTTAAAATGAGGCCAATCAGGAGGTGCCATGAGCAACCCGCGTTATCCCGAAGAATTCAAAATCCAAGCAGTCAATCAAGTGACCGAAAAGAA
>NZ_CAXAQF010000039.1:0-28901 GCF_963970735.1 Pseudomonas sp. RA_35y_Pfl2_P32
AAAGGAGTTTTTACCCAGGTCGATGGCGGCGATAGCTACGTTGTTCATGAGAATGGTCTCCGATGGGCCCCTTGCGAAAGCTTAGTGAGCTATCGCAAGGGGCGGTGGGGGTAACCATTTCATTAGTAAATCTGGCTGCCCGGAAATTTTGCGTACGACCACCAAACCTGTGGGACCGGGCGCCCGCTTGCGGCTTGCCCGGGATGGCGGTCAGGCTGTGGGAGCGATCAAGCCTTGGTCACGAGGGAGTTAGGGTTGGTGATCGCGATATTGGCTGGGCGACAGGCTGGTCAGGGCGCGGAATTGGCGGCTGAAGGCGCTGTGGTCGGTGTAGCCGCAGCGCAGGGCGATGTCGGTGATGGGCAGGTCTTTGTCCAGCAACAGCCGCGACGCTTCCTCGAGCCGCGCCTTGTGAATCATCTGCCGTGGGGTGAGCTGGAACACCCGTTTGCAGTGGCGCTCCAGTTGCGCCACGGAAAACCCGGCGATCGCGGTCAGTTCGGCGAGGCTGATGGGACGGGCGAAGTGGCTGCGGATATGGGCGTCCACCGCGGCGAGTTTGTGGAATGCCGGATGGTTGGCCTGGGGCAGTTGCAGGTCCCGGGAAATGCCGGCCAGGCCGACGATGTGGCCCTGCAGGTCGCGCAAGGCGAGTTTGTGGGTCAGGCACCAGACCGGTTGGTTGCCGTAATACAGGTGCAGCTCAAGCTGGTCGGACAGTTCCCGGCCGCTGGCCAGGACCCGTCGATCCTGCTCGGTGTACAGCGGACCGAAGCGCGCCGGGAACACCTTGTCGGCGGTCAGCCCGAGCAGCTCGTCACTGTGTTTTTTGCCGCAGCGCCGGGCCAGGGTCTGGTTGACGAAGGCGTAGCGGGCCTCGCGGTCCTTGATGAAGAACACCACGTCCGTCAGGGTGTCGAGCAGTGGCGACAGGGCGTGCAGGCTGCTGAGCAAGGTCGGCAGGTCGCAGGGTTTGAAGCTGTGGAGGGAGGGGTACATGGCGCTGAGGGTCTGGTGGCGACCCTCGGGATCATAGTGGCAAGGCGGCGCAACGCAAAGGGCCGGCATGGGATTCAGGGCGCCGGCTGTTCATCCAGGCACAGCAGGGTCTCGATCCGCGCCGGGCTGAAGGGGGGGCGGGGTGCCGCGGCCGGCCAGCCGAACAGGTGCTGCACCGCGCCGCCACAGACCCGGCCCTGGCAGGCGCCCATGCCGCAGCGAGTGGCCAGTTTGGCCGAGCGCCAGTCGTGGTGTTCGGTCAGCGCGGCATAGGGCACGTCTTCACAGCGGCACACCAGGGTGTCCGGTTGGGCCAATGCCTTGAGCTGCGGGTCGAGGGCAAATGCGTTGTTCAAGGCCTTGGCGAATCCCTGCCAGCGGGCCCGACGTGGCCACAACTGCTGGGCCGCCTGCCGCTCATCCACCGCGGCATGCCCGGCAATCGCGCCTTCCACCAGCGCCAGTTCACTGCCACCAAAACCGGTGCATTCCCCCGCAGCGTAATGATCGGCACGGCTGCACGCCTGCCAGGCATCCACGGTGATAGCCTGGCCTTCGATGGCGCAGTCCAGGGCCTGACCCAACTGGATATTGGGGATCAAGCCAAAACCACAGGCCAGGCGCTGGCATGGCAGTTCAACGATTTTGCCCTGTTGTTGCAGGCGTACCCCTTCCAGGCGATCGCTGCCCAGGGCGGCCAGCACGTGGCTGGCGGTGCGGTATTGCGGATCGAACAGGCGCAAGGATTGCAGCAGTTTGGCCGGCCAGCGCGGCAGTTGCGCGGCGAACCCGGCCACCGCGCTGCGCGAGGCCTGCTCGGCGATGCGTAGCACCTGGGCACCGTGTTGTTTGGCGCTGGCGGCACTGGCCAGCAACAGTGGGCCGCTGCCGGCGATCACCAGGGTTTCTCCCTGCACCGGCAGGCCACCCTTGATCAGTGCCTGCAGACCGCCGGCCCCGGTGACACCGGGCAGGGTCCAGCCGGGGAAGGGCAGCAGCAACTCGCGGGCGCCGGTGCACAGGATCAGCTTGTCGTAGTTGATCAGCCAGCCATGCTCCGGGTCTTCCACCAGCAGCTGTTTCGGCCCGCTGCTGGCGATGACTCGGGTGGCGGGGTGAATGTGGATGTTGCTGCAGGCATCCAGGCGCTGGCGCAGGGTGCGGGCCTGGCGCGGCAGATGGGCCGCTGGGCCATCGCGCCAGATTTGCCCACCCGGCAGCGGGTTGTCATCGAGCAGGACGATGCGCGCACCACTGCGCGCGGCCGCCAGGGCAGCGCTGATGCCCGCGGGGCCGGCGCCAATGATCAGCAGGTCGGCATAGTGCGTCATGGGCGGGTCTCCACCTGCATGCCGTCCCGGCACAGGGTCTGGCAGGCGAGGCGTCGGCGCCCGTCGATGGTCACCCGGCATTCCTGGCAAATGCCCATGCCGCACACCGGCGCGCGGCGTTGGCCGGTCACCGAGGTGCGGCTGCAGCCATCGCCACCCAGGGCCAGTGCGGCGGCCACGCTGGTGCCTTCGCTGACCTGTAGGCGGCGACCGTCGAGCATTAATTCAGGCATACACGGGCTCTCCGAGGAAACGTTGTGGCAGATAGGGTTGGGCGGGCAGGGGCGAGGGTTCGTCGAACAGTTGCGCCACCAGCAAGTCGGCGGTGCCGGGGGCCGTCGTCACCCCCAGGCCTTCGTGCCCGACCGCCAGCCACAGGCCTTGCTGTTGTGGATGCTGGCCCACCAGCGGCAGGCCGTCCGGGCTGGCGGCGCGCAAGCCGGTCCAGGCACGAATGCCATTGAGCTGGGCCAGCCCTGGCATGTAGTCGCAGGCGCGCCGGAGCATTTTGGCGAGCATCCAGCCCTCGACCTGCGGATCGCTGGTGCCGAACTGCCGGGAGGCGCCGATAAACAATTGCCCGGTCGGCCGGGGCTGGATGTTGCAGGCGGTCGACGGGCCGCTGGCGTTGTGCGCGCTGGTGACGTAACCCAGTTCCACCAGGGTGTGGGTGACGGTGCCGGGGTAGCGATCGGTAATCAGCAGGTGGCCTTTTTTCGGTTCGATCGGCAGTTCCGGGCACAGTTCGGGGGCCTGCACGCCGTTGGCCAGCACCACCGCTGCGGCGCTCAGCCATTGCCCATCCGCCAGGCGCACACGGTTGCCGTCGAGTTCGCTGACCCGTGCCCGACGCTGCTGGATGTTCGGTGTTTGCAGCATCCAGTCGGCGGTGGCGGGGGCATAGAGGATGCCGTCGCCATTGATCAAGAGTCCGCCCTCCAGGCCCTGGCGCAACTCCGGTTCACGCCGGCGCAGGTCGCTGGCGCTGATCAACTGGCAGGCCACGCCCTGGGCGCGCAGGTTGAGGAACTTGCCGTGGGCCACGGCCATTTCCTCGGCATTGGCCGCCAGCCACAGGGTGCCGTTGCTGCGGTAGGCGCAACTGTCGGGCAGGGCCGGTGCCTGGTCGCGCCAGCGTTGCAGGGAATACTGACTCAGGGCCAGTTCGGCCGGGTTGTCGTCGAGCACTAGCAGGTGGCCCATGCCGGCTGCCGTGGCGCCATGCAGGCCGGCGTCCAGCACCAGCACCCGCAAGCCACGCCGGGCCAGGGCCTGGGCACAGGCGGCGCCGATGATGCCGGCACCGATCACGATCACATCGGCTACCTGGCCCTCGCTCACGGGCGAATGCCCCAGGCGAACGGGTCGTCCTGCTCGATGATCAGGCTGGCCTCGGCGCTGATAAAGGCCCGCCCGCGAATGGTCGGGATGATGCGTTCGCCCTGCCATTCATACGAGCCTTCGAACTGGCTGCCGATCACGCTGGCCTGGCGCCAGATCTGTCCGGGCGGCAGTTTGTCGTCGGCCGCCAGGCACGCCAGCTTGGCGCTGGTGCCGGTGCCGCAGGGGGAGCGGTCGTAGGCCTTGCCGGGGCACAGCACGAAGTTGCGGCTGTCGGCGTGCGGGTCAGCGGCGAACAGTTCGACATGGTCGATCAGGCCGCCGTCTTCACCACGGATGCCCTGGACTTCCAGTGCCTGCTGCACGGCGTAGGTGTAGGCGGTGAGGGCTTCCAGGTTGTCGCCTGCGATGGCCTGGCCATGTTCGGCAATGAGGAAGAACCAGTTGCCGCCCCAGGCAATATCGCCGACCACCTGGCCGATACCGGGCACCTGCAGCGCCAGCGCCTTGCGGTAGCGATAGGCCGGGACGTTGCGCACGCTCACCGAATGGTCTTCGTGCAGGGTCGCCTGCACCGTGCCCACTGGGGTCTCGATGCTGTGCACGCCGGGGCCGATCTTGCCCAGGTGCGCCAGGGACGCCACCAGGCCGATGGTGCCGTGGCCGCACATGCCCAGGTAGCCGGTGTTGTTGAAAAAAATCACCCCGGCACAGGCGCTCGGGTCCACGGGCTCGCAGAGCAGGGCGCCCACCAGCACATCGCTGCCCCGTGGTTCGAGGACGCAGGCGGCGCGCCACTGATCATGGTGTTCGGCCAGTAACTGGCGTCGCTCGGCCATGCTGCCACGGCCCAGGTCAGGAAAGCCGGCGGTGACCAGGCGGGTCGGTTCGCCGCCGGTGTGGGAGTCGATCACGGTGATGCGTTTCATGGGAGGGCCACGTCCGTTCAGATAAGTGAACAGAAGAGTGGCCTTTGCAGCGGGGTGCCGGCTTGATGGATTTATCCGCTGCCGATGACGAAATCGGCACAGTGAAGCCGGTGGTCAGTGGGCGTGGGGCAGGTGCTCGAACAAGGTCTTGCAGACCCCGGCAATGTGTTCGTCGAGCAGTTTTACCGCCAGGTCGACGTCGCCGGCCCGGCAGGCTGCGAGGATTTCCCGGTGTTCGTGGTCGGCGCGTTCCTTGCCGGCCGACAGGCTCATCTGCATGCGCAGGTAGCGTTCCAGCTTGTCGTTGACCGAGCGGATCAGGCTCACCAGGAAGGGCCGTTGCGCCGGTTCGTAGAGGCAGGCGTGCAGTTGCCAGTTGAGCTCGGCCCAGCGCCCGACGTCGTCTTCACCGATGAACTCCTGGCAGATGCTCTCGGCCCGGGCGAAGGTGGCTTCGGTCATGTTGGGAATGGCCAGGCGCAGCACCTTGTCTTCGAGCAGCATGCGCACCTCGAACATCTGCGCCAGCTCGGCATCGGAGATGCGCGTGACCATCGCCCCGCGATTGCGCTGGAACATCACCAGGCCTTCGGCCTCCAGGCGCTTGAGGGCCTCGCGCACGGGGATCTTGCTGACGTTGAATTGGCGGGCGATGTCATCCTGACGAATCGGTTCATCCTCGGCAAAATGCCCGGCGACAATGGCGTCGCGCAGATGGCGGGTGATGATTTCCGAAGTCGAAGGCGTATTGCCTAGGTCGGGGGCGTTGAGTCTGGATTGGGTCACGGCGGCGAATCTTCGGAATGAGGTGCCTATAGGGTATACGAAATTCGGTTGTTCTTCCTTTCACCCCACAGGACCTCAGGCCGTCACCCGTTCCTCGTCGCGCAGTTGCAGGCTCAGGTCGTCGCAGCTCTGGGACCAGGCGACCAGCCACTCGGGCATCGGCGGTGACTGCGGGGCCAGGCCCATTTCCCGGACGAACTCGCCCGGCGCTACCGTGCCTTTGCCGGAGCGGAACAGTCCGCGCATCACCACCACGCCCACCACCCGGCCGTTGCTGATGAAGCGGTGCTCCATAACGTTCCATTTGGCGTCCCAGGCCAATATCCGCGTATGGATCTCGAAGCGTTCGAACAGCTTCAACTCGCGACGAAACTTGCCCCAGACATCACCGACTATCGGCACGGCCTTGTGTCGCAGGGCCACACGAAACGCCCCGCTGCGCAAGACGTAGTCCATGCGCCCGACATCGGCCAGGGTGAAATAGCGGCCGTTGGTGACGTGGCGGTTGAGGTCCAGGTCCAGCGGCCAGACGCGCATGCGCACGACCGTGGTGGCCAGGCCGCGCACCGGTTGGCGCCAGGGTCGACGAAACAGCATGTACAGCAAGCGAAACCAAAGATTCATACGGGGTACCTGTGCAGGAGCTGGCAGACCAGCGAAAGTGTTTCCTGGAGACCAGGAGAACAATCGCTGCACTGTAAAACCGGGCAATCGACTAAGCTAGGTGCACAAATGACTTAAACCATGCGAAAAGCGCAAACGAGTCCTCCATGCATATCACCCTGCTATTGGCCGAGCACTGTTCTGCCGCCGCCGCCACCCTTGCCCTGGAAGTGCTGAATGCGGCCAACCTGTTCAGCGACAGTCCGCCCTTTGAAGTGGTCAGCGCTTCGCTCGACGGCGCTCCTGTCGCCGCGGGGGGCGGGCAGATGTTGCGCGTCGATCATGGACTGGTCGAGATTCAGCGGACCGACCTGGTGCTGATTCCCGGGTTCCTCTTCACCCTCAAGGACGCCTTGCCGACCTTCGCCCTCTATGGGCCCTGGCTGCGGCAACAGCATGAGCAGGGGGCGGTGTTGGCGTCGATTTGCACCGCTGCGTTCATGCTGGCCGAGAGCGGTTTGCTGGATGGCCGGCGCGCCACCACCCACTGGGCGTTCGCCGATTACATGCGCCGGCGCTACCGCGACGTCGAGCTGGACGAGGGCCAGATGCTCTGCGAGGACCAGCAGTTGATCACCAGCGGAGGGGCCAGTGCCGCGATTGACCTGCTGCTGCACCTGGTCCGGCGTTTTGCTTCACTGGAGCTGGCTCACACCTGTGGCAAGTACCTGCTGATCGATAACGTGCGCCGCGAGCAAACGGTATACGCGTTGTGGTCCTTGCCCAAGAACCATGGCGATGGCGAGATCCTGCGGGTCCAGGAGTGGCTGGAGGAACGTTTTGCCCAACCGCTGTTGATCGATGACATCGCCCGGCAATTCGGCTTTGGCGTACGCAATTTCAAACGGCGCTTCAAGGAAGCCACGGGCGCTACGCCCATTGCCTACCTGCAGACCCTGCGCCTGGAAAAGGCCAAGCAACTGCTGGAGTCCACCCGCATGACCCTGGACAGCATCACCTACGCCGTGGGTTACGCCGATGGCAATTCTTTCCGCCGGTTGTTCCAGCAACGGGTTGGCCTGTTGCCGGCGGCCTACCGCAAGAAGTTTCAGCCGAGGCTGGGCTGAGGCCGGGCCGCGTGCTCCAATAGCCGCCGCATAGCTTGTGAGCAACAACCGATGGGAACCACAGGATGAAGAACACCCTAGCACTGACGTTCGCCTGGCTGCTCAGCACCGGCGCCTGGGCCGCGGGCGATGTGCCGGCCGGCGAGAAACTGTTCACCCGCATGTGTGGCGGTTGCCACCAGGTCGGCGAATCGGCGCGCGCCTCGTTCGGCCCGCAATTGAATTCGATTTTCGGCCGCCCCAGTGCGAGCACCACGGATTACCAGTACTCCGACGCCATGCGCGCCGCCAACCTGGTGTGGACCCGGGAAACCCTCACCGCCTACCTGGAGGCACCGAAAAAAGTCGTGCCGGGCACCCGCATGATCTTCTGGGGCCTGAGCGACCCGGAGAAAATCGACGACCTGCTGGCCTACCTGCAGACCTTTGAGGCGCAGTGACTGCCCATCAGCGCCCCAGGACCCGGCGGTAATCGAGCTTGCTCGGGTCTGTGGCAGGTCGCGGTTCGAGGACAAATCCGCAGCGCTCAAGCACCTTGCTTGAGCCGACATTGCGCGTGTACACATCCGCCACCAGATGCTGCAACTGCCAGCGCTCCCGTGCCTCGTGGATCAGTTGCTGCAGCGCCAGGGTGGCCAGGCCCTGGCCGCAGAAGCGCCGATCGATCCGATAACCGACCTCGGCACAGCCTTTGGCCGAGTCGATATCTTTCAAGTTGGCTCGCCCGACAATGCCCTGGGTAGCTTCTTCGAGCACCAGGGGCTGCCAGGTCCCTTCGGCAAAACCGCGCAGATAGTCCTCGACGTGCGCGGTAATCCCCGGCAGTGAGTAGAACTCAGCAGCGCGCGGATCGATCTGCGATTCGAACCAGTCACGGTTGGCGATTTCGAACCTGAGCAAGGCTGGAATGTCAGCCCTGCGCAGTGGGCGAACGTTGACGGTTGGCATCGGTTTGCATCTCCTTGTTTGAGCGGTCCGGGTGGTGCGTGGCGGGTTTACCTCTGGATCAGCCCTGTGCCTGCTGTCCTGCAGCCTCCAACGGCATCCGTGCGCGGCCGCTGAGCTTGAGCCATACGCCAAATTCCTGCATCACCGCCACCACGGGGCGCAGACGGTTGCCGTCTTCGGTCAGTTCATATTCCACTTTGACCGGAACGCTCGGGTACACCGTGCGCTTGATCAGACCGACATCTTCCAAGGCTCGCAGGTCCAGGGTCAGCATGCGCTGGGAGATCCCGGGGACGTCACGGCGCAGTTGATTGAAGCGCTTGGGGCCATCGAGCAGGTAGGACACCAGCAGCAGGCGCCAGCGGCCGCCGAGCAAACGCATGGCTTCTTCGACGGAGCAGCCGGTCACGTTGTGTTTCATAGAGCCTTCCTCGGGATGCTGGCAGGTATATTTTTTGTACCTAGATGATAAAAAACTGCCTTCTTCCGTTTATATACCTGATCGCCAAGAATGTGGCTTCATCCTTTTTGGAAGTCGCCCATGAAGCTGTATTACATTCCCGGCAGTTGCTCGCTGTCGCCGCACATCATCATCAATGAACTGGGGCTGGACGTCCGGTTGCTCAAGGTCGATCACCGTCAGCACACCGTGGCGGGCGAGGGGGACTATCTGCAGGTCAATTCGCTTGGCTATGTGCCGATCCTGGCGTTGGACGACGGCACGCGCTTGCGCGAGGGGCCGGTGATTGTGCAGTACCTGGCGGATCAGCGGCCCGATTCCGGGCTGGCGCCGGCCCATGGCACGCTGGAGCGGTATCGGCTGCAGGAGTGGTTGAGCTTTCTCTCCTCGGAGATCCATAAAGGCTTCATCCCCCTGCTGTATGCCGGACTGGCCGGCAAGTACGTGGACACGGCCAAGCCCAAGCTTGAACAGCGTTTTGCCTGGATCGACCAGCAACTGGCGGACCGTGAATACCTGCTCGGCGAGCGGTTCACGGTTGCCGATGCCTACCTGTTTGCCCTCATCGGCTGGGGGCAGGCACGTTGGTTGCGCTCCTACTACAAGGCCGACATTCACTTCGACGGATTGAGCCATCTCGAGGCGTGGTATGCCCGGGTCTACCAGCGGCCGGCAGTCAGGCAGGCGCTGTTGCAGGAGGGGTTGGAATGATTGTATGGGGGTACAACACTGAACACAGTGTGGGAGCGGGCTTGCCCGCGAGGGTCGTTAACGATGACGCGTAAAACCGGGCACTGCGCGGCGCTTTCGGGTTCTTCGCGAGCAAGCTTTGCTCCCTCAAGGCGTCAGTCAGTTGCCAGGCCGGTCGAGGCTGGCCAGGGTGTGATCGCGGCGTCCGGGTGATTCGCCGCTGAGGTCCCACAACAGTGCGGTGATGGTGGGTCCGTCGACCGTGCCCTGGGTTTGCAGCCGTTGCGCCAGGGCGGTGACAGCCGGCCAGTAACGCTGCAGCAGGCAGTGGGAGCGGGCGATGGCGCGGGAGTGGGCGTCCAGCAGTTTTCGTGCCGGCAGCAGGCTGATCAACTCTTCGCCCCGCAGCCAGTCCCCTCGGCCACTGCCCCTGAAGAGCTGCTCGGGCGGGGCATGCCGGTAGATCGCTTCGGCTATCGGCCCGGCAAAACAGTTGAGCAGGTCACGCTCGATCCACTCCACCATCGAGGGCAGGTATTCCGCCACGCCGGGAGCCTCGCCGGACGGGCGCAAGACAAAATAACTGGCTTCCACCAGGCCTTCGACCTGCTGCAGATTGCCACGCAGATCCAGCATCGGGCCGTTGGCGGCCTCGACCGGGGTGCGAACGGTGACCCGTTCGATAGGACGTTCATTCCACCAGAAAGCCAACGTGTGGCCCGCTTCGTGGAACGCCGTGGGGCGTGCGCGCGTGTTCATGGTCGGGACCTCGCCCATACAGCAGAACGCTGACTGCCTTGATGCTTGCACGGCGCAATGGGCGCGGATAAAAGATTATCTCTATCGCCGATCAATACTGCGGCTATTTGCCCTGTCCTTGTCGGGAGACTAGCCTTAATTCTGCGCTGGCGCGAGCCGGCCGGAACGCTCGGTCCTGCAGCCTATGTCTATGATTTCGCTCGTCGCTATATCGCGCCCATCCTGGGCCCGTTAGCTGGATGAATTCGACCAAAGGTAGCTCACACATGGCAACTGAATCGAAATGCCCGTTCAATCACGCCGCTGGCGGTGGCACGAAGAACCGCGACTGGTGGCCGAACCAACTGAACCTGAACATCCTGCACCAGCACTCCTCGCTGTCCGACCCGCTGGCCCCGGGGTTCAACTACGCCCAGGCGTTCAAAAGCCTCGACTTTGCGGCCGTCAAGCAAGACCTCAACGCACTGATGACCGACTCCCAGGACTGGTGGCCGGCGGACTTCGGCCACTACGGGCCGCTGTTTGTGCGCATGGCCTGGCACGCCGCAGGCACTTACCGTACCGGGGATGGCCGGGGAGGGGCCGGCTCCGGGCAGCAGCGGTTTGCCCCGCTCAACAGTTGGCCGGACAACGTCAGCCTCGACAAGGCTCGCCGCCTGTTGTGGCCGATCAAGCAGAAGTACGGGCAAAACATCTCCTGGGCCGACCTGATCGTCCTCACCGGCAACGTCGCGCTGGAGTCCATGGGCTTCAAGACCTTCGGTTTTTCCGGCGGGCGAGCGGACGTCTGGGAGCCGGATGAAGATGTCTACTGGGGCTCGGAGAACAAGTGGCTGGGGGGCGACACGCGCTACGGCAAGGAGCAGGAACCGATGCAGGAACCCGGCGATGGCAGCCTGGTGGCCGAGCCCGACCTGCATGGTGAGGAAGAGAGCCGCACCGACCAGGGGCGCAACCTGGAGAACCCACTGGCCGCCGTGCAAATGGGCCTGATCTACGTCAACCCGGAAGGCCCCGAGGGCAACCCGGATCCGCTGGCGTCGGCCAAGGACATCCGCGAAACCTTCGCGCGCATGGCCATGAACGATGAAGAAACCGTGGCCCTGATCGCCGGTGGCCACGCCTTCGGCAAGACCCACGGTGCAGGCCCGGCCGACCATGTCGGCGCCGAGCCGGAAGCCGCCGGCCTCGAGTTGCAGGGCCTGGGCTGGAAAAGCACCTTCGGCACCGGCAGGGGGGCCGACACCATCACCAGCGGCCTGGAAGTGACCTGGACCACCACGCCAACCCGCTGGAGCAATAATTACCTGGAAAACCTGTTTGGTTTCGACTGGGAACCGAGCAAAAGCCCGGCGGGCGCCAACCAGTGGACGGCAAAAAACGGGGCCGGTGCCGGGACCATTCCCGATGCCCATGACCCTTCGAAGCGACGCAACCCGACCATGCTCACCTCGGACCTGGCCCTGCGCTTCGACCCGATCTACGAAAAGATCGCGCGTCGGTTCCTCGACAACCCCGAGCAATTGGCCGACGCGTTTGCCCGCGCCTGGTTCAAGCTGATCCATCGCGACATGGGCCCGCTCTCGCGCTACCTCGGCCCGGAACTGCCCAACGAAGAACTGCTGTGGCAAGACCCGATCCCAGCGCTGGATCACCCCCTGGTCGACGACGCCGACGTCACCGCGCTCAAGGGCAAACTGCTGGCTTCGGGCCTGAGCGTGGCGCAACTGGTGTCCACCGCCTGGGCCGCGGCCTCGACCTTCCGTGGTTCGGACAAACGCGGCGGCGCCAATGGCGGGCGCCTGCGCCTGGCACCACAGATGTTCTGGCAGGCCAATCAGCCCGAGCAACTGCCCCAGGTGCTGGGCAAACTCGAAGCCGTGCAGCGCGAGTTCAACAACGCCCAGGCTGGCGGCAAAAAAATCTCCCTGGCGGACCTGATTGTCCTGGGCGGCAGCGCCGGGATCGAGCAGGCGGCGAAAAACGCCGGACACAGCCTGACGGTACCGTTCACTGCCGGACGCATGGATGCCAGCCAGGAGCAGACTGATGTCGAATCGTTCGGCTTCCTCGAACCGATTGCCGATGGCTTCCGTAACTACCTCAAGACCCACTATCGGGTGCCGGCCGAGGCGTTGCTGATCGACAAGGCGCAGTTGCTGACCCTCACGGCTCCGGAAATGACCGCCCTGGTGGGCGGTTTGCGCGTGCTCGACACCAACGTCGGCCACACCGCCCACGGCGTCTTCACCCAGCGGCCGCAAACCCTGAGCAACGACTTTTTTGTCAACTTGTTGGACATGGGCGTGGAGTGGAAACCCACCTCGGACAGCAACGAGACCTTCGAAGCCCGCGATCGCAAAAGCGGGGCAGTCAAATGGACCGCCACCCGCGTCGACCTGGTCTTTGGCTCCAACGCGCAACTACGTGCGCTGGCGGAGGTGTATGCGAGCAGCGACGGCCAGCAGGCGTTCATCAAGGACTTTGTGGCGGCCTGGACCAAAGTGATGAACCTGGACCGTTTCGAGTTAACTCGCGGCGTCTAGAGGGGAGGGTGGCTGACCCCTGGTAATACCAGCAAAAAGCGCTTCGGCTCGCCCTCCGGCTCCTACATCCGCGGAGGGCATCCAGCAACATCATCGACAAACGGGTCAGTAACCTGATCGGCATCGGCATCGGCATCACGCCGCGCCAGAAAACCCAGGACGATGAACTTCGGCATCTGCTGCAGGAACTCGGGGCCGACTGGGTCGAAGAGTCCGACGCCGATGGCTTGAGCGACTTCTATGGGCAGCAGGCGTTGATCGCCCGGACCGTCGAAACCGCCGGAGAGTGCTTCGTCCGCTTGCGTCCACGCAGCCTCGACGAAGGCTTGGCGGTGCGAGTAGTGCGACGTACTATCGTTTCCGCACCGGGGACTTCGCCACCGGCACCTGGGGGGAGTGGGTGCACCTGTGGGATTCCAGCAATCTCGTCAAGCAAACATCGGCAGATGATGACACGCCTGGTTGCGTACTGCTCGCCGGTGCCTACGGCTGGGGGCAAGGCGGCATCATCCTTGCCAATGGGACAGACCTCGATACCATTACGGCCGCTGGCGTTTATCGAGTGCAGGAAGCGACTGGCCATCCAAGTGGCATCCATTGGTCCCCGATGCTAGTGATGGCTGGGCAAGACACCGTTGTTCAGATGTCCATCAACAACCAAACCGGCACGATCTATTCACGTGGCTGCATCAATGGCGACCCAGGTTGGGGGCCGTGGGTAACGAACTGGAACTCGACCAACTTTAACCCCGACGCCTACCAACAATCGTTGGGATTTACACCCGTCCAGCAGGGCGGTGGTGCCGGTCAAGACGGCAGAAAAATAAAAATCGGCGCCAATTCGAGCGACAACGCAACGCTGGAAATCGACAGCAGTGCATTTGGTGAAATTTGGGTCGATGGCGCCGGAGGCGAAAAACACGGCAATGAAAAAGTGCGCGCAGCTATCGCCAGCTTCAACCATGGCGAGGTCGGCACCTATGGTCTTTTCCGTGTGGGTGGGGGTGGGGCTGGCGTACCAGGTACAGCGGTCGCGGGCGGTAATCTCGTCTGGTCTGACGCTGCCGCAACGAGTAGTCATGGAAGCCCTGCCGGGACGTGGCAACTGAGGGGCGGGGTGAATAACACGGATGGTGCCACCTCGGATTCCGTCACTATCTGCCTGAGGGTTGCATGATGATTTACACCGATGTGTTGAGCCCCCAATGGGCCAACGCTGAACAGACAGCGATTAACCTGGTGCTGACCACCGAGACGTTGGGCGACATCCCGTTCACCGCCTCCCCGGATGATACGACCAGCTATGGCCCTGAGATCTATGAACGTGTCGTAGCGGGCGAATTCGGCGAGATCGCCGCCTATGCACCGCCGGCGGATATCGCCTTGCTACCGGCCGCTAGTGCCCAATTGAAGCGGCTGATGCAGGACGCTGGCTTGGCAGCGGCACCGCTGCAAGACGCCGTCGATCTGGATCTGGCCACCGCGCAGCAGGTCGAGCAGTTGGCTCTCTGGAAGCTCTACCGCATCGAGCTGAGTGAAGTGCCG
This sequence comes from Pseudomonas sp. RA_35y_Pfl2_P32, assembly GCF_963970735.1. Lineage (NCBI taxonomy): Bacteria > Pseudomonadati > Pseudomonadota > Gammaproteobacteria > Pseudomonadales > Pseudomonadaceae > Pseudomonas > Pseudomonas sp. RA_35y_Pfl2_P32. The sequence goes on from NZ_CAXAQF010000039.1 coordinate 14,065, forward strand.
CAGCAAGCGGGTTGGCCACGGACGATTGAGTGGCCGATCAAACCGGATCAGTAGCAAAAAAAAACCGCTAGGCCATTGGGAAGCGCTAGCGGTTAAAGGTTTCATTAGGATAAAGAAGAGTGGGACGTTAGGCGCTACCTGAGTTACTGGCCCCCGGTCGGGCGTGCTACATGTTTCAGGTCGCCCCGAACATCCCGAGCGAATACTAGAAGCCGGATATCGGGCTGGCGATTGGTTTTGTGTAAGCCATTGTTTCGTAACTATTTTGTTACTTTGTCGGTTGTGATATAGGGCGGATTTGGCAGTTGACTTCACCATCCCATCTTCGGGTACAAGCAGCAGGCTGACTGAACGCTCCTTTCCTCTAATGCCACAGCACCGTTGCGACGTTGAACCGTTTGCCAACGGAACCGCTCTGTCCTTTTTGCACCCTTGATGCATCACACAGAACACCCCCCATAGCCTCGCACATGCGGGGCTTTTTCGTTTCTGGAGTATCACTCTATGAGTTTTTTTCACGGCGTCACCGTGACCCTGGTGGACACCGGGGCAAGGCATATCGCCACTCCGTCCGCGTCAATCATTGGCCTGTGCAACACCTTCACCGCGGGGCTACCAGCAACGGCCGCAGCCAACGAACTGTTGCTGATCACCCGCGAAAGCGAAGCGGTCGCCGCCTGGGGTCCAGACGCTGCGATCACCCAGGACTGCAAGGCCATTTTCAAGCGCTCCAAAGCGGTGATTGTCGCTGTCGGTGTGCCGCTGCTGGACGACCCGGCTGAGCAGCTGTCCGCGATCATCGGCGGCGTTTGGGCCGACGGCACCCGTACCGGCATGCAGGCGTTGCTGAACGGTAAAAGCAAGTTCAACGCCCAGCCGCGCTTGCTGGTGACCCCGGGGTACTCGGCGACGCTGGCGGTGGCGACTGAGCTGGTCGCTCTGGGCGACAAGATGCGGGCGATGGCCATCATCGACGGGCCGAACACCACTGACGAAGCGGCGATGGCTTATGCCGCCAACTTCGGCAGTAAACACGCCTACATGGTTGACCCGGGTGTGCAGTTCTGGGACACCAAGACCAGTGCCACGATCAACGCACCGGCCTCGGCGTGGACCGCCGGCCTGTTTGCCTGGACCGATGCCACCTATGGTTTCTGGGCCTCGCCATCGAACAAGGAGTTTGTCGGCATCACCGGCACCACGCGCCCGGTGGAATTTCTCGACGGCGATCCGTCCTGCCGGGCCAACCTGCTGAACAACGCCAACATCACCACCATCATTCGTGATGACGGTTACAGGCTTTGGGGCAACCGCACCCTGTCCAGCGATCCGAAATGGAAGTTCGTCACCCGGGTGCGCACCCTGGACATCGTCATGGACGCCATCCTTTACGCGCATAAGTGGGCCGTGGACCGTTCCATCACCGCCACCTACGTCAAGGACGTGACCGAAGGCCTACAGGCGTTTATGCGTGATCTGAAGAACCAGGGCGCAATCATCAACTTCGAGGTGTATGCCGACGAGGAGCTGAACACTTCCGGCGAACTCAGCGACGGCCAGGTGTACTGGAACATCCGTTTCACCGACGTACCGCCGGCTGAAAACCCGAACTTCCGCGTGGAGGTGACCGATCAGTGGATCACTGAAGTGCTCGATACCGCCGCCTAAGGAGGCCGCTGCATGATTCCTGAAGTGCTCTACAACACCAACCTGTTTGTTGACGGCATCAGCCTGCAAGGCGATGTGCCAAGCCTGACCCTGCCCAAGTTGACCCTCAAGACCGACGAGTACCGCGCCGGCGGCATGGACGCGGCGGTGGAGCTTGATATGGGTATGGAAAAGCTGGAAGCCAGCTTCCTCACCAATGGCGTACGCCGCGAGGTGCTGAAGTTTTTCGGCCAGTCCGACCTGACGGGGTTCAACGCCTCGTTCCGCGGCGCCTTCAAGGGCCAGAAAGGATCGGTCAAGTCGGTGGTCGCCACCCTGCGCAGCAGTCTCAAGGAAGTCGATCCGGGCGACTGGAAACCGGGCGAAAAAGGTGAGTTTAAGTACGCCGTCGGGGTGACCTATTACAAGCTGGAAATCGACGGCAGCGTGATGTTTGAACTGGATCCCCTCAACTCGATTCGCGTTATTGACGGCGTCGACCAACTGGCCGCCGTGCGGTCTGCCCTGGGCATGTAAGGAACCAGAACATGAGCAATACAAAAGACAACGTCCTGCCCAAGTGGCTGCAACTGGGCGATGGCATTGCCACCATTGCGCTGTCCCGACCGAGCGAGGCCAATGGCATCAAGGTCGACAAGCTGACCCTGCGCGAGCCGACAGTGCGTGAAATGCGCGCCGCCACCCTGCAGGGCGGCAGCAACGAAGAAGAACAGGAAATGGTTCTGTTCAGCAGCCTGGCGAGCATTGGCCGTGGTGATCTGGAGGGGCTGCTGATGCGCGATTACCGTCGTTTGCAGACCGCCTATTTTCGTCTGGGAGCAGACGACGGGGTTTAACCCTCGGCTGTAAAAGGCCCTGGCCAAACGTTTGGCGGTCGAACTGAATTTCTCGGCGGCCGAGATCCAGGGCCTGTCGTTTTCCGAGATGGTCTGGTGGCTCACGGACTGAGCCGATCCCCATCGCACACAGGTAACCTCCATGGCCAACAAACTCTCGCTCGGGCTGGTGATTGGTGGCGCCGTCGACTCTTCGCTCGGCGCTGCCTTCAAGAACGTCAGCGGCGAAATGAAAAAGCTCGAGGCGCAAACCACCCGCGCCAAGGGCTTGCAGAAAGTCATCGGCGAGACCATGCGACTGCGCAGCGAGTGGAAAAGAGCCCACGAAAGCGGGGCGGCGAATGCCGACGCCTTGCTCAGGAAGCTCGAAACCAACACCAACAGTCTGCGCAAGCAGGGGGTCGAGGTCGGGCGTCTGCGTCAGGAATACCTAGCCCTGGGTAAGGTGGTGCGCAGCGCCGAGTTCAAGGCCAAAGGGATGGGCCAGGTCGAGGAGGGTCGGGAGAGCCTGCGCAGCGGCATTGGCACGGCGGTGGCCGGCACCACCCTGGCGGCGGTGCCGACCAAGATTAGCGCGGACTTTCAGGCGATTGTGCGCGATATCGCGATTAAGTCCGGTACCGCCAATACCCAGCAGGAAGTCGACACCGCCCGGGACATCGTCCAGACCTCAAAGGACACCGGCATGGCCAACACCCAGGTGGCCGACCTGGTGAACCAACTGGTCGGTGGCGGCATGGAGCTGACCGAGGCGCTGAAATATGCCCCGGTGGCCGCGAAATTTGCGGTCGGGCAGGGCGCGTCAGGCATCGACACGGCGAGGATGATTCTGGCGATGCAGAACAACGCCAAGATCACCGATCCTCAGAAAATGGAACAAGCCCTGGCCTCGGTGGCGCTGCTGGGCCAGCAAGGCAGCTTCGAGGCCGCCGACATGGCCAAGTGGTTTCCCGAGTTGTTGGCCCAGATGGCCGGCAGCGGCATCACCGGCCAGGAGGCGGTGACCCAGCTGGGCGCCATGCTGCAGGTGCAGATCAAGAGCGCCGGTAGTGCGGATGAGGCGGCAAACAACCTGAAAAATTGGGTCGCGAAAATCGGCTCGGGGGAAACGGTCAAAGGTTATGCCGATGCCGGGATTGACTATCAGGGCTCGATGAACGCCGCGATAGCCAAGGGGCTGTCGACCTTCGAAGCCAGTTTCGAACTGGCGCGCCGGTATGTGGAAAAGACCGACCCGAAAAAAGCCAAACAGCTGCAGCAGGGGCTGACCAAGATCAGTCACGAGACGGACCCGGCCAAGGCGCAAGCGATGGCCGACGCTTTAGCCGCCACCTTGCGTACCGGTGATCTGTTCGCCGACATGCAGGTCAAGACCGCCCTGATGGCGTACACCCAGAACAAAAAACTCTACACGGCGCTGAAAAAGGACGCCTCGAACCCCAACGGCCAGCGCAAAGAGATTCTCGACAAGAACTTGGCCGAGCGTCGCGAGAGTTCGTCGCAACGCTGGGCCGAAACCGGCCAGGCGTTCAACGATTCGCTGCGAGCCATCGGGGATGCACTGCGTCCTGCCACCGATGCGCTGGCCAGTGGGATCGGCGCGACGGCGCGGGGTTTGACCGCTTTGTCCGAGGAAACGCCCAAGGTGGTGTTGGGCCTGACGGCACTCACTGCCGGAGCGTTGGTGCTGGGCAAGGCCTGGGCTGCGTTGAAGATTGGTCGGGGCCTGGTGAACATCGTGCGCGGCTCGGTCAACGGCAAGTCGGGCATCGTGCAGCGGGTGTTCGTGACCAACGCGGATGACGTCGGGGGTGGCGGGCTGGATCACGGTAAAGAAGGGAAGGGCGGCAAGGGCAAAGGCCCGACAAGCAGGATGTCCCGGGGCGTCGGGTTTCTTAAGGTTGGCGGGCCACTGGTGGCACTCGGTGCCGGTGCTCAGGCGTTGGACACTTACCAGAACGCGAGCACCCGCGATGACAAGGCGGAGGGCTACGGTGATGCAGCGGGAGGGCTTGCCGGTGGTCTGGCTGGCACGGCAGCGGGTGCAGCCATCGGTTCGGTTGTGCCGCTGCTGGGTACTGCAATTGGCGGCATGATCGGTGCCTGGCTCGGGGGCTGGGGTGGTGGCGAGTTGGGCGCGACCGTGGGCAAGGCATTGTTTGGAGGCCCGGACACGGCCATGGTTTTACCGAAAGCACCGCTCGGTATGTTCCCCATGCCCGCTGGCCCAGCGGTTGGCACCGTGGTGCGCTCGATGGCCGGCACCCCGGTGGCACCGGTCACGGCGGCTGCGTTGATGCCGGCAACGGTCGCGAAGCCGCCCGACCGGCCGAAGGTCGACCAGCAGTTCACCTTTGCTCCGGCGCCAAGCATTACCGTGCAAGGTGATGTGAAAGACCCGGCGCAGTTGGTCCAGGAACTGATGCCACACCTGCGCCGTCAGTTTGAAGACTTCGCCCGGGAAGCGCGCGCGCCAGTTGTTTGATGCGCCACACGTTGGCTGAGGAAGTGATATGGCGGATGAAAAAACTTACCTGCGACATCTGCAGGGCGGGCTGAAGTACATGGTTGACGCCGGAGAGGCCGGACGCACCGACCTCGAGTCAATGACCGGGCCTATAGTTGGATAGACTGCGCAGCATCGGTACCAAGTTGCTGCCGCTGAACCTCACCACCGGTTATGGCGAGGTGCTGGGCAACTGGGTTTTGACCAATATTGAAGAAGAGCAAAGCTCATTGCTGCCCGGGGCGATCCCGCGCAAGCAGGGCTTTTCATTGGAGTTTGTCCGTTATGGCGATGACCTGCAGAACGGCTGATGGGGATCTGCTCGACACCCTGTGCCACCACTATTACGGGCACCTGAACCGCAGCGTCGAAGCGGTGCTGGCGGCCAATCAGGGCCTGGCCTATGAGCCGCAGCCGTTCCGGGCCGGTGTGCTGATCACGCTGCCGGATCTGGTGGTCGAGACCGACAGTGTGATTTCACTGTGGGATTGATCCCGTTACCCAGCCCGCCGAGTGCGGGCTTTTTCTTGTGTTGGAGGCCGTGATGCAACCGCATTTTCGTATCGTCGCTGATGGCGCTGACATCAGCGCCCTGATCAATGATCGGCTGGTTTCGCTGCAGCTTGCCGACCGCCCGGGAATGGCCTCGGACTCGTTCGAACTGCGGATTGATGACCGCGACGGGGCGGTGGAGTTGCCTGCGCGTGGTGCGAGTATTGAGATGACAGACTAGGTCGACTGCAGTCCGTCGTGACTGGCAGAAATCGGCCGATTCTGTTGAAAAAGTCGGCTTCGGGTTCCACAGCATAAAAGTTCGCGCCTGAGATTGAAATCTGTGCTTTGGGCAGAAGGTTCACGATTCGGATTTCACGTACCAGCACGCAAAAGAGGTGTTTTACCCATCAGTATTCGAGCGTTTTGGGCAAACCGACTTTTTCAACAGAATCGGCCAGGAGCCGACATTCAGAACCCACCACCTCTGAAACCGAACCTTCAATCGCGCCCAACCGTAAACGACAGTGTATTATCGATTTACAGTCATTTATTATTGTTATACGATCATTTTCATTGCTCGGCCAGATCAGGCTTTGTGGATGACATGTCCGCCTCCTGCGTATTGGTCGATAGCATAGTCAGGGATGCTTCAAGCATCTATTTATACACTGCCGGGTAAGAAGGGTTGTTCGATGAAAACAGATCGTTTGGCAAATCACAGTCGACTTTTGGCCACAGCCACTTTGGTGCTGATTGTCGCAATGTTGCTAGTTAATGCCGCATGCTGGTTCTTTCCGAGTCAAATGAGTGGCTACGGCCTAGACTTCAATCTGACGTCCATGACGGGAAGGTTGAAGGCGGACACTCTACAAATGCCTTTATGGCAAATATTCGGTGGGATTGTTTTATCAAGCATCCCGCTATTGATCCTAGCCAAGGGATTGCTCGCGTTGCGCCGTCTATTTCAGTCGTATAGCAGGGGGGAGTATTTTGCGCCAGAATCTGCTGAGTTGCTGGGGTCGGTCGGTAAATACGTCAGTTTGTGGGTACTCTTCAGCTGCTTGCTAGAACCAATCATGAGTGTCTGGATTACCTTCCTACGCCCTGCGGGCGATAGATTGTTGAGCTTCGGCTTCAGTTCATCACAGTTGGTCGCTTTGTTCCTTGCAGCCTCCGTGATGATTGTTGCGCGCGGTCTCCACGATGCCTGCGTGTTAGCGCGTGAGAACCAGCAGTTCGTTTAAGGACCAATATGTCGATAGAAATCAAGCTGGATGTCATGTTGGCGATGCGCAAGGTCAAATCCAAGGATCTCGCGTCAGCAATCGGTATTACGGAGCAGAACCTTTCTTTGCTGAAACAGGGAAAGGTAAAGGGTATACGTCTGGCGACTTTAGAAGCGATTTGCGCTTTCCTAGATTGTCAGCCCGGAGACCTGCTGCAATATCAACCCGCAGTGGAAGAATAATTTTTCCACGTTTGTAGCCATTTCTAAGGAGTGGCAGCTTCGGCTCTAGGCTGTGTGAAACACACTGCACACATCGAAAACTGAGAGCTATGGGCTTAACCAAGCTCCGCGTGCGCGACGTCGCCCATGGCGACGTACGTATTATCACGAGCCATGATGATGCAGCAGAAAACGCAGCGGCCAGTGCAGTTCGAGATCACTGAGCAAACACGGTCTGCTCTCGCGGCCTGGATACATTAGGTCCAGCTACGCAGCGAGGACTGCCTGTTTTCTAGCCGGCTGCCTACCTCAAACCATCTATCCACTCGTCAATACGCTCGTATCGTCAAAGGCTGGGTGAAAGCCGTTGGCCTTGTTCCGGCCATGCATGGCACTCAGACAATGAGGCGTACGAAGGCATCACTGATCTATTGCAGGAAGAAGGGCCTGCGGGCGATTCAACTGCTGCTCGTCCCTACGAAGCTGGAGAGCACCGTTCGATATCGGGGGATTGAGGTCGACGACACCCTGGAGATAGTGGAGCAAACTGAGGTTTGACCATGCATAGCGACGGTCGAAGTCAGGCCGTCGCTAACCGGCCAAAAGCAGGCACAGAACCTGTATCACCTACCCACCGAATAACTGGTCGTGCATAGACACCGTCACCCGGGGGATCAGCACTCGCATGCCCTTACTTCACCTGCGCCTCCTCCAACAGCCAATTCGCAAATTCCTGGATGGGCGCGCGGCTCAGCTTAAGGGGTTCAGGCAATACGAGACAAAAGGTCTTGGCAACATTTTTCTACTGCGGCCATGGCGCAACCAGCCGGCCTTGCGCCAGCTCGGCTTCCACGTACAGGCGCGGTACGAGTGCCACACCGAGACCAGTCAGTGCGGCCTCAATCAACATCGCATGCAAATCGTAGCGCGCGCCCATCGCTGGGTTGCTCAGGACAATACCGGTTTCCTGGGCATAGTGCTGCCACGCATCATCTCAGTGCTCACTCTCGGCGGGGTTTTGGTCAGGAAGTGTGTATCTCCCATCCAGTACTTGAGCGTTCCAAACGGATGTTCAACGGTCTGTCGACGAACCCTCATCATCGCTGGATCATGTTCTAGCCGAACTTGCATCGCGTCGACTACCGCCTCATGTTCCCAGCGCCTTACGCGGCGCTTCTTACCCGTCGTACATTGCCTTTGCATTGAGCAGGACTGGCAGCCCGAGAAGTAGTAACAATGCAATAACATGCCGTCTTCCATCGACGAATGCCGCCTGGTTAGTAACGGCCCCGCAATCGATACTCGTCCGACGCAATTAGATAAATGAAATCCTGCTTGCCGAATCGGCCTTCGGCTTTGCTGCCAGATGTGAGGGGTTTCGGTACGAAGGCAGTGATGCAGGCCTGCTCGCAAGCAAGGATTTCCAGACCTTTGTAATAGCATCGGTCGGCCACCACCGTTAGCGATTCAGCCTCGATTTCTTCACGCGCTCGATTCGCCATATTGCTCAGTTGCCCACGATCATTACCAACGTTGGACACCTCATGGGAGAAACCGGCCGCAGAGCGTTGTCGTATCACCTGCAGGCACACCGTTACTATCAAGACGCTGATACGGTGTTTAGAGGCGGTGAGCTTCGAGGCGACGGAGTGACGAAAAAGGTAGACTCTTCAATCGTGTTTGCTTCAGCGTTCGTATGCGCCCTCCAGTTATGACAGAGGGCGCAAATGAGTTATTGCTCTTTTGAGGGGCAGCTTGCAGACGACTGCTTTAACCAGTCCAGAATTGTCTTGGTTGTCTCTTGTGGCTTTTCTTCCTGAATCCAGTGGCCTGTGTCCAGACTGACAACCTCGACGTTTGGCACAAAGTCACTCAGATTTGGGGACTTTGGTATCGTATCGCGGTCCCCGTAGATCATTAGGGCGGGGTGATGAACAATCGGGTCAACGTCCGCCAAGAGATGCCAGTTGCGGTCCAGATTTCGATACCAGTTGATGCTGCTCGTGAAGCCAGAGACCTCAAACGCGGCGTCGAGGACAGACAGATCGGCATCTGTCATGAGCGGCTCTCCGGTATCAGCCTCAGCCTCAGCCTCAGCCAAGTTGATCATTGCCATTCCTAGTTCGGGTGCTTGTGTTTGTTCGCTCTTGCGATACAGATTTCGAAGGAACTGTTGCCTGTTTTGATCCAGGATCGCATCCGCCACTCCGGGGTACCGGTTGAAATGCACCATGTAGTTATCAGGCCCCATGAAGCGTTCGATCAACTCCACCCACGGGATGTCACCCCGCTCCTGATAGGGAAGTGCGAGCGCGATGAGCTTGCTCACCCGGTTTGGATGCAGTAGCGCCGTACCCCAGACAACATTAGCGCCCCAATCATGGCCGACAAAGACGGCATCGTCGTATCCGAAGTGATCAAGTAGCGCGACAAGGTCGCCAGTCAAATGCGCGAGGTCATATGCGGTCACGTCAGTCGGCCGTGCAGAATTGCCATACCCACGCTGGTTCGGCACGATGACGTGATAGCCAGCGGTCGCAAGCGCTGGCAATTGATACCGCCAGCAAAAGGCATGCGCCGGCCAGCCGTGACAAAGTACGATCGGGTTTCCAAAGTTTTCTTTTCCGGATTCAAAAACTTCCAACTCAACACCGTTTACCGAGATCAAAGTGGGCTGGGGAAAGCCGTTGGAGTTAAACATTTATCTTCCTTTTGGGTTTGGATGGGCGATCAGGCAGCGGCGCAGCACTTGATGCCGGTAGGTCCGAGGATTCGTGCCAGACATCCAGCTGGCGTCGACACTCGTAAACTACGAGGTAAAGGTGTCAAAATCTGACACCTTTGATTATTGACCCAAAGAAGATGAATGTTCGCCTTCGACAAGAAGCCATCATACGCAGCCTCCGCCGCAACGGATCATCAACCATTGCCGAGCTCGCAGGACAGGTAGGGGCATCCCGCAGCACGCTGTTACGTGACATTAATGCGTTGCGAGAACAGGGTTTTGTCATTTGCTCTGAACCTGGTCGCGGCGGCGGGCTGCAACTTGACCCCCGTTCAGTTCAGACCGCGCCACGTCTTTCGGTGCTTGAGATTTTTGCGCTTTTGATCAGCGTGGCATCTATGCGTGCGGCGGGAAATCTACCATTTTCAAGCGTTGCAGATACCGGGCTTGCAAAGATTGAAAAGGCACTGCCGTCAGACAAAATTCGGGATTTGCGGCATTTTCTGGACTGCCTGTATATTGGAGAACTTGCCCCGCAGGTGGACAGATCCACTATCGGAACAATGGACCCTGGCTTGCTTCCGGAATTTGAGGCAGCCTTTCTTCAGCGCCTGCATCTGCGGTTCAATTACCGCGATGCGAAAGGTGAAAGCAGCACACGTGTGGTTGAGCCGCAAGCGATGTTGATTCTGCCGCCACTCTGGTATCTAGTGGCATGGGATCCTGCACGTGAAGATTTCCGGCATTTCCGCATGGACAGGATCAGAGAACCATACTGTATCGAAGGAACGACGTTTCGAAAGCGGAACGTCGTTTTCGATGATGGCGTCCGACCTCTGGATAATTCACAGCGCTAGTGTTTCTAAATACGAGGCAACATCTAACCTCTATATCCGCACCCACTAAAGCAGCGGACGTTCGCCGCAGTGCCGATAATCAGCAATTTGGGCTCTTCAGTTTCATTCACCGCGCACTGAACGAACGGCAGCAATGCCATTAACGTAGGTCCACACTCTTCGCAAACGCCCCCTCTATAACCCCAAGGGCGGCCGCTGGTGTGGCTGCTCAAAGATGGTAAAGGGGACATACATATTTAATTGCTTTCAAGGTCAGCTTTTGGCCGATTCTGTTGAAAAAGTCGGTTCGCCCAAATGGCCTGAATATTGGCCGGTGAAAACGCCTTTTTTACACGCTGCTACGTGAAATCTGTGCTTTGGGCAGAAGGTTCACGACTCGGATTTCACGTGCCAGCACGCAAAAGAGGTGTTTTACCCATCAGTATTCGAGCGTTTTGGGCGAACCGACTTTTTCAACAGAATCGACCCAAAGCGGACGGTTGCGAGATACAGAAATCGGGCGATACCCGCCGTTCATGAGGGTCAGTAATCCGTCGGAAGCAACGTCCTCGTAGTACCGGCCCGAGAATCGATGAAACAAACGCCCCTGGGGGGGTGGGTTCGATACAGGACCTTCGGAAGCTACTGCCATACCTTTCACTCAAGCAACGCGACCGGTAGTCAATGGAACTATCCAATCCGGTCGACCATTGTCTATGGCCAGTGCTGCTGCGGTATCCCAGTTGTAAGGTATGGAGAGATGTTCAGAGGTCCATCGTCCATTTTCTTTACTTACTATGGCGTATTTGGCATGTGGTGTACCGGTGGCCATAACGTGAGAAAACGGTCGCTCATCATCGTAAGCTTGGAGCCCCACACTGCCAGGATTTACGATCAACCTATCCCCCAACCGTACTGTTCTGGGAATATGAGTGTGCCCGCACAGAATGAGGTCAGCAGTAACTGAACCCAGCCGGGCCGTTATCTCGCTAGTCGAGGCTGCCCTGGATCCGTTCTCATCGACCGTCTCCAAAAAATATTCCAAATCACTGGATGGCGTACCGTGAACCAGCAGTACATCGTCCATTTCGATTGAGGCGGGCAGCGACTTCAACCACTCTCTATGCTCGTTGCTGATCGATTCGTAAGCATGACGATCCGACGGCCCCATTGTTTCGACGCGCCCCAGCACCTGACGCTCATGATTTCCCCTGATAGTCGGCAATCCGAGGGACATGAGTAGATCGGCGGTTTCGCGAGGTTGGAGCGCACCCGACAGAATGTCTCCCAGGTTCACAATCATGTCGGCACCGCGCCGTTGAATGTCAGCCAGAACAGCTTCAAGTGCACTCAGGTTACCGTGAATGTCAGAGATAACTGCGATCTTCAATGTGAAATTCCACTGGGCCAGTACAGCCTTCGATGATAGGCGAACTTGAGCTATTGCCTCAATCCTTACCGGCAGCTTCTGGCCGATTCCTGCCTGTTGGGAGGGGCGTCTCCCGATCGCGGTCATTTGCAGAAAGTGTGAGCTGGTATCACTCCGGAGTCATGAGCACGGCCAGTGTCAGCTTGATGAACTCCTCGTTACGGTCGATCGTGTCCAGAGCGCCACGAACGTTATCGGCGACGTCTGCCGAGCCGCGAGTCTCCACCCAGTTGGATAGCTCCATGATGGCAGCCTCCAGGGCAAGCTGGTTTTCATGGATCTTGAACAGCAGGGAAGGGAGCAGGTCGAACTTGGCATGGCGAATCCTCCGTGGAGTTTTCAGCGTAGCAGGGGAGTTGGGAGTGATGTTCGTTCGGCAGGACGCCGGGAGAGGGGAGACATTTGCGTGACTCTCTCACGCATTTGCAATGCGCTTGTGTGCATTCGATTACAGCGAGTGCCAATAATCACATAGCCATTACAAAGGGGCTTGCATGGTTCCCGCAGCATGAGAACTAGAAGCGGTTTTCACACTGTTCAGTTATGGGCTAGGGTTAGGTTTGGATCGAAAATATTGCTGGACAGCTGCGTCGCGACTGAAAAGTTCGAGTTTTTTAGAGGAGCGTTTATGCAACTGAAATTGAACAGACGTTTTGCCAAGTTTCTATATTTTATCACCGGCGCATTGACGATAACGACGGCTCAGGCTGAGTTTCCTAGACCGACAACAGTCCAGCCAACGCAGATCGATTCACAACACGGATTTTTTTCTACTCAACCCTGGACACTCGTTCCTGTCATGGTTTGCCCCCCGGGGACAACTCTGAGGGCTCTCACTACCTCCCACAACTGTGAAGAGACAGGTTCGAATATAGTCCGTGACGCAATTAGCCCTGAAAAATATTTGGCGCAAGCATGTCCCGGTGCGATCATGACGTCATTAATGCTGAATGGATGGCCCTATGAACGAGTGGCGATCGGCTTTGATTTGCCAACTGGCGGGTGCCAAGAGTTAAAGCTCAAACCCAGTCAGTAACTATTAAATGAAAGCTTGAGAAAATTGTGCCGTGGTTTCCTCCAAAAGCATCCGGAGTACCGGTTCGTCCTCAATGACGATTACGAGTCCAGTGTTAGGTATTAACTCAGCCCAATTTTATGCTCACTTCGGATTCTTTCTCCAGATTACCCCAGGGATCAAGGTCCAGTGTAAGGGCTTTTAGCAACGGTATGTTGAAAGGGGAGACCGGGCCTGTCCAAAATTCATTTGATCCTCTGCGAAGAGCCGAATCGCTGGCGACCGGCTGCTTTTGGCCAATTGCTGCCTGTTGCGAAGGGCTGCAACCGACCCATAGCGGTCATCAGTAAGCGTCGTCCTGTAGTAGACGGTATCCCGCAGGCAGCGACGGTGATTAACGGTCGCGGCTTTAACAATAGGCCACCTTGCTTATTGCCCCAAGGTAGCTTTAATAAATGGTGATAACGTTTGGCAACATTTGTTCCGCTCGAAAGGAGCAGAAAATGTTCAGATTAAGAGTCTTTGTGGTGTGCGCGTTCACACTCGCCGCGTTCATGACGTTACCTGTGTCGAGCGCTGAGCAACCGATGGCGGGCCATATATCAGTTCTACCCTCCGATCTCAAATGGTCTGATGCGCCATCGGTCGCACCTGGCGCCCAAATCGTAGTTATTGAAGGCAACCTGAAAACTGCAGATCCGCTTACCTTTCGACTCAAGCTACCTGCCAACTCTAAAATAGGTGTCCATACTCACCCGGTAGTGGAACGTGTCACCGTAATCTCCGGCACTTTTCACCTAGGAGTCGGCGACAAATTTGACCCCGCCAAAGCCAGGGCCTACACGCCGGGCGGTATCACGATCATGCCTGTTGGTATGCCGATGTATGTATTTACCCAAGAAGAAACTGTCGTACAGATCCATGGGGCCGGCCCGTGGGGTATCAATTTTCTCAACCCCGCGGATGACCCCAGGAAGAAGTGACCTTATCTACCTGGTATTCCGACCATCACGCAGGCGCTTGGGCGAGCACGCGCGCCTGGCCCTGTGACCAGTCCCTGACTGTGCGCATTGAATGAAATCAATGCTGCTTCTCTTGAGTTCGGTTGCAACACGAAACGATCGGAGCTCTTCGACCCAGACTGACTGTCGCTCCCGGAGCTTGGGGCGGTGAGCAGACGTTCCTGGGTATAGCCGTTTTCTGCCTGTCGCCTAATCGCGCTGACTACGCCGTTTCACGCGGCGCTCGAGCAACCGATCAATCATCGCCATCGCACTTGATCTCTTTCTTGTACTCATCTCGCTTGGCTTCAATCTTGACCTTGCAGCCGTGCTCCCGGAATTCGTCATTCCACTCGCCGCGACGCCAACTGGCGCCGCGGCCATTCGGGCATTTGATCTCTTCCCTGTACTCGTCCTTCCACTCGCCACCCTCGCGTCCGCCTCGCCAGTGATCCGCTGACGCTGGCGTCAACATGACTGAGCCCATTGCAGCCACCACCCACAGACCAAGCATGGGTCTCACGCTCATCTCACCATCTCTGCAATAAAAGACACCACGTGGCACCAAGCTTTCCCATAGCCCACCGTATCAGCGTCTTGATAGTAACGGTGTGCCTGCAGGTGATACGACAACGATCTGCGGCCGGTTTCTCCTATAGCGAGAAGAAACAGCGTGCTAATCGTCGGAAAGGAAGGATTGTAGGTAGAGGGCTGCGGTTGTGCGGCCCTCCTATGATTTTCGACTTCTGAGAATGACCGTATATGGACTCCTCCTCATTGCAAGCCCCTTCGCTTTGGCCCCCGTGCCGACTGCACACGTATATTCGGCCTCTGACTTTGGCATCGATTCGATGCAGGGCCATGATGGGCTATTCGCGC
>NZ_CAXAQF010000040.1:0-26798 GCF_963970735.1 Pseudomonas sp. RA_35y_Pfl2_P32
ATCAGGATCGTTGGGCATCGATTCTCATCGAGGCGCGGGGTAGCTCCCCCACTCAGACGCCGAATAGATGAAAGCAAGCCAAACACGACATCAGAAACAGTATTGCAGAAAAGGGGGTAACCATAGACGTGGGAACGGGCCGGGCGGCGCTCCCACAGGTGTGGAGGCCGTACGCAAAATGTGCGGGCAACCAGATTGACTGTAGGAGCGAGTGCCCGCTTGCGGCTTGCTCGCGAGGGTCGTCAACGATGACGCGGCACTTTAGACGAACGGCTGGCCGCTAAAGCCCCGTGGCAGGCGTTGCCGGCCGGGCAGGTCACTCAGGCGTTGCAGCCAGGCGGCGCGCCAGTCGAGCGAGGCATGGGCCACCTTGGCCTTGCGGGCGGCGCGGCGGGCGGCGTTGCGCGCGTCCTTGCGGGCGTCCTTGAATGCGTCGGTGTTGCGGCAGCTGCGGCATTTGACCCGGGCAAACTCAGTGGTGGAAACCAGGTTCTTGCCGTGATGACCGCAGGCCAGGTGTCCGGCAGTCTTGTAGTGAGTCACCATGGGTGGCCCTCCTTTGTGTTTCAAGATCCCCATACTATTAATGACCGCGCCGGGCTGTCGGGGTTCGCTTGACGATTGGGGGGTTGGGCCTTGGGGTGTTTTTCTTCAATACAGGCGTTGGCCAGGCTTTTACCTTGCACCCAGGGATGTTCCCCAGTTGCTGGAGAAAGGTGCAATGAGTCTGATCATGTCCATGGCCGCGTTTGCGCTGGTCGCGTCTATCACCCCGGGGCCGGTCAATATCGTGGCCTTGAGTTCGGGGGCACAGTATGGCTTTCGTGCCAGCCAGCGGCATGTGCTGGGGGCGACCTTGGGGTTTGTGCTGTTGCTGGTGTTGATGGGGCTGGGGCTGCATGAGCTGCTCAAGCTCTGGCCGGGGCTGACCCGGGTGGTGCAACTGGCCGGGGTGGCATTCCTGTTGTTCATGGCCTGGAAGCTTGCCACCGATGACGGGCGCCTGGGCGACGCCGAAGGCGGGCAGGCGCCGAGCCTGTTCTACGGCGCCTTGATGCAATGGCTCAACCCCAAGGCGTGGCTGGCCTGTGTCGCGGGGATGGGGGCGTTTGTCGCGGACGGCGAGACGCGGCTGGTCTGGCAGTTTGCCGCGGTGTACCTGGTGGTGTGCTACCTGTCGGTGGCCTGCTGGGCCTATGCCGGGACGTTCCTGCGCCAGTACCTGAGCAACGCCGCAGGCCTGCGCCTGTTCAACCGGGTGATGGCGTTGTTGCTGGTGGTGAGTGCCGGCTACCTGCTGTTGCCCTGAGGGTCAGCCGCGATACTGCCCGGGTGTCGCGGCCAGGTGCTGTTTGAACACCCGTTGAAAATGCGCCTGGTCGGCAAACCCGGCGTCCAGCGCCACGTCGGCGATCAGTCTGCCCTGGCGCAACTGCTGGCGGGCGAACTGGATGCGGCGGTTGACCAGGTACGCATGGGGCGTCATGCCGTACTGCTGCTTGAACGCGCGGATCAGGTACGAGGCCGAAAGCTCGGCGGCCGCGCAGATGTCTTCGAGCTTGAGCGCCTGGGTGCAGTGTTCGCGGATGAAGTCGGCGGCTCGCTCGAGCTTGCCGTTGGGTTCGTCGAGCAGCACCTGGGCCGGGTTGAGACGGATCTGCACCTCGGTAAAAAATCCCACCGCGCCGCTGTGCTTTTGCAGGGTGCAGGCCTGGTCATCGAGCAACAGTTCATACAGCTGGTTGAGGCCGTCGAACAACGCGCGGTCGGCGGTATGGGTGCATGCGAACCGGCGAAAATCCAGCTCGGCAGCAAAGCCCAACTGATGTTGCAAGTCGGTCAGCCACGGCGTGTCGACATACAGCATGCGGTACGACCAGGGCTGATCGTCGATGGGGTTGCAGGCATGCACGTCGTCAGGGTTCATCAGTACCACGGTGCCGGTCGCTACTTGCCAGAATGACTGTTCATGCACATAGGTGCTGCGTCCGGCGGTGATCGCGCCGATCGAAAAGTGTTCGTGGGAGTGGCGGGCGTAGCAGACGTCGCGACCATCGGCGATGGAGCGGGCTTCGATGAAGGGCAGGGCCGCATCACGCCAGAAGCGCGGGGCTTTGTCGGCATCTTTGGCGATGGCGTGCTTCATCGGTCAACGTCCCTTTGCGAGTCCAGTGGGCCAGTGTAATGGCTAGCGGCGGCAAAGGCTCGTAGTTGTGTGGGGATGATGCCTGTCAGCAGGCCGCACGCTGCCCGGGGAGTGGGCAGCGTGCGGGTGTCACGGGTTTAGAAGTCCCACTTGGTGGTGAGCATCAGGTTGCGTGGCTCGCCGTAGTAGGTGGTGTCGAAGTTGCCCAGGCCCGTCAGGTACTGCTTGTCGAAGACGTTGTTGGCGTTGGCGGTGAAGCTCAGGTGCTCGTTGAACTGGTAGCGGGTCATCAGGTCGACCAGCGAGTAGCCGCCTTGCTTGATCCGGGTGTAGTCGCCCACGCTTGCGCTGTAGATATTGCCGTAGAACCCGCTCTGCCAGCTGACGCCGCCGCCGACGGTGACCTTGTCCAGCGCGCCCGGCAGGCGGTAGGTGGTGAACGTGCGGAACACGTGCTCCGGCTTGGAGGTGGTCAGCGGATAACCAAAGATCCGTTGTTCATCCTGGTCACGGGTACGGGCATAGGTGTAGCCGGCCATCAGGTTCCAGCCGTCTCGCAATTCACCGGCCAGTTCCAGCTCGATGCCCTGGGTGGTCGCGCCGTCGATGGCCTTGTAGATGCCTTCGTTGGTGACCTCGTTGGTGCCGATCGACTCGGCGACGTTGTCCTGTTCGATGCGGAACAGGGCCAGGCTGGCGTTGAGCGTGCCGTCCAGGTAGGTGCCTTTGATACCGGTTTCGTAGCTGTCGCCTTCCACTGGAGCCAGGGTCTTGCCGTTGATGTCCTTGAAGGTCTGTGGCTGGTAGATCGAGGTGTAGCTGGCGTAGACCGAGTAGGTGTCGTTGAGGTCGTAGACCACGCCGGCGTACGGCGTCACGACCCCGTGTTCCTTGTAGCTGGCGTGGGTATCGTCACCGGCGCCCGGGTAGTAGGAATAGTCTTCGTTGTACTTGTAGGTGCTCACGCGGCTGCCGAGGATGAACGACAGGTCATCGGTGGGACGCAGGCGGGTGGCCAGGTACATGCCGTTCTGGCTTTGGGTGCGCTCGTACTTGCCGTTTTTCGGGAACTCCTGGTACGGCAGGTCGCCGTCCCAGTCATAGATGCTGCCTGGTACCTGGCTGAAGGCGCTGGTGTCGAAGGTCGAGCCGGTCTGGCGCGAGTGCGACGTCATCACGCCGGCCACCAGGTCGTGTTCACGCCCGCCCAGGGTAAACGGCCCGGAGACATTGACGTCGGCGGTGTTCTGGACGCGGTGGCCTTCCCAGCGACCCCAGTACAGGAACATGCCTTCGCCGGTGGCGCGGTCCGGGCTGCCGCCGCTGGCCGAGGCCAGGCGGGTGTCGTGGTCGGTGGTCTTCTGGTCGAGGCTGACCTTGAACGTCCAGTCGTTGGCCAGGGCCTGTTCCAGGGAGGTGAAGTAGGTGATGTCGTCGAAGTCGCGACGGCTCCAGTCGGCACCCGGGTTGAAATGCCGCGGGAAGTCGGTGCGGCCACCGTCGGCGAAGTAGGTCGGGTTACCGGTCCAGGAGGTGCCGCGCGGGGTCACGCTGGACTTGTCGATACCGAACGTCAGCAGGGTGTCGGGGGTCAGGTCGGCTTCAAGGATGCCGTAGAACAGGTCCTTTTTCTGACTGTAGTGGTCCAGGTAGGAGTGCTTGTCCTGATAGGCGCCAACAAAACGCCCGCGCACGCTGCCGCTGTCATTGAGCGGGCCGGAGATGTCGCCTTCGGTGCGGTAGGCGTCCCAGGAGCCGGCCGTGCCGCTGACCGAGGCCTTGAATTCCTTGGTCGGTTTTTTGCGGACCAGGTTGACGGTGGCGGATGGATCACCAGAACCGGTCATCAGGCCGGTTGCGCCCTTGACCACTTCGATGCGGTCCAGGGTGGCGGCGTCGACGTTGGTCGCCGCTTCACCGTAGACGCCGTCATAGGGACGGTTGATGCCGTCGTACTGGTAGTTGGTGATGGCAAAGCCGCGGGCGGAAAACTCCATGCGGTCACTGTCGTAGGCCTGTTGGCTGATGCCTGGGGTATTGCGCAACACATCACCGACGCTCTGCGCGCCACGATCGTCCATTTGCTGGCGGGTGATCACGGTCACCGATTGCGGGGTTTCGCGCAGTGACAGCGGCAGGCCGGTGGCGGACGCGGTCGAGCCGGTGGTGTAGGAGTGGGTGTCTTCGGTGGTCGCGCCCAGGCCCTGGCCGGAAATGGTGGTGGCGCCCAGTTCCAGGGTGCCGTCACCCTTGGGGGCCGCTTGCAGGATGTAGCCGCCGTTGTCCAGGGCCTGGGCCTGCAGGCCGCTGCCTTGCAGCAAGCGCTGCAGGGCTTGAGCCGAGGTGAAGCTGCCGTTGAGCCCCGGGCTGCGCTTGCCGTTGGCCAGGTCGTTGTGCCCGGCGAGGAACACCCCACTTTGCCCGGCGTAGGCGTTCAGCGCCGCCACCAGCGAGCCGGCGGCGATGTTGTATTGGCGCTTGGCGCTGGACTGTTCGCTGGCGGCGGTTTCAGCGGCATGCGCGACTGCCGGGGCAAGGCTCAGCAGAGCGGCCGGCAGGGCCAGCGCCAGGGGGCGCAAGGCAAATCGAAAACGGGCAGCGACGTGGTGCGGCATGGGGGTCCCTTTGGATCGAGTCGATCGGCAATTGAAGTGCTTGTGCAGGGTTATCCGAACGAAAAACCCAGAAGGGAACCGCGAATCAAAATTATTCTCAATATGTTGTGATTTAGCTTCTGGCGCCGACGTTGACCCACCACGGCATGGGTTTTTCCAGCGTGATCGGTAGCGCGGCGGCGAGCAGGCGCAGGGCCTGGTCGGTGTCCTTGAGCGGGAAGGAACCCATCACCGGCATCTGCGCCACGGCCGGGTCGCAGGCCAGATGGCCATGACGGTAGCGGCCCAGTTCCTCGAGCAACTGGCCCAGGGGCAGGTTGTCCGCCAGCAGCACGCCACGGCGCCAGGCTTCGCGCGCGGGGGAGACCGCGTGTTGGGGCTCGAAGCGGTCTTGCGTGAAGGCCAGTTGTCGGCCGGCGGGCACCACCTGCACCTGGGCGTTGGCCAAGCGCACCTGTACCGCGCCTTCGAACACGCTGAGCAAGGTTCGATCCTGGTCCTGGCGCACACTGAAGCGCGTGCCCAAGGCCTGTAGCAGGCCCTGCTCGGTGTGCACCCGGAAGGGTCTGAGGGCGTCCTTGGCGGTGTCGATCAGGATTTCGCCGAGCCGCAGGTTGACCAGCCGCTGGTGGCTGTCAAAGCGGACATCCAGCGCGCTCAAGGCGTTGAGCCAGACCCGGCTGCCATCGCGGAGCTGGCTTTCGCGCACTTCCCCGGTGCCGGTGGAGAGGTCGGCGCTCCAGCGCTCCAGGGTGGCGGGCAGCGAGGTCTGGCGCCAGGCGCTGAAGCCCAGCAGGCTGCCGGAGGTCAGGATCAACAACGACTTGAGGGTCTGGCGCCGCGTGACGCTGGTGCGTCCGGTACCGCGCAAGGCCTTGCTCGCCGCCTGGCAGTCGGTGTCGCCCTGCAGCGGGGCAAATCGCTCACCGACCCGCTGCACATACCGCCAGGCATCCTGATGTTCGCCGCTCTGGGCCAGCCAGGCCTGCCAGCGCAGGCGCTCCTGTTCGCCGACCTGTTGATCGTTGAGTTGCACGTACCAATGGGCCGCCTGTTGCAGGCTGGCGTGACTGAGTTTGTTCAAGGCGCTGGTGGGCAAGGGCGGTTACTCGACCAGCAGGCCGTCGAGTTCGGCCTCGAGAATGGCGCAGTGCATCAGGGCCTGGGCCAGGTACTTCTTGACCATGCGCTCGGACACGCCGATCTGCAGGCCGATCGCCTTGTAGGGCATGCCATGCAGTTGCGCGAGGATGAACGCGTCGCTGACCCGCTGCGGCAGGCGCTGCAACATGGCGTCCACTTCGTGCAGGGTCTCGACGATGATCGCCCGTTGCTCGGGGGAGGGCTGCACGGCCTGGGGGCGCTCGCTCAGGGCCTGCAGCCAGGCCTGTTCCAGCTGTCGGCGGCGCCAGTGATCAATGCACAGGCCGCGGGCGATGGTTGCCAGGTAGGAGCGCTCATGGACTTCGCCCTGGAACTCCTGCGGGCGCTTGAGCACCCGGATGAAGGTGTCGTGGGCCAGGTCCGCGGCATCGAAGGCGTTGCTCAGGCGACGGCGCAGCAGTTCGTACAACCAGCGATGGTGGCTGGTGTAGAGGTTCTGCACGAGTGAGGTTTCGACGACCATCATAAAGAGTGCATTTCCATACGGCGTGAGGACACCAGGGGTGCAAATGGGAATTGGTCGCGATTAAAACAAAAGGTGTGTCAGGGCGCAAATGATATTGGTTTGCTTTTAGGTATTGAACGCCCCCTGTTAAGGGCAATCATGCCCAGGTCGCTTGCTGAAGGAGTCAGTATGACTCTTTATGTGGTCATTCTGACTGCCATGGTTTGCAGTCGATATGACTCTCAGCCTCACAAGACCACGGTTTATCGGGCGCAGGGGGTTGGCACGGCAATTGATAGCTATCAGCTATAACTGGCGGGCAAGGGAGTAGAGACTGTGTTGGACACCATGCAATGGCTGACGGACGGGGTGGCCTGACATGCCTTCGATCAAGGATGTTCCCCTGTGGAGCCTGGGCTTTCGCCCGTTTTTCCTCGCTGGCGCCGGGTTTGCCTGTGTCGCCCTGGGGATCTGGGGCGTGTGGTTGTACGGGCGCTTGCCCGCGGCCCACCCCCTGGGCGGCATGCTGGCCTGGCATCGCCATGAAATGCCCTTCGGTTTTGCCACGGCGATCATTGCCGGGTTCCTGCTGACGGCAGTGCCTAACTGGACCGGCCGCCGCGGGGTGTGCGGCTGGCCGCTGCTGGGCCTGGTGCTGGTGTGGCTGCTGGCACGCCTGGCGTGGCTGATGCCGATCGGCACGAGTGCCTTGCTGGTGCTGCAACTGCCGTTCCTGCCGTTTCTGGCGCTGCTGCTCGGACGCGACCTGATTGCCGCGCGCAAGCGCGAGAACTACCCGATCCTGTTGATGATCGGCCTGCTTGCCGGCTGCCAGTGGTTGACGCTGTGGGGCATGGCCCACGAGGATCTGGCCTGGCAGCGCCGGGGCGTACTGGCGGCGCTGTGGCTGGTGGCGGGGTTGATGAGTGTCATCGGCGGGCGGGTGATTCCGTCCTTTATTCAACGCGGCCTGCAGCGCGCGCCTGGCACACCGGCCAGCCCGCTGCCGACCCGGGTGTTGCTGGTCGCCAGCCTGCTGGCGGCGTTGCTGATCGGCACCGGGGTCAACGACCTGCCACGACCCTGGCTGGCGGCGCTGTACCTGTTGATCAGTGGCCTGCACCTGGCGCGCCTGTGGCGCTGGCATGACCGGGGTATCTGGCGCGTGCCGCTGCTCTGGTCGCTGTACCTGGCCTATGCCTGGCTGCCGGTGGCCGCGCTGGGCATGGCGCTGTGGCAACTGGGGGGGCTGGCGCAACAGAGCCTGGCCACCCACGCGTTGGCGGTGGGCGGAATCGGCGGCCTGGTGCTGGCGATGATTGCCCGGGTCAGTCTGGGGCACACCGGACGCCCGCTGCAGGCGCCCAAAGGGGTGGTGCTGGGATTCGCCCTGGTGCTGTTGGCCGGTTTGTCCCGGGTGTTGCTGGTGCCGTTGAGCAGCCATGGCCTGGGGATTTCAGCGCTGTGCTGGTGCCTGGCGTTTGCCCTGTTTTTGCTGGCGTACACACGGATTTTGAGCGGGCCCAGGCTGTAGGGCGGTCGCGCCCATCCAGACCGATGCCTGACCGGTGGTCGCACCACGCCAATTTTGGGGGGATTTGCGCTTAGCTCAAGGGACAACCACCCACCCGCGCGCGTAGGCACTCGATACCACAGCGACGCGGGCCCAGGACACCGTGAGTCCTGACCGTCCCTGAGGAGATTGCCGTGCTGACGCTCAATATCAATGGCAACGATCAACCCCTGGAAGTGCCCGGCGACATGCCGCTGTTGTGGGTGTTGCGCGATGTCGCGCACCTGACCGGGACCAAATTCGGCTGCGGCATGGCGCAATGCGGGGCCTGCACCGTGCATGTCGACGGTGCGCCCTTGCGCTCGTGCATCACCCCGGCTGCGGCGGTGGCCAAGGGGCAGAAGATTGTCACCATCGAAGGCCTGTCCAGCGATGGCTCGCACCCGGTGCAGCGAGCCTGGGCCGAGATCGACGTGGTGCAGTGCGGTTACTGTCAGTCCGGGCAGATCATGTCGGCGGTGGCCCTGCTGGCGAAAATCCCCGCGCCGACTGACAGCGATATCGATCAGGCGTTGTCCGGCAATATCTGCCGCTGTGGCACCTACCCGCGCATCCGGGCGGCGATCAAACGCGCTGCACAAATCGGGGAGGTCTGAGCATGAGTGTTCTCTCTGATCGCTCGCGCCGGTCCTTTCTCAAAGGCAGCGCCATATTGGGCGCCGGCCTGGTGGTGGCGTTTGTCATACCCGGGGCCAACCGATTTGCCCGCGCTGCCACGGCCGCCGAGCCGGGTTTTGCGCCCAACGCTTTTCTGCGCATCGCCCCTGACAGCAGCGTCACCATCCTGTTGGGGCACGCGGAAATGGGCCAGGGCATCTGGACCGGCCTGACCATGTTGATCGCCGAGGAACTGGACGCGGACTGGAGCAAGATTCGCGTCGAACACGCCCCGGCGTCGGCTGCGTTGTACGGCCTGCCGGCCTTTGGCGGCATGCAGATCACCGGGGGCTCGACCTCGACCTGGATGGAGTTCGACCGCTATCGCCAGGCCGGAGCCGCGGCGCGCCTGATGTTGATCGAGGCCGCTGCCAAGCGCTTCAACGTCGCACCCTCCCAGGTGCGCACCGAAGCAGGGGTGGTGATGGCCGGCGAGCAGCGGGCCACCTATGGCGAACTGGCCAATGAGGCCGGGCAACTGCCGGCGCCGGATCCGGCATCGATCAAGCTCAAGGACGCCAAGGACTGGACCCTGATCGGCAAGTCGACCAAGCGCCTGGACTCCCCGGAGAAAATCACCGGCCAGGCGAAGTTCGGCATGGATGTGCAGTTCGAGGGGCTGCTCACCGCCATGGTCGCCCGTGCGCCGGTACTGGGCGGTAGCGTGCGCTCCTTCGACGCCCAGGCCGCGCTGGCGGTGCCCGGGGTGCACAAGGTGCTGCAGGTGCCCACGGGCGTGGCGGTGGTGGCCGATCATTATTGGGCCGCCAAGCTGGGGCGCGATGCGCTGAAAATCGACTGGGACCTGGGCCCCAATGCTGGCCTGGACAGCGTCACCCTGCTGCAGGACTTCCGCAAGCTGGCCACCACCGCGGGCACACCGGCCAGCCAGGCCGGGGATGTCAGCGCCGCGTTGGCCAAGGCGACGAAAACCCTGGATGTCGAGTACAGCGTGCCGTACCTGGCGCATGCCCCGATGGAGCCGCTCAACTGCACGGTGCGCATTACCCACGCGCAATGCGAGATCTGGACCGGCACCCAGTTCCAGACCCTGGACCAGATGGTCGCGGCGAAGATCACCGGGCTCAAGCCGGAGCAGGTGGTGATTCATACCCAATTCCTCGGTGGCGGCTTCGGTCGGCGGGCCAACCCGACCTCGGATTTTGTCAGTGAGGCGGTGCAGGTGGCCCACGTCGCCGGTGCGCCAGTGAAGACCGTCTGGTCGCGCGAAGACGACATCCGTGGCGGCTACTACCGCTCGGCCTTCCTGCATCACGCGCGGATCGGCCTGGGGCCGGATGGCTTGCCCTTGGCCTGGCAGCATGTGCTGGTGGGCCAGTCGATCATGGCCGGGACCATGCTGGAGGCGAGCATGGTCAAGGAGGGTATCGACAAGACCTCGGTCGAAGGGGTGGCGGACAGTCCCTACCTGGTCGGCCTGGCCAATCACCGGGTCGACCTGCACTCACCCAAGACCGGCATCAGCGTGTTGTGGCTGCGTTCAGTGGGGCACACCCACACCGCGTTTGTCATGGAGTCCTTGATCGACGAACTGGCCGCGGCGGCGGGCAAGGACCCGGTGGACTACCGGCGGACCTTGCTCAAGGACCATCCACGGCACCTCGGGGTGCTCAACCTGGCCGTGGAAAAGGCCAACTGGCAGGCACCTTTGCCGGCGGGGCATGCCTTGGGGGTGGCGGTGCACGAGTCCTTTGGCAGTTATGTCGCGCAAGTCAGCGAAGTGTCCCAGGACAACCTGAAAATCCGCGTGCACCGGGTGGTCTGTGCCGTCGATTGCGGGATTGCGGTGAACCCGGCCAGCATTGTCGCGCAGATGGAGTCGTGCATCACTTTTGGCCTGGGTTTCACCTTGCACAGCAAAGTGACCTTCAAGGACGGCCAGGTGGTGCAGTCCAACTACCACGACTATCAGGTGCTGCGGCTCAATGAAATGCCTGAGGTGCAGGTGCACATCCTGCCCAGCACCGAGAAGCCAGGCGGTATCGGCGAGGCTGGCGTGCCGCCCACTGCACCGGCGGTGGCCAATGCGGTGTATGCCCTGACCGGGCAACGCCTGCGTGAGTTGCCGTTGCAGTTGGAGGGGGTGTGAGATGAGACGCCACCTGTTTTTGACCACGCTGCTGTTGCTCGGGGTGGGCGGCTACACCTCGGACCTGTTCGCCGACGAATCGCCGGCGCTGAGTGCATTCGGCACGGTGCAGAAGGTGTTCCAGAGCCCGCGCTGCCAGAACTGCCATATCCCCGGCGATGCGCCTTTGCAGTTCGATGCCGGGCTGACCCACGGCATGAGTGTGGTGCGTGGGGTGGAGGGCAAGGGGGCTGCTGGATTGCCCTGTGCCTCCTGTCATGGCGAGTCCAATCCACCGGCCAGCTATGGTCCCCACGCGCCACCGGGCGCCCCTCACTGGAGCCTGCCGCCGGCGGCACACAAAATGGCCTGGATCGGGCTGCCGGCCGATCAGTTGTGCCAGATGATTAAGGAGCGTTCGAGCAACGGCGACCGCGACTTTGCCGCGTTGATCAAGCATGTCAGCGACGACAAGCTGGTGCTCTGGGGCTGGAACCCCGGCGGCAACCGAGCCCCGGTGCCGGTGCCCCACGATGTGTTCGTCAGCCAGTTCAAAGTGTGGGCCGAGGCGGGTGGGCCGTGTCCGGTGGTGGGGAGTTAGAGGGCAGTTGAGTAGGTGAGATCTGCGAACGCCCGAAAAGCCTGTGGGAGCTGCCGAAGGCTGCGATCTTTTGATCTTGGCTTTGTGGGCATATCCGTTGCTGCGGTCACGGCTGCCTAAGGTTTCGCCCTTACGGCGAGGCACTTTTGTCAAACGACACAAAAGTACCCAGAGTGGTAAGGGCACGCGAGGCGGCCTACCGGCCGGCCTGTTTGTACGGGTGTCCGGATTTCCCTTGTGGGAGCGGGCTTGCCCGCGATGGGGCCGGTACAGCCAACATCGCCGGTGCCTGACCCACCGCTATCGCGAGCAGGCTTACGCCTACACGTTCGGCAGTTGCCTCAGGCCTTGGGCTTGGCCTTGCGTTTGCCGGCCGGGGCGGCCTTGCGCGAGGGGCTCTTGCGTTTGCCTTTCCAGGGTGTCGCGCCTTTGCCGGCCGGGCTTGCCGGGCCGCTGATGGTCAGGCGCAGGCCGGTGCAGCGGCCCACTTGCTTGCTCATCCAGGCGGCCTGCTTGGCGACAAATTCTTCCAGGCTCATTTCACCGCTCTGCACCATGTCCAGGGCTTGTTCCCAGATGGCCGTGGTGCCGGGGTCGGCGATGGCCCGGGGGACGGCGTCGATCAGGCTGAAGGCCGCCGGTGTGGCAGCCAGCGCCTTGCCGTGCTTGACCAGGTAACCGCGGTCCAGCAGCCCCTGGATGATTCCCGCGCGGGTGGCTTCGGTGCCGATGCCGGTGGTGTCCTTGAGCTTTTGCTTGAGCAGCGGGTCCTGCACCAGCTTGGCCACGTTTTTCATGGCCTTGATCAGGTCACCCTCGGTAAACGGCTTGGGTGGCTGGGTCCACAGGTCCTTGAGGTTGACGTCGGCCACCGGATAGTCGCTGCCCTGGGTCAGGGGCGGCAGGTTTTGCGGGGCGGCGGTTTCGCGTCCCTTGGCGGCTGCCAGGGCCTCGGGCATGGCGCGTTTCCAGCCCGGCTCCACCACCTGCTTACCCACCGCGCGCAGTGCCTGGCCGGCACAGTCGAAGTCGGCCTGGGTGCGGTCGTACTCATGGTTGGGCAGGAACTGCGCCAGGTAGCGCGCGCGAATCAAGGTGTAGACCGCCCGGTGCTTGCCGCTCAAGCGCTCGAAGGTGTGGGCGGCGGCGGTGGGGATGATGCCGTGGTGGGCGCTGACCTTGGCATCGTTCCAGGCCCGGGAGCGGCGTTGCGGCTCCAGATGCTGGAGCAACGGCCCCAGGCTTGGGTCCGCGCGGCCCAGGGCCTGCAGAATCGCCGGTGCTTCGCCATGCTGGCTCACGGGCAGGTAGCCGCAATCACTGCGCGGGTAGGTGATGACTTTATGGGTTTCGTACAGCGCCTGGGCCACGTCGAGGGTTTCCTGGGCCCCCAAACCGAGCTTTTTCGAGCAGATTTCCTGCAGGGTGCCGAGGTCGAAGGGCAGTGGCGCGACCTCCCGCACCCGCTCGGTGCGCAGTGTGACCAGGCGCGCACTGGCGGCAGTGCGCATGGCGTGCGCCGCTTGCTGAGCGAGGGCTTGATTGAGGCAACGGTCCTGCTCATCGCACAGGTCCGACGGCGCCCGCCATTGGGCGGTAAACGGCGTACCCTCGTGCAGCAACTGCACGTCGATCGCCCAATAGGGCACCGGTACGAAGTCGGCGATGCTGCGGTCGCGGTCCACCACCAGGCGCAGGGTCGGGGTTTGCACCCGGCCCACCGGCAGTACGCCCTGGTAACCGGACTGGCGCCCGAGCAGGGTGAACAGCCGGCTCATGTTCATGCCAATCAACCAGTCGGCCCGTGAGCGGCCCAGTGCCGAGTGATACAGGCTGAAGGTCTCCGCTCCCGGCTTGAGGGCCGCCAGGGCCTTGCGGATCGAGGCATCGTCGAGCGCCGACAACCACAGCCGCTGGATCGGCCCTCGATAGCGACAGTGCTCCACCAGTTCGCGGGCAATCATTTCCCCCTCACGGTCGGCGTCGGTGGCGATCACCAGTTCCTGGGCCTCGCCCAGCAGCCGCTTGACCGCCTTGAACTGGCTGGCGGTCTTGGGTTTGACCAGCATTTTCCACTTCTCGGGAATGATCGGCAGGTCTGCCAGCACCCAGCGTTTATAGCGGGCGTCGTAGGCATCCGGTGGCGCGGTTTCCAGCAGGTGGCCGATGCACCAGGTGACGGTGATCCCCGCCCCCAGCCAGCAGCCATCGCCACGCCGGCTGGCGCCGAGCACCGCGGCAATGTCTTTGGCCTGGGAAGGTTTTTCACACAGATACAGACGCATATCGACCATCAGTCTTCAGGTAACAAGCTGCACAGCATGCGCGGTGCTGCGGCCTGGATCAATCTTTATCTGTATGGATGTACAGCAAATCGGCTTGCCTCAGCCCCTCAGAACCATTGCTTGAAGCGCCGGATGTAGAGGGTCTTCATCACTTGGGCGACCACGCAGTAGCTGAGCAGGGTGCCCACCAACCACGGGAAGTAGGACCACGGCAGTGGGGTCAGGCCCACCAGGTTGCCCAGTGGCGAGAACGGAATGTAGATGCCCAGCACCATGACCAACCCGGTCATCAGGATCACCGGCAGCGCCGCGGTGCTCTGGAAGAATGGGATCTTGCGGGTGCGCAGCATGTGCACCACCAGGGTCTGGGACAGCAGCCCTTCGATGAACCAGCCGGACTGGAACAGACTCTGCATTTCCACGCTGTTGGCGGCGAACACGTACCACATCAGGGCGAAGGTGGTGATGTCGAAGATCGACGAGGTCGGCCCGATCCACAGCATGAATCGCCCAATGTTCTGCGCATCCCATTTGCGCGGTTTGCTCAGGTATTCCTTGTCCATCTTGTCCCACGGCAGGGCCAGTTGGGAGATGTCGTACATCAGGTTCTGCAGCAGCAGGTGGATCGCCAGCATCGGCAGGAAGGGAATGAACGCACTGGCCACCAGTACCGAGAAGACGTTGCCGAAGTTGGAGCTGGCGGTCATGTTCAGGTACTTCATGATATTACCGAAGGTCTCGCGGCCCTTGAGCACGCCTTCCTCGAGCACCATCAGGCTTTTTTCCAGGAGGATGATGTCCGCTGACTCCTTGGCAATGTCGGTGCCGCTGTCCACCGAGATGCCCACGTCGGCATCGCGCAGGGCCGGGGCGTCGTTGATCCCGTCGCCGAGGAAACCGACGGTGTGGCCGTTGGCTTGCAGCGCCTTGAGCACCCGGGATTTCTGCAGCGGTGTCAGCTTGGCAAACACCGTGCGCGTCTCGACCTGTTGTTGCAGGGTCGAATCGTCCATCGGCTCGATGTCCTGGCCGAGCAGCGGGGTGCCGGGTTCAAGGCCGACCTCACGGCAGATCTTGCAGGTCACCACGGGGTTGTCGCCGGTCAGCACCTTGATGGTCACGCCCATGTCCCGCAGTGCAGCAATCGCCGGGCCGGCGGTTTCCTTGGGCGGATCGAGGAAGGTCAGGAAGCCGCGAATCACCAGGTTGCGTTCGTCGCCGGTGGCGTACTGGGCTTTGCTCTGGGCCTTGGGGATGTGCCGGGTCGCCAGCACCAGCACCCGGAAGCCATCTTCGTTGTATTGGTTGGCCAGGCGCAGCAAGGCTTCGCGTCGCGGGTCATCGAGGGGCACGACCGCGCCGTCCTCATGCAGGTAGCTGCTGATGCCGAGCATTTCCTCGACCGCACCCTTGCACACCAGCAGGTGATCGGCGCGGTTGTCCTGGACGATGATCGACAGGCGCCGGCGAATGAAATCGAACGGCAGTTCATCGATCTTGCGGTAGGCCACGGGTTGCTTGAAACGTGGATGCTGCCGGGCGAATTGCACCACCGCCTGGTCCATCAGGTTTTTCATGCCGCTTTGGTGGTGGCTGTTGAGCCAGGCCAATTCCAGCACCGCGTCGTCGCGCTGGCCGGCGCTGTCGAGGTGATGTTCGAGGATGATTTTGTCCTGGGTCAGGGTCCCGGTCTTGTCGGTGCACAGCACGTCCATCGAACCGAAGTTCTGGATCGCGTTGAGGCGCTTGACCACCACTTTGCGCTTGGCCATCGCCACCGCGCCCTTGGCCAGGTTGGCACTGACGATCATCGGCAGCATTTCCGGGGTCAGGCCGACCGCCACGGCCAGGGCAAACATGAAGGCTTCGCTCCAGTCGCCCTTGGTGAAGCCGTTGATCAGCAACACCACCGGCACCATCACCAGCATGAAGCGAATCAGCAGCCAACTGACACTGTTGACGCCCCGGTCGAAGGCGGTTTGCGTGCGCGAGCCGACGATGGCCTTGGCCAGCGAGCCAAAGTAGGTGCGTGGGCCCGTGGCGACCACCACGGCGCGCGCTGTGCCGCTGACCACGTTGGTGCCCATGAAGCAGATGTTGGACAGGTCCAGCAGGTTGTTCTGCTCGCTGGCCACGCTCGCCGCCGATTTCTGCGCGACATCGCCCAGGGTGTCGTATTTCTCCACCGGCAAGGCTTCACCGGTCAGCACCGCCTGGCTGATGAACAGGTCCCGGGATTCGAGCAGGCGAATGTCCGCCGGGATCATGTCGCCGGCCGACAGCTGCACGATGTCGCCTGCCACCAGCTCACGCATTGGCACTTCACGCAGGGTCGGCGTGCTGCCCGGCTGGTCGCGGCGCAGTACGCTGGCGGTGGTGCGCACCATGCTCTTGAGGGCTTCGGCGGATTTGCCCGAGCGGTACTCCTGCCAGAAGCGCATCAGGCCGCTGGCCAGGACCATCACCAGGACGATGATGACGCCGGTCAGGTCGGTGTCTTCGCCGTCGCGCAGGGGGATCCAGAAGTCGGTGATGAAGCTGATGACCGTGAGGGTCAGCAGCACATAGATGAAGGGATTGTTGAAGGCCTTCAGCACTTGTACCAGGGCGTGGGGCGGCTGGTCGTGGGCCACCTCGTTGCTGCCGTCGCGCAGCAGGCGGCCTTCGGCGTCGAGTTCGGTCAGGCCAGCGCTGCTGGTCTTGAGGTTGGCGAGGGTCACCGCCAGGCCATTCTGCGCCTCACGGGCGGCGCGCATCGACAGTTTGTCGGCGTCGCGTGGGTTGCCCTTGAGGGCTTTTTTTGCGGTTTTTACCGTGGTCATGCTGAGTGCTCCTGCCGCTGGCTGGCGGCACGACACAGCAACCACTCAACTAATCAAAGGCGAGCGAAAGTGGGTCGAGTCGCCCGGCAGCGATCGATTCTGGGAGGTGTTGTTGGGCTGTTTTAATGTCCGCTGTACACCACTGGAACACCGGCATACAGCGAACCGCCTACTGGCGTCTTCCATGTGTGTTCTCGCTCTTTGAATGTTTTAACGGGCAATGGAAAGTTGCCGAATTCCCGAATAAGGACAACGCCAATCAAGAGTGCCTGGATAACGTTCAGATCAACTGAAAGTGCGCGTCCCGAGAAGTTGGCCGAGCAGCAAGACAGCCAGTTGCATCAGGTGTGCGAAGCCCCGACTCGCAGGTTCCTGGCTGTCGTCGAGGCTCCAGCGTTGCTCCAGTTGGCCGCTCGCCGGGCACACGTGCCAATGCCCCAGCGGGCGCGGTCGCTGGCGGGCAGGCGGGGCGTTGAACAGTGGGCGTGGGCGGGCTGCCAGCGGGCGGCGCAGCAGGGCGCGCGCCGCTTTGGCGAGGGGACGAGCCCCTGGAATGAAGGTGCAGATGAAGTTCATGACATGCCTCGCAACCGGACTGACGCCGGCGAGGCAGGTTACGTTGGAGCCTCAGGCTCTAGCGCAGCATGCCCGACCGAGGTCGAGTCCCGTTCATGACTGGGTAAGTGGCCCGACCTGGCATGTATGCATCGGTCGGGCTGCGTCTAGATACTGTGTCCATTGAGTTCTTTTGTGAGTTGAAAAATGGCCGGGTTAACCGACCCGCGGCAATCTACTCAGGCGAGTGTTTGCAGTCAATCTTGAATGAGCGGTTGTTTGGCATTTAGACAGGAAGCAGTCGTTATCGGTGTAAGTTAACGTTTAACGGTCGTTGATAGGTGACAGCACTATGACAGTTAAGGCTCATGACGCTTTACCTTTGAGCAATGCATAGATGGCCATGGAGTGGCCATGACCCAGGTCGAAGTCGGCTTTCAACCATTCGATGATCTGGCCGGCCTTGATCCCGGCTTTCAATGTGCCGTCTTCGGCGAACCCTTTGTCGTTGGCCAATTGCTTGAGGTCGGCCGGTGATTTGCCGGTCTTGGCCTGGATGTTGTCCAGATAGGCTTGGAAAGACATGACGTGGCAGCTCCTGGATGCACGTAGCGGTGGCTTCCAGCCTAGACCAGATGAATGGTAACTGCCTATTGCCAAGCCCACCCGCGCCACATGATAATGCGAAACATTATCAATCACGAATCTGCGCCGTCATGCCCGCCAACGATCTTTCCCTGCGCAGCGCCGTCCACGACCTGTACCACGAGCATCACGGCTGGCTGCAAGGCTGGCTGCGCCGGCGCCTGGGCAGTGCTTGTGATGCGGCCGACCTGACGCAGGACACCTTCGTGCGGGTGCTCAAGGCACGTAATGCGCTAGAGATTCGTGAGCCGCGGCCGTACCTGTCGCAGGTTGCCAAGGGCCTGTTGATTGATCTGTTTCGCCGGCGTTCCCTGGAACAGTCTTACCTTGAGGTCCTGGCCAGCGCCCCGGAGTCTGAGCAACCGTCGCTCGAAGAACAGGCGATCATGCTGCAGGCGCTGCTGGACATCGACCGCATGCTCGAAGGCCTGGGCAAGCAGGTCAAGCAGGTGTTCATCCTGTCGCAGTTCGAAGGCCTGACGTATCCGCGCATCGCTGAGCGCCTGGGCATTTGCACACGCACGGTGAATAACCACATGGCCAAGGCCATAGAGCATTGCTGCCTGGTGCAACTGCAGTTGCAGCTGTCATGAGTCACCTCAAGTCCAGCTTGTCCGGTCCTCAACTGCAGGCGCTGAGTGCGGCTGCGCAGTGGTACGCGCGGCTGCAGTCCGGTCAGGCCAGCGACCAGGACCGGCAGGACCGGCAGGACTGGCAGGCCTGGCAGGCAGCCGATGAATTGCACCGCCAGGCCTGGCAACGCATCGAGTCAGTGCGCCAGCAGATGGACCGGGTGCCGGGCAGTTGGGTGGTGCCGACGTTGCACGGGGTCCAGCGCTCGCGTCGCCAAGTATTGCGCAGCGTGGTGGTGCTGGCGTCGGCCGGATCCCTCGGGTGGTTGGGCTGGCGCAGCGAGACCACCCAGCACCTGTTGGCCGATTACCGCACTGCCGTGGGCGAGCGGCGTGAGGTGCGTCTGGCAGACGGCAGTTCATTGCTGCTCAACACCGACACCTCGGTCAATGTGCGCTTCGACGGCGCGCAGCGGGTGCTGGAATTGCTGTGGGGGGAAATGCGGGTCAGCAGTGCCCTCGATCCGCTGAAGCGGCCGCTGCGGGTCAGCACCCGTCACGCTCAGGTACTGGCCCTGGGCAGCCGCTTCATCGTGCGCTCCCAGGTCGCTGGCGGTGAGGTCGCGGTGCTGGAAAACGCCGTGCAGGTGAGCCTGGCGCAGAGCGGGCCAGCGCTTCGTCTCGACGCCGGGCAACGTCTGGATTTCACCTCCCAGGCCCTGGGCGCGATTCGCCAGAACGATGCCACGGTCGGCGCCTGGCAGCAGGGCAGCATCATCGCCATCGACCGGCCGCTGGGCGAGTTGCTCGCCGACCTGTCGCGCTATCGTCCCGGGGTACTGCGCTGCGACCCACAGATTGCGCGGATGAAGATCTCCGGCGCTTTCCCGGTGGATGACACCGACCGGGCACTGGCTGCGTTGCACAGTGGCTTTGGCTTGAAGATCCAGCACTACAGCCGCTATTGGGTCAATGTTTCCGGGCCTGCGGCAGCCTGAAACCCTACGCCTGAAAAATTAATTGATTCTCATGTGCACTTTTTATCGACGTCGTTCGGCTCATCCCTCAGTGATTTCATTTGGACGGTTCTGGGGGAGGGTAAGCATGTCTTTTGTGTACAAGCCGGGTGCGGGTCGGTTGGCGGGTGCGGTGAGAATTGGCCTGTTGGCGCTGGCCGCCAGCGGCGCGGGTGTGGCGACTGTCCAGGCCGCGACGCCGGCGCAGCACGCGGTGCAATCCTACGATATCGCGGCTGGCAGCCTGACCGAGGTGCTGAGTCGATTCGCCAGTGCGGCGGGCGCGGCCATCTCGTTCGACGCGCGGCAGACCGCCGGCCAACAATCGCCTGGTTTGCAGGGGGCCTATAGCGTCAGCGAAGGCTTCGCGCGGATTCTCGCCAACAGTGCTTTGCAAGCCGAACCCCAGGCCAATGGCAGTTATGTGCTGCGCGCCCGTCCGCCCGCAGGTTCGGCCCTGGAGTTGGCGGCCACCAACATCAACGCCCAGGAACTCGGCGCGACCACCGAAGGCAGCAGTTCGTACACCACCGGAGCGGTGACCATCACCAAGGGGGCCCACTCGCTGAGGGAAACCCCGCAATCGGTGACCGTGATCACCCGCAAGATGCTCGACGACCAGAACCTCAACACCATCGACCAGGTCATGGAAAAGACCCCGGGCATCACCGTCTATGACTCGACCATGGGCGGCAAGTATTTCTACTCCCGGGGTTTTCGCATGTCCGGGCAGTATCAGTACGACGGTGTGCCGCTGGACATGGGCAACTCCTATGTCCAGGCCGACAGTTTCAGCAGTGACATGGCTTACTACGATCGGGTCGAGGTACTGCGCGGGGCGGCCGGCATGATGAAAGGCTCGGGAGGCACGGCCGGCGGCGTCAACTTCGTGCGCAAGCGCGGGCAAAGCACCCCGCAGACCCAACTGAGCCTGTCCGGCGGAACCTGGGACAATTACCGCGGCCAGGTCGACACCGGTGGCCCGCTGAATGCGTCCGGGACCCTGCGTGGCCGCGCGGTGATCGCCGAGCAGAGCAGGCATTACTTCTATGACGACGCCAGTCGCAAGGACCAGGTCTACTACGGTGCGCTGGATTACGACCTGTCGCCCGACACCACCCTGGGCCTGGGCATTGCCTACGAAGACGTCGACGCCAACCCGTGCTGGGGTGGCATGCCGCGCTACCGCGATGGCAGCGACCTCAAGCTCAGCCGCTCGACCTGCCTGGACCCGTCCTGGAATACCTGGCGCAGCCAGCGCACCACCACCTTCGGTGACCTGACGCACCAGTTGAATGACAACTGGGCGTTGAAAGTGGCCGGGGTCTACAGCAAAAACACCCAGGACATCAAATACGCGTTCCCGTCCGGCGCCGTCACCCCAGGCAACAGCAACGTGCGCATGCTGGGCAGCATGTACGACTACGATCAGGTCGACTATGGCCTGGACGCCTACCTGGACGGCAAATTCGAGGCGCTGGGCCGCGAGCACGAACTGATCGTCGGCCTCAATGGCAGTCGTTCGAACAAGAACGACTTCTACTCGGTGGCATTTCTGCCGCAGACCCAGGACGTGTTCAATCCCGACAAGCATCTGCCCAAACCCGATGACAGTTACTTCATCGCCAACTCGACCCGTGGCGGCCCGGTGGACAGCGTCACCAAGCAGTACGGGGTCTACTCCACGGCCCGCCTGAAACTGGCCGATCCCTTGACCTTTGTTCTCGGTGGGCGGGTCAGTTGGTACGACGCTCAAACCGATTCGCTGTTCATCAACTCGGGTACTTCAGAGACGGCCAAGACCAAGGAAACCGGGCAGGTCACCCCGTTTACCGGGCTGCTGCTGGACCTCAATGACAACCTCACGGCCTACACCAGCTATTCGGAAATCTTCACCCCCCAGGGCAACCTGCGCTCCGAAAGCGGTGCGGCGCTCAAGCCGCTGGTAGGCCAGAGTTATGAATTGGGGATCAAGGGCGAGTGGTACGGCGGGCGCCTCAACAGCTCGTTCAACCTGTTCCGCACGATCCAGAAAGACCAGGCCCAGACCGACTACAACTCGTCCTGCCCATCCTCGGACGGTTATTGCTACGTCAACGCCGGCAAGGTCCGTGCCCAGGGCTTTGAAGCGGAGGTCAGCGGTGAGTTGATCGAGCGCCTGCAACTGCTCGCCGGCTACACCTACACCCAGACCAAGACCCTGGACGACATCGACACCAGCCTCAACGGTGCAGCGTTCAACAGCTATGTGCCACGCCATGTGCTGCGTATGTGGGGCGACTATGCCCTGGACGGTGCGCTGGAGCGATTCACCCTGGGGGCCGGGGTCAACGCGCAAAGCGACAACTTCCGCGTGTCACCCTTGAGTGGGGAAAAGATCAGCCAGGGTGGGTATGCCGTGTGGAACAGCCGGGTCGGCTACCGCATCGATGACACCTGGTCGCTGGCGCTCAATGGCAACAACCTGTTCGACAAGCGCTACTACAGCACCATCGGCACCGAGACCTTCGGCAACTACTACGGCGAGCCGCGGAACTTCATGGTGTCGGTAAAAGCCGACTTCTGAAGCTGACATAAAGCCTGTGGGCGCGAGCCGCTCCCACAGGGAAGATTCGTACCCCAGGAAAAAGCAGGCCGGCCGATAGGCCGCCTCGCACGCCTTTACCACTCAGGCCGACCGGCAGGTCGCCGTGCTCTTGCTCTTGATCCACCCGCCCCATCGGCAGGCTGAGCGAAGGTGTCCATCTGGGGGGAGGCGCGTAGCGCCGTGCGGCGAAGCCGCATACATCGAGAGGAGGTGCAGCGAAGCAAACCGGAGGCGATGCCCCCGGATGGATACCGTAGCGAAGG
Source organism: Pseudomonas sp. RA_35y_Pfl2_P32 (assembly GCF_963970735.1). Classification (NCBI taxonomy): domain Bacteria; kingdom Pseudomonadati; phylum Pseudomonadota; class Gammaproteobacteria; order Pseudomonadales; family Pseudomonadaceae; genus Pseudomonas; species Pseudomonas sp. RA_35y_Pfl2_P32. The sequence continues at coordinate 22,036 of NZ_CAXAQF010000040.1, forward strand.
AACCCCGAGCCTAAGCGAGGGGCCGTACGTCAGGGGCAAGAGCCCTTGGTTACTTGGGGCTCTTCAAAGTGACCCGCCGCCAGGGCGGAACCCCAAGCCGCCGTTACCGCAGCAACGGATATGCCCCCAACCATAGAATCTCCCACAGGTCCTGGTGCACACAGGACCTGTAGGAGCGAGCCCTGCGGGGTCAGTTCTTCTCCAGGTCCACGTCCTTGGTTTCCCGCAGGCACAACATGCCCACCACCAGGCTCACGCCGGTGATCAGCACGGGGTACCACAGGCCGTAGAAGATATCGCCGGTGTACACCACCAGGGCAAACGATACCGTGGGCAGGAAGCCGCCGAACCAGCCGTTGCCGATGTGGTAGGGCAGGGACATCGAGGTGTAGCGGATGCGGGTGGGGAACAGCTCCACCATCAAGGCCGCCAGTGGTCCGTAGCACATCGCCGAAATGATGATCAGTGCCACGATCAGGGCGACGATCATCGGTTTGTTGACCTGCTGGGTATCGGCGGTCTGCGGATAACCGGCCAAGGTCACGGCACCGCGCAGGGCGGCTTCGTCGTAACCGTCGATTTTCACCTCGCCAATGCTCACTTGCACACCACTGCCGGCCGGTGCCGCGACGCTGCTGTAGGGCAGGCCCTGCTTGACCAGGAAGGTCTTGACTTTGTCGCATGGGCTGTCGAAACGGGCCTTGCCGACCGGGTCGAACTGGAAGGTGCAGGTGGCGGGATCGGCCAGCACAGTAATCGGCGCCTGTTGGCTGGCGCGGTCGATGGCCGGGTTGGCGTAATGGGCCAGGGTCTTGAAGATCGGGAAGTACAGCACCGTCGCCAGCAGCAGGCCGAGCATCAGGATCGGTTTGCGTCCGACCCGGTCCGACAGCCAGCCGAAGAAAATGAAGAACGGCGCGCCGATCACCACGCTGACAATCAGCAGGGTATTGGCCAGGGCCGGGTCCATCTTGAGGAACTGGGTGAGGAAGAACAGCACATAGAACTGCGCGGCGTAGAACGTCACCGCTTGCCCGGCGTTGATGCTGAACAGCGCAATCAACACCACCTTGAGGTTTTCCCAGTTGCCGAAGGACTCGCGGATCGGCGCCTTGCAGGACTTGCCTTCTTCTTTCATTTTCAGGAAGGCCGGGGATTCATGCAGGCTCAGGCGGATCCAGGTGGAGATGCCCAGCAGCACGATCGACAGCAGGAACGGAATGCGCCAGCCCCAGACTTCGAACTGGTCGCCGGTGAAGTAGCGGCACCCCAGCACCACCAACAGCGACAGGAGCAGGCCGAGGGTCGCGGTGGATTGAATCCAGCTGGTGTGGAATCCACGTTTGCCCATGGGCGCGTGCTCGGCGACGTAGGTCGCGGCCCCGCCGTATTCACCGCCCAGGGCCAGGCCCTGGAGCATGCGCAGGACCACCAGGATGATCGGTGCGGCGATACCGATGCTGGCATAGGTCGGCAGCAGGCCGACGCAGAAGGTCGCCACGCCCATCAGGATTATGGTGGCGAGGAAGGTGTATTTGCGCCCGATCATGTCCCCCAACCGGCCGAACACCAGCGCGCCGAACGGCCGCACGATGAACCCGGCGGCGAACGCCATCAAGGCGAAGATGAACGCGGTGGTGTCGTTGACCCCAGCGAAAAACTGCTTGCTGATGACCGCCGCGAGGGCGCCATAGAGAAAGAAGTCATACCATTCGAAAACCGTCCCCAGGGACGAGGCGAAGATGACTTTCTGTGTTTCCTTGCTGGTGCCGGTGCTGAGCGTTCCTGCCACGGCAGTTGCCTGGTCTGACATACGGGTATCCCTCACAGTGTTTATTTATTGTTGTTCCACTGTCGGCACCGGCCTTGCGGGCTGGTGCGTCTGCTGTCCTACAGGTGCGGTACGGTTGCTCGTTCTGTGGGTATGGCGTTGCTCCTTGTCGGTGAGGCGAGAATCAACTGCGCCGCCTTCTCGGCGATCATCAGCGTGGGTGAGCAGGTATTGCCCGAAGTGATGTGGGGCATGATCGAGGCGTCGGCGATGCGCAGGCCGGGAATGCCGTGCACCTGCAGTTGGGCGTCGACAACCGCGTCGGCATCCTGGCCCATGCGGCAGGTGCCCACCGGGTGGAAGATGGTGGTGCCGATCCGCGCGGCGGCCTCGTGCAACTGCTCCTCGGTGCGCAATTCGGCGCCTGGCAGATACTCCACCGGCTTGAACGGTTGCAGGGCTGGGGCACTGACGATACGCCGGGTCAGGCGAATGGCCGCGGCCGCCACGCGCAGATCTTCGGGGTGGCTCAGGTAGTTGGGCTGGATCAGCGGCGCCTGCTGTGGGTCGGCCGAACTGATCTCGATCCGGCCACGGCTTTGTGGGCGCAGGTCACACACCGAGGCGGTGAACGCCGGGAACGCGTGCAGCGGCTCACCGAAACGCTCCAGCGACAACGGTTGGACGTGGTACTCAAGGTTGGCCGAGGTCTGTTCGGGCCCTGAGCGGGCAAAGGCGCCGAGTTGGCTGGGGGCCATCGACAGCGGGCCGCTGCGGTCGTACAGATAACGCAGGCCCATGCCCATCTTGCCCCACAGGCTGCCAGCAATCTGGTTCAGGGTACGGGCATTTTCCAGCTTGTAGATCAAGCGCAGTTGCAGGTGATCCTGCAGGTTGCCACCCACGCCATTGAGTTCATGGACCAGGTTGATGCCCAGGCGCTTGAGCAGGCCGGCAGGGCCGATGCCGGAGCGCTGGAGGATGCTGGGCGAGCCGACGGCGCCGGCGCTGAGGATGATTTCCCGGCGCGCGGTGAAGGTGCTGGCCTGGCCTTGCCAGCGTGCGATGACCTTGCAGGCCCGGCCGTTTTCCAGGAGCACGCGGTCGACATCGACCCCCGTCAGCACCGTCAGGTTAGGCCGCTGGGCAATGGGCTTGAGAAATGCCTTGGCGGCGTTCCAGCGCACGCCGGCCTTCTGGTTGACCTGGAAATAACCACAGCCTTCGTTGTCACCCTGGTTGAAGTCGTCGATGCTGGCGATGCCGGTTTGTTCGGCGGCGTCGCGAAAGGCGTCGAGAATCGGCCATGACAAGCGCTGGCGTTCAACCCGCCACTCGCCACTGGCGCCATGAAAGTCGTCGGCACCGGCAAAATGGTTTTCGCTCTGGCGAAACAGCGGCAGAACCTCGTTCCAGCTCCAGCCGGGATTGCCTTCGCTGGCCCAGCGATCATAGTCGCCGGCCTGGCCGCGCATGTAGATCATGCCGTTGATCGACGAACTGCCGCCCAGCACTTTGCCCCGTGGGTAGCTCAGGCTGCGGCCCTGCAGGCCGGCTTGGGCCTGGGTCTTGTAGCACCAGTCGGTGCGCGGATTGCCGATGCAGAACAGGTAGCCGACGGGGATGTGGATCCAGGGATAGTTGTCGCGCCCGCCGGCTTCGAGCAGCAGCACCCGATGTTGGGGGTTGGCGCTCAGCCGATTGGCCAACAGGCAACCGGCGGGCCCGGCGCCGACCACGATGTAATCGTATGCATCAACGACTGGTGACATCCATGACCTCGCAGCGTGTTGTTCTTATTGCGCTTCATCCTAGTTGTTAGTTTTCGATAAAAGAATGTTAGTTTTTGCTCAGCCGCTGTGCGGTTATAAACAGCTTCAAGCCCACGTTAAACAAGGAAGACCGATGTTCGACTGGAATGACCTGCGGTTTTTTCTCGAACTGCAACGCAGCGGTCGCTTGCTGACCGCCGCCAAGCGCTTGAAAACCACCCATGCCACGGTGGCCCGGCATATCGAGGCAATCGAACAAAGCCTGGGCACCGCGTTGTTTGTCCAGCAGGCGCAGGGTTACCAGTTGACCCCGGCTGGCGAAGCGCTGCTTAAACATGCCGAGGCCATGGAAAATGTCGCCTTGCTGGCCCAGGAAGAAATCACCCAGTCCAGCGCGCCCTTGGGCAAAATCCGCCTGGGGGTCACGGAAGGGCTGGGTATCATGTTCCTCGCCAGCCGTATGAAGGGCCTGTTTGACCGCTACCCGGGGCTTGAGGTGGAACTGGTGGCCGTGCCGCGGTTCGTCAGCATCCTCAACCGCGAAGCCGAGATCAGCATTCACCTGGAGCGGCCGGCGGCGGACATGCTGGTCACCCGCAAACTCACCGATTACCGCCTGGCGCTGTATGCCAGCCAGGACTACCTGGACCGCGCGCCGCCCCTGCGCAGCCGCGAAGACCTGGGCCGCCACGCCTGGATCGGCTATGTCGACGACCTGTTGTTCAGCCAGGAACTGATGTTCCTCAACAGCTTCTGCCGCAGCCCCCAGGTGGTGTTCCACAGTACCAGCGTGATCGCCCAGCAACAGGCCGCGCGCGCCGGTCTGGGGATCGCCGTGTTACCGTGCTACATGGCCAGCGGCGACCCGGGCCTGGTGCCGCTGCTGCCGGCCGAAAGCATCCAGCGCAGCTACTGGATCAGCACCCGCCGCGAGTTGCACAAGTCCGTGCGGCTGCGGGTGTTGTGGGATTTTGTGGTGCAGCTGTGTGAGCGCGAGCAGGCCCTGTTGCTGGGCCCGGAACCCACTCGTGCATGATGTTGCTTGCTCGCGGATTGTGCGAGCGGCCGAAGGCTGCGGTCTTTTGATCTTGGCTTTTGTGGGTGTATCCGTTGCTGCGGTAACGGCTACTTATGGTTTCGCCCTTACGGCGACTCCCTTTTGCAAACGCCCAAAAGGAAGCAAAACGCTTTGCCCCTGACGTACGGCCCCTCGCTAGGGC
>NZ_CAXAQF010000041.1:0-15506 GCF_963970735.1 Pseudomonas sp. RA_35y_Pfl2_P32
TGATTACATCGAGATGTTCTACAACGTAAAACGCCGCCATGGTTTCAACAATCAGCTGTCACCGGTAGAGTTTGAAAAGCGTTACGCAATGAGCTTGCAAGGTGTCTAGAGAATCCGGGGCGATTCATTGACCAGGACGAGATGACCTGCACGCTGCTGTTCAACCTGGGCACTGACGAAAATCCGGGCCACGCAGATGACCGCGCGGTGCTGAAGCTCAAGGCATCGGCCGGTTACAAGGCTGCCCAATCCATCGGCGGCCGAGCCATGACGCAGAAGGATTTGAGCGATTGGATCGAGGACTGGCACCAGTACCTGACTCCAGTGGACGACGAAGGCAAAGCGATTCCGGTTGCTCGCGCCATCGCCGCAGTTCGAACCATAACGGTCAAGGCGACCAGCGAATCCGAAAACACCGTCGGCGATACCAGCGCCAGCCGCAGCGCCATGGACCAGATCGAGGCCCGCAGCAAAGAAACACTGCCGGCGGCCCTGCTGTTCAGCACCATCCCGTTCGAAGGCCTGACCGAGCAGCAGATCAATCTGCGAATCTCGGTGATCACCAGTGGCGCAGTGCCGGCACTGAAATTGCGCTGGGTGGGTGAAGAGGTTCAGCGCGAAGACATCGCGCAGGAGTTCAAGACGGTGCTGCAGGACAAGATCGGTGATGCCGCTGCTCTGTCCCTAGGCGCGTTCGATCCGAAGTAACACCAAGGCCGGGAGACCGGCCTTCCTATTCGCCGCTTCCGGCTACGGAGGGCGGCACCGGGTTAAATATCATTCCAAACGTCAGTGGCCGGGAGGGTCGCGATAACTGTATTTTCGCACTCACCACAAAGAATCAGTGCGGGCTGATCCTTTAAGCCGGAACTGAATCGATCGAGGTACGCGACAAACTTCTCAGAGCCGCAGCAAGATGACTTAGCAGACGCGACCTTCGTTTCTATGACAGGTTTCTGGTGTGCGTTTTCGGGAAGCGCTCCGATAACATGGCCGCAACCCACGCAGGACATAAGAGCGATGGGTTTATCTGCGCGATCGACAATCACCTGAGTCGCACAAAAATTCGACACATCAGACTTGCAGCCTGGGCATTTTGGCTTGAATTCGTCATTGCGTTTCATTGCGTCTCCTTGATCCGGCTCCATGCCGGTCCCCCGTAATACCCCATATAACTGAACAGCGCTAGATGGCGGCAAGTGAGATGCAAGCGCTTTGTATGCTTGAGAGAAGTACCCCCTGAACAACGGATCATCAGAAAATTTCTCGCGGAAATCCGCTATCTCTGGATCATCTGCCAGCTCAAATGTATCGAGAAAGTCATCCTGCTCGGCAATTAGTATCTCGGGCTGGTTGTACTCCTCGAACTGGCTACCAGTGATATCTATCTGGAACTGTTCAAGCCTTAACCAAACGTGTGAACAAAGTTCACCCCGGCACCCGCCGCCCGTTCCAGAGATCCTAAGGGCACCAGGAAACCCCTTTTCCTTTAGGTATGTTGCCAACAACGCTGACGCATCATCACAGCATGCTGATGGAAAGCGCTCGCTGATCGATATCTGGAAAAAAAAACCACTCCTCACCAGATCTTGAAGAGCAGATCTGAAAATCTTCACCTCTGTAAGCAGCTCATCTCGATCCATCTGACATCTCCCTTTCGAATCGCTCCGAATATACCGGCGAGGATCCCTTATGTCCGCAAAACAGAAGAAACACCCCTTCGATTTCAAAACCCAATACGGACTTGGCTTCAGCACTCAGGACGATGAGATCGTTGTCGATTTCTTCTGCGGTGGCGGCGGCGGCGCTGGTACCGGCTTGGCGTTGGGCCCGGGCGGCGCCCTTCCCTTGCTCACGGCGCCGCGACACGAATACGTGATACCAGAAAACGTGTCGCGGAAATTGAAGCTGGCCTCGATCGCAAAGCGCTGCGGATCGACTGCGATACCTAGGGCTACAGCGGACGCTGTGTGAGCATCCGAGCAATCTTGCCTTCAGCAACTTGCAGTTCGCTTGGGTTACCGTCTAGGTGACTTAGGAACCACATAACACCGGTCAAGTAGCTTGTTACAAGGTCTTCAACCCTGACGAAAACAACGCCTACTGACTTGTTAGCTAATTTTGGCGTGTTGCCATAGACGTAGCAAACTCGCCTGATTTCAGCGCTATCACGGTTTGCAGACGACTCCGCAGTACCCATATGTAAAAGACCATTTCTTGCCTCCCAGATTTCTCGGGCAGTGCATGGCAATGGTGCATAAGGTTGCATGTACGTGTTAACCCAATTTTGGAAATCGGCTGGCCCAGACCTTAACGGGTTCACCGAGAGCCAAGCCATTTGCTCGATAGCAACGTAGGTCAGCATTGCGGCCTGTAAGTGATGACCGCCAGCACGCAGGCAGATAACTGAATCAGTCATTTCCTTGGCGAAAGAAAAAACGTCTTCTGTGCTCATGCAACCCTCCCTGATCCTGCCCCATGCCGGGCCGAACACAAATACCCAACTTCAACGAATCACGCCAGCCAGTGGGGACTTTGAGTGAAATCGATCGTAAGCTGGACCTCCATCAGCGTAGGCGCCGATCGCACTTTACTTTTTTGGCCGCGAACCAAAGAGCTTAATCCATAGCGCAAACCCGCGCTGCTGAAGACGATACTCACCCATTTTAGAAGGATTCTTAAGAATGATTTTCCGGGTTGTAAGGGCCTTCAGGGCATCCGTTAGCGTTTGATCATCACCAGTAAACTTTTCCCGAATTTCGCTTTTCTTAATCCAGTCACTCATGTTCTCGGCCATAATAGCCAGAACTTGCCGATATTCATCTGACTTGATTTTTGAATGATAGTCAGCTGCATAGTAACGAGAGCCGATTGAGTCTAACGCTCCACCTTCCTTGAATGCGCCTTCTAAAACATCGTCTGCCGAAATTTCACCATCCGTATTATGCTCGTAAGCGGAATGGGCAAATTGTTGAATAAAATGAGGATATCCTTCAGAAAGCGAAGCAACGTGATCTTTCGCAAAGTCGCCCATTGTCGTCTGCTCAGAATTGAGTTTGTTACCTGCGGAAAGCCCACGATCTAACACATATTTAGTATCAGAGAAACTTAACTCCTTAACATTAAGATGAGTAAAAATCCTGATTGAAGACTCATGAGATTTTGCAAGTTTTTCGACGACGTCTGGAAGTCCTGCGACTACAAACATCACTCGCTCACAGCTATGCTGATGTAGCATTTCTGTCACAGCTTTGAAGAAATATCCGATATGCAAATTTGGGCAGGCATTGTCTGCTTCGTCGATGATAAACAGAATTCCATCCTTGGAAGCCTCACCCTTTTCCGGATTAGATATTCTATTGCAGGTTTGAGCCAACGAATATGCAAAATCATCGATTACAACATCAGCATCATCAATAATATCGCCCTTATCGATCCCAGAGTCCATTACCTTTATTCTCTGGACAAACGACCAGGTATCAGACAGAAAGCTCCTAACAGCTTCAACTTTGCCAAGCTCACGACTAATACTTCTTTCGATCAAGCGTATCAACGTCACTAAACTTGTACGTTCAGAAATAACGACATTGACTGCTAAAAAATTAAAATTACCAAACTCAGTAGGTATCTCCCCAACCGCAAGATGCTTTAGCAAATTCATCAACGATGACTTGCCAATCCCACGCTCTCCGGTTATCAGGATATTTGAAGGATAGCCATTTTTTGTTTGGTATAGCCCTTTCTCGAGTGTTCGTATTTCCTTCGTACGACCCGCAAACATTCCACTACTAACGGGACTGTTCGGTTTGAAAGGGTTAATTTTACTCATAAAGTAGTCCTTAATAATCGTGATGCGTGCGCAATGAACAATTTCGCGCTTCATAGCAACGAAGACCGCTATTTAGAATCGGGTTTCGAAGCAAGTCAACTGGCACACAGATAGATCGCCCTCACGCCAAGCAATAAAACATCACCGTCTGCCATTGCACGGAGTATCCCTATGATCGCCCTCGCCTGGTTCGCCTACGTGCACTGCTACAAGGGGCCGCGGCGTTAAGGGGCCGCCCCGCCAGCCACCTCAGGGGAGAAAGCGTGTACGCAACTGGCGAGGCGAACCAACAAACCATCGCCCACCTGCTCAATCTGATTTGAACCCCTCATCTGATTTTCACAATCAACCCACCAGCCTGCCGGTGTACGGCGGGCGAGGAATTCGCATGTCCGAAAAAACAATTAAATCAATCATGGAGCAGGCCGAGGTATTCGCTAGTAGCTGGTCAATGGTTGGCGGCCCATTCGCTGCCGATAACCAGCTCGAGCTAGCCGAAGAGGAAAAGGAAGAACTGGAGAAGCTGGTTACTGCCGGCCTCGCAGGTTCTGTCGGCGCCCCGCATGACGTAGGCGAGATGATCGAGGCGCTGCTTGCCTGGCACAAACGCCAGGCCGACCAGCTGAAGATGGTCAGCGACAACGCCAAGGAAGGTGTGACGCTTCAACTTGGGACACATGAACCAGTCGAGATTGTGCTCTCGAAGGACATGGCCAAAGGCTTGCGTATCGGACTTGTTCTGGCTTTAGAACGCTTGGGCGAACTGCCTATCAGCGTGAGCCATGACGGTGATGACGACCCCGATTCCTACGACGAATAAACTCTCCCCACCTTCTGCGGCCACGCGCGGCATGGAGCATGACCATGGAAACCGAAATCCTATCAGACGATGAACTCGCAGATCTAACGGGCTACAAGGCCCGAGCCTACCAGCGCCGCTGGTTGGTCGATCGTCAGTGGGTGTTCGTTGAAAGCCGGGGTAAACGGCCGCTGGTTGGCCGGATGTACGCCCGCATGAAGTTGGGCATGATCTCCCCAACCATCGCCGACCCCAACCCTCCTCCGATGGCGCCGGCATGGACGCCCGACTTTTCGCGAGTGAACTGATATGCGACCCCGGAATACGGAGAACCACCACCTCCCCCCTCGGATGTACCAGCGGTCCAGAAAGCGCAAAAGCGGCAAGTTATGGACCGCGTACTACTACCGCGACCTATTGGGGAAGGACATCCCTCTGGGCAAGGATCTGGATAAGGCCAGAATCAAGTGGGCCGAGCTAGAAGCCAAAGAGAAACCCCTGGACCTTCGCACTATGAAGGGCATATTCGACAGGTACATCCGTGACATCATCCCGAAGAAAGCCCCGCGGACCCAGAAAGACAACCTGGCGGAGATCAAGCAGCTCCGGCCCATGTTCGACAGCGCCCCCATCGACTCGATCACCCCGGCGACTATTGCCGGGTATCGAGATGCGCGATCGGCCAAGGTCCGGGCGAATCGCGAACTCGCGACCCTGTCCCATGTGTTCAACATGGCTCGAGAGTGGGGTCTGACCACCCGGGAAAATCCGTGCCAAGGCGTGCGCAAGAACAAGGAGACGCCGCGAGACTATTACGCGAATGACGTGGTGTGGAATGCGGTCTACCTGAAGGCAGGGCAGGAACTCAAAGACGCCATGGACCTGGCCTATTTGACCGGGCAGCGCCCCGCTGATGTGCTGGTCATGCGCCGGGATGATGTCGAAGGCGGTTTTTTGTTGGTTCAGCAAAACAAAACCGGCAAGAAGCTGCGGATCCAGATGGTGAACAACGGGGTGGCGAATAGCCTGGGCTTGCTGGTAGCGCAGATTGCTACGCGAAACGCTCAGCACGTTTCCAGCTATCTGATCGTGAGCCAGAGGGGCAAGAGGATGACCGCGGCGATGTTGCGCAAGCGGTGGGATGAGGCGAGGGAAAAAGCGAAGCAGGCGGCTGTCGAGGGTGGTGACGCGCTTTTGGCGGGACGGATTGCGGAGTTTCAGTTTCGCGACATTCGACCCAAGGCCGCCTCGGAGATCAAAGACATCGATGACGCCAGCGTGCTCTTGGGGCACACCAAGGGCGACATTACCGAGCGGGTTTACCGCCGCATCGGAGCCATCGCGCAGCCCTCGAAATAGCCTGAAAACCTGTTCCATAACTCGAACCGCGACCCTTGTAGAATGCGGTCTGTAGCGATGCTGGAAAATGAAAGTAATGGAACAGAAATCAACCTGAAGGCCGCAGTTCTAGCTGCTTTACATATCGGTCTTGAAAACCGTCGATGGGCAACTATCCTAGAGTTCGAATCTCTACGCTTCCGCCACATTTATACGACAAAGCCCTGATTTTTCAGGGCTTTGTCGTTTCTGGAGTTTGGCTTTTCCGTCGCCCCTGCGCTGATTTTCCCTTATGCAACAGCCAGAAACTATTGTTGATTCCCTGGTGTCCTGCCAAACGAACACCACTCCCATTCGCCCTGATTCTCGATGCCAAACCCGCGAAACCAAACCGCGTAATGGCGTATCCAGAAACAACGCTCTCCGGGTTGATGTCGACATCTGGCGCGGTGGATACTTGCCGTTCTCGCTGCATCACATCACGAAAAGGAATTCAGATGACCGACATTCACGGTGAGTTCGAGCGGAGCAAGTACTTCCATCGCTCGCGGATAGACAGGCGTTCAGCTGACGCACTGGTTGGCTTGGCCGCAGGCCTCGCCGCCGACGGCGTCGTATCGACCGCCGAAGGGCTGTTCCTCAGGGATTGGCTGGAGACGAACCTGGCCCACCTCGATGATCCGGTCATCAATCTACTTTATTCGCGTCTCTCCAATATGCTCTTGGATGGGGTGCTGGATGCAGACGAGTCCCTTGAGCTTATCGGCCTGCTGCAAGGGTTTTCGGGCCTGAGTACCGAAAAACCCAAGGCTGGCGATCAAACTTTCACCCCTCCCAATGACCTCCCCTTCAATCGACCTGAACCCGAGATCGCCTGGGATGGCAGATTGTTTGTTTTCACCGGAATCATGGCGTACGGACCTCGAAAAGACTGTCAGGCCCTGGTAGAGGAGCGCGGTGGCATCATCGGTGGCGGTGTCAGCAAGAAAATTCATTACCTGGTGGTTGGCAGCATTGGCAATGACCAGTGGCGCCATAGCACCTATGGGACAAAGATAATCAAAGCGGTCGAGCTCAGAGAGACCGGCGCCCCTATCGCCATCATTGGTGAGCAACAATGGCAGCGCGCGCTGTTTGGCTGATTTGATGAGCTGGATAGTCCGCCACGACCTGCTGCCATGCGATGCCCTGCAAGGGTTACTGAATGCCAAACATACAACCGGAAAATAAAGTGACAGCAACCGCTGCTGACATTGAGCGATCGATCCAGGCCCTGAACAAAATGGCCGAACGCCTATGGGGAGATGGCCGGGAGGCCGAGGCGAAAGCCCTTCTGGATGCATTGGATGCTCTGAACCGGGCACTGGATCGAATAAGGATTGGCGAAAGTCGCAGAGTACTGCATTGAGGCCGCCAGGGATTCAATGGCGATGCCGACCAACGCGCCATCACCCAAGACGTCCCGGAACACGCGCGAACTCGATGAATCTCGTTCTGAAAAGGGCCAGGGATGGTCTTAAGCTAATAACTAAAAAGTATTTATTGGATATTTTTTAGATCATTTACATTCCACCCCATGAGCTGCGCAATGTTGCCCCAGCAACAGCGATCCACCGCTGTTGCGTGGACAACTGTCGCCCAACAGCTCGCTGCCCACGCGACCGTAGTTACTGTGGAGGATCATCATAAGCTTATGATTTATATGAATATTCAACCAACGTAACGATTCTTGCTCTGACGGCTGTACATCCCCTATTCGAACAGGAACAGAGCCCATGAGCCCCCACTCAAAGTCGTTGCCGTCCCCGGTGGATCCTTCCGCCCTTCGCGCACCCTGGTGCTGGTCCAGGCGCTTGTCGCTGAAGCTCCGCGACCTGGGGGACTGGGCGCTCAACACAGTCCTGGCCACGCCGCCCTTCTCCTCATAGGCTCGACCATGCAACTACTCACGCTGCCGCCCTCACCCGCCCTCGCCACCTCGATACGCGCCACCGCGCAAGTGTTCGAAGACCCAAAATCCCAGGCGCTGCTGGCGCACCTGCAACAAGTCGCCCCCAGTGATGCCAGCGTGTTGATCATCGGCGAAACCGGGACCGGCAAGGAACTGGTGGCCCGTCACCTGCACAACCTCAGCGCCCGGAGCACCCAGCCGTTTATCGCGGTCAACTGCGGCGCGTTTTCCGAAAGCCTGGTGGAAGCCGAACTGTTCGGCCACGAGAAAGGCGCCTTCACCGGAGCCCTCAGCGCCAAGGCCGGCTGGTTCGAGGAAGCCAACGGCGGCACCCTGTTCCTCGATGAGATCGGCGATTTGCCCATGCCGATCCAGGTCAAATTGCTGCGGGTACTGCAGGAGCGTGAGGTGGTGCGCCTGGGCTCGCGTAAAAGCATCCCCATTGATGTGCGGGTGCTGGCGGCAACCAACGTGCAACTGGAAAAAGCCATCAACGCCGGGCATTTTCGCGAGGACCTGTACTACCGGCTGAACGTGGTCAGCCTGGAACTGAGTCCATTGCGCGAGCGGCCTGGGGACATCCTACCGCTGATCCGTCACTTCATCGCCGAGTACAGCCGCCGCTTGGGTTACGGTGAAGTGGCGCTGGACAATGAGGCCGAGCAGAAGCTGGTGGGGTACTCCTGGCCGGGCAATATCCGCGAACTGGAAAACGTCATTCACCATACCCTGCTGATCTGCCGCAACCACCTGATCCGCGTCCATGACCTGCACCTGTCCAACCTGCGCATCGAGCGCCCGGACGGCAACCGCAGTGCCACCGAAAACAGCGCTGACGCCTTGTTGCAACAGGCCTTCCAGCGCCTGTTCGAAGAAGAAAGCGGCGCCCTTCATGAGCGGGTCGAGCGCGCGTTGCTGCGCGCGGCCTATCGCTTCAGCCACTGCAACCAGGTGCACACCGCGAGCCTGCTGGGGCTGAGTCGCAACATCACCCGGGCGATGCTAATCAAGGCCGGCGAGTTGGTGGTCAACAAGCGCCGCCCGACCCAGGCTGGGCAGGCGGTGAAAGTCGCCAACCTGTCGATCTGAGCCCGGCCACCGGGCTCATTCGGGCAAAACAATCCCCTCTGTCCTTACGCCAGTGCTGCAGACTGGGTCGCGAGCGCCTCGCGCTCCAGCTCACGCACCAGCGGCAACACCTTGCGGCCGAAGTACTCCACCTCTTCGTGAAAATGCAGGAAACCACTGAGCACCAGGTCCACGCCCACTGCCTTGAGAGCGACGATGCGTTCGGCAATCTGCTGCGGTGTCCCGATCAGATTGGTCTTGAAACCATCGTTGTACTGCACCAGGTCTTCGAAGGTTGACTTGGCCCAGTTACCTTCGCCTTCGGGGCTGGAGGCTCCGGCGTTTTTCGCCTCGCCACCAAACCCGTTGACCGCTTCCGGATCGGCCTTGGCGATGATCTCCTGCAACACCGCGCGCGCCTGCGCTTCGGTATCACGGGCGATGACAAAGGCATTCACGCCGATCTTCACCGAGTGGCCATTGACCGCCGCCTTGGCGCGGATATCGTCGACCTGAGCCTTGATCCCTTCCACCGTGTTGCCGTTGGTGAAGTACCAGTCCGAGACCCGCGAAGCCATGTCCCGCGCGGCGCGTGAGCTGCCCCCCTGAAAGATTTCCGGGTGCGGTTGCTGCAGCGGCTTGGGTTTGAGTGTGTAGTTATGGAAGCGGTAGAAATCCCCCTGGAAAGTGAAGTTATCCTGGGTCCAGATGCCCTTCAGCGCCTGGATGAACTCTTCGGAACGACGATAGCGCTCATCATGATCCAGCCAGGGCTCGCCAATCGCGCGAAACTCTCCTTTGAACCAGCCCGAGACAATATTGACCGCCACCCGGCCATGGGTGAACTGGTCGATGGTCGCCAACTGTTTGGCTGCCAACACCGGACTCCAGGGGCCCGGCAGGATCGCGGCGATGACCTTGAGCTTTTCGGTGGCAGCCAACAATGCATGGCTGATGGTCACTGATTCGTGCTGGTTTTGCGCGCCATAACCGGCGGTGAAGCGGATCTGCGACAAGGCGTATTCGAAGCCGGCCTGTTCGGCGATCCGCGCCAGCTTGTGGTTGTAGTCGATGTCCCAACTGGTGCGCTGTTCGATCTTGCTGACCACCAGCCCACCGCTGACATTGGGCACCCAATAGGCAAACTTGATGTTGTCCTGGCTCATTGCATGTACTCCTGCTGGCAGGTGCCACTGTGGCACCTGCACCAGGGCTTGAGCAGCAACCGTGCCACCTCAATTAATCATTAATAATCAATAACTTAATGATTGATCATGAAAAACCAAAGTGTCCCCCAGCGCACAGGCTGTTGATCACCTGTTGCCTGCACAACACGGGCTGGCGGGCCCTTTCCACGCAACGCGCGCCGACTGCTGTTGCCGGGCGGTCAGCACTTGAGCAAGTTGCCCGCCAGGCGACAGCCGTGCGCAGCAAAAATCCCGGCGCGCCCCGCGCAATCACACGATTTGGTGTACCAGGCACGACCTGTGCACTGGCAGCAGGACGCAACAGCTGCACTGCCCTGTTGCGTCTCTTGCCTTCGATTAAGGAACTGCCCCATGACTGTTCAGCAACAGCACCTGCCCCTTGCCAGTGGCGCCGACTACCAGGCCCTGGCCGAACGCTTCCGACCGATCTTCGCGCGCATCGCCGCTGGCGCACTGCAGCGCGAGCACAGTCGCAGCCTGCCCTTTGAACCTGTGCAATGGCTCAAGGAAGCCGGCTTTGGCGCCGTGCGCGTCCCTCTGCAGTACGGTGGCGCGGGCGCGACGCTGCCGCAATTGTTCGAACTGCTGATCGAACTCGCCGCCGCCGACTCCAACCTGCCCCAGGCCTTGCGCGGTCACTTCGCGTTTGTCGAGGACCGCCTCAACGCCCAGGCCGACGCGCCGCAGGACGTCTGGTTCCAGCGTTTTGTCCAGGGTGAACTGGTAGGCAATGCCTGGACCGAAGTCGGCAGCGTGAAGATCGGCGAGGTCGGCACCCGGGTCTCGCGCCTGGATGAGCAGTGGGTGGTCAATGGCACCAAGTACTACAGCACCGGCAGCATCTTCGCCGATTGGATCGACCTCTACGCCCAGCGCGATGACACCGGTGCCGACGTCATCGCCGCCGTACGCGTGCAACAGCCGGGCATCAGCCAGAACGACGATTGGGATGGTTTCGGCCAGCGCACCACCGGCAGCGGTACCTCGGTGTTCGTCAACGCCGTGGTGGAGCCTGAGAACCTGTTGGACTTCGCCACCCGCTTCAAATACCAGACGGCCTTCTATCAACTGGTGCTGCTGGCGGTCCAGACCGGTGCCGGCCGCGCCGCCGTGCGCGACATCAGCGAAGAAGTGCGCACCCGCACGCGCGTCTTCAGCACCGGCAATGCCAGCCACGTCAGTCAGGACGTCCAGGTGCAGCAGGTGTTGGGCAAGGCTTCGGCGCAGGTCTACGCCGCCCACGCCACTACCCTGCGCGCGGCGACGGCCTTGCAGTTGGCGTACGAAAGCCGCTTCGCCCAGGACCCGGTCGCCGAGCGCGCGGCCAACATCGCCGCCGAACTGGAATCGGCCCAGGCCCAGGTGGTGATCGCCGACCTGGTGCTGCGCGCCACCAGCGACCTGTTCAACGCCCTCAGCGCTTCGGCCACCAGCACCACCAAGGCCTTCGATCGGCACTGGCGCAACGCACGCACCGCCGCCTCGCACAACCCGCTGATCTACAAGGAGCGGATCATCGGCGACTGGGAAATCAACGGCACCGAACCGCCCTACGTCTGGCAGATCGGCGCCGGGTCGAAGTAAAGCGCGGATGGCCGCCAATTAGGTGCGTGCACATCCTGTGGGAGCACGGCTTGCCGGCGATGGCGGACTGACAGCTGTCATCACGGGCAAGCCGTGCACCTACAGAGGTTGCGTTGCAGCGAAGTTGCCCTTCATCGCCGCACTGGCCCTGGATTTGCATTGGCTTCAACCGCTATGACCCGATACCCGCTCAAGATCGGGAAAGCGGCAGGTCTATTTTGGGCAGCGAGTATCCGACGGACAGGTGAACTATGGATGGGCATTTCGTTCAACACGGGCGCATGGCGGCCTTCATCACAGCGTTAAACCCCCA
The DNA here is from genome assembly GCF_963970735.1 of Pseudomonas sp. RA_35y_Pfl2_P32. Lineage (NCBI taxonomy): Bacteria > Pseudomonadati > Pseudomonadota > Gammaproteobacteria > Pseudomonadales > Pseudomonadaceae > Pseudomonas > Pseudomonas sp. RA_35y_Pfl2_P32. Next base: position 12,091 of record NZ_CAXAQF010000041.1, read on the forward strand.
GGGTGAGGTGCCGACGGGTAGCCCGCGCCAGTCACCCCAGCCGGTTAACGTCGCGCCAGCCCAGTGCGCGCAGGTATTGCACGGCTGCGAGGACGGGCTGCATATTGATGCCGTGCGTTGGGGCTGGGCGCCTTTTGGGGCACGGGGCAAGCAGACTGATTCGCTGGAACTGCCACTGGAAACCCTCGGCACGCAGACGGACCTGCGCTTGCTCTGGCCCAATGCCCGGGCGGTGGTGCCCAGCGACGGCTGGTACCAATGGGTCGCGCAGCCGCAGGCCCCCCACTCTCCAGACCTGTACTTCATGCGCCTGAAAAATCGCCGGCCAATGTTCTTCGCCGCACTGGCCCAGGTGCATCGGGGACTGGCCGCACAACGCGGCGGGGGCTTTGTGATTATCACCACCGCCGGTGAACACCAAGGCCGGCGCCCACGGGTGCTGGAGCCCGAACTGGCCAACGAATGGCTCGACCCCCTGCTTTCGCCGACACGTGCCGAAGCCCTCGTCCGGCACCATTGCCTGCCCGACTCGGCATTCGAGTGGCGCAAAGTCAACCTGGCCCTGAACAACAGCAGCCGCCAATTGCGACGTTCAGCGTGAGCTAAGCGCTGTCACGATGAGGGTCGGCGTTTTTCATAACGCACATCCTGGGCATCCACCCTGGCCACGACCGTCCAGCCCAGGCGCTGATAAAAACCGTTGGCGCGGATTTCCTGGCGGCCGTCAGTCACCAGGAAAATACGCTCATGGGCCTGGAACAGCTCGGCTTCGGCGGCGGCCATCAACAGGCGCCCCAGCCCTCTATTCTCATAGGCCGGGCGGACAAACATGGCAAATACCTCGCCTTCGTCCCGGTCAATCATGGAGAACGCCACCGGCCGCTCATCGACTTCGGCGATCCACACACAAGGGCCCTCCTTGATCGCCGAACACAACACTTGTGGCGTTATGCCCAGGGCGTCCATCTGCTCCCGGCTCAGGTGGTTCTGCGCCACTGACGTGCGAATCTCAAACAAGCTTTCGACATCGTCCACCGTGGCCATACGCGTGCGCACACCCATCTGCCTATCTCCTGAAGATCATGCGCCATTGTAGAAAGGCGCCGGGGGCGGGATAAACAGATTGATTGTTGGAGATCTGTAACCCAGGCCAGAACTCTGCGCTCACCCTTGGACTAAGCTCAAAGCTCCAGCGGAGGGCTTTCCAATGTGCGGAAGACTTTCACAGTACCGAGGCATTCACGACTTTGTCGCGGCCCTCGGTATGCCCAACGCCCTGGTCAATACCCTGGGCGACGAGGCTCTGGCGCAGTACAACGTCGCGCCCACCACCCAAGCCGCCCTGATTCATCTCGAAGGGGAAACACTGCACGCCGATCGGGTGCGCTGGGGATGGCGACCCCATTGGTCCACTGACCACGCCTTGCCGATCAACGCCCGGGTGGAAAAAGTGGCCCACGGCTCGTTCTTCCGGGCGATCTGGCCACATCGCGCCATCACCCCCATCGATAACTGGTTCGAGTGGGTCTACGAAGGCGGTCCGAACAAACAGCCCTACCTGATCCGCCGCCGTGACCGGGCACCTATTCTGTGTGCCGCCATTGGCCAATACCCGGCGGGTGGGCGCGATCCGCGACCCGATGACGGCTTTGTGATCATCACCGCCGACAGCGTTGGCGGCATGGTCGACCTGCATGACCGGCGCCCGCTGGTGCTGTCCCCGGAACTGGCCCGGGAGTGGCTCAACCTGGGGATGCCCAAGGAACGTGCGGAACAGAGGGTGCTGCACGAAGCGGAGCCTGCCGAGGCCTTTGAATGGTTCAAAGTCGACAGTGCCATTGGCAACGTGCGCAACCACTATCCGGGGTTGCTCACGCCCATCGGCAAAGTCCTCAGGGGCGGCGATGAAAAGGGTAATGGCTGACCAGGCAGCGCCTGGCGAGTGGCGGGTTTCTCGACTAGCCTGTGCGCGGTATGCCCTGCTGCCCTTCTCGTGAAACATCTTGTCTGGGAGACGAAGATGAACCCGATTCAACAGGCCGAGCGGACCTATCGCACCTGGTCCACCCCGATTCTGCTAGAACTCAAGGCACGCCAGCATCAGTTGGCTCCTACCGACCGCCAGGCCCTGCAGAATGTGCTGATAGAGCGCCGACTGCTCGACACCGGCAATCCGACCGGCCCTGACCGGCGCAAATCATGAAGATACAACAGCGGGCCGGTTCGCGATGGACTCAAGCACGCGGCGTTGATTGAGCACGCCCGCACGCTGGTTGAGGCCCATCGCGAGCCCGCTCGCATCTATCGGTTGACGTTGATGGCCGATGCCATGCGGGGTTTGTAACCTGGCAATGCGGCCGCAAATGCCAGTGCCTCTTCCCGCGTGGCGAAGGTAGCGATCCGGTCGTGTTGCGTGCAGACCCGCCAGGGGCCGCTGTTGACGCTTACCAGCTCATAACCATTCATGTGCATTTTTCTCAGCATGGGCAAACTCATAGCCACCTCCATTGAAGTCGATAAGCCCGCAATCAACTTACACCCGCCGCTTCTCGTCGTGGACACCAGTGGGTGAACGGTCGCGAGTCCAACGCACGAGCCATACCGCTTTGAGAGGGCCAGCCGCCTAAGGTGCTGGCCAGCGGACGAACGGCCAGGAACATGACAAATTCTTCACCCTGGGCGACCAGTGCGCCCCTTATAGTCAGCGCGCACATCCAAGGAACATTCAGCCCGCACACTCTATGCGGGCTTTTTTTGTATTGCTTAACCCCGTAGAACTCCCGAACGAGGCCGCTCGCTGATGGTAGACAGTGAACGTGGCAAATTCTGTTTGGCATTCTTATAAAAATGACGATGTTATTGACATGACATCTGCCTTCTCTTGAGCCCCCGCGCATCGGTAATAACCTTCAGCCATATCATCTTCGTGCTCATCCCTGGTGAGCGCGCTGCCTGGAATATGTAGGGAGTATTCCCAACAGACCGACGGCACATAAAAACGTTGCCTCAATGAATCGTCCAGGCAGGTACCTACGACTTTCCAGTTTGGTGAGATCGCTCATATCTCAGGTCGGCGGTCCGGATGCTCGGCGTCAAAGCCTTGTATGGGGTGAGCGGGTAGCGGGTGGTCTTTCATGAGGTTGGGGAAGCGTAGACTTCTGTCGGCCCGTAATTGATTCCATAGACCGTAATAGATCTCATGAAGTTTGGGATCCGGTTTATAACCAAAATTATCAACAGGTTCCGGCTGAGCCGAAAAGCTGATAATAAAACAATGCAAGAGGCTTGTTTTTTTTAGCGATTTTATAGAATGCGGCCGTTTCTATAATCGCTTCTGGGATGTGTTGAGCTCCAGCGCATCGAAAGTATGGTTCGGCCATTTGGTCGTCTTGCTTATCTCGCGGCAACTCAAATGA